>JAJDBD010000134.1 GCA_029261575.1 Nitrospinaceae bacterium | reverse complement strand
GATTCTAACGACACGCAGTTCGGCGGCGGCAAAACCCCGATGGGGATTGCTGTCTGGAACGGCGGCAACAAGGAAAGAAACGGTCAGAAAGCTGTAACCCAGTGGAACACCCTGCAGTACTAAGCTGGTGTTTCGGTAGTTCAGTATTTCGGTAGTTAGACCGTAAGCAGTATTAACCCAGGGAGGCGTTTCCATTGCCTCCCTGGGTTTTTTTTGTTTGTTGTAATCTTCGGTCGGTCTCCGGGGTTTAGAAGTGTTTTTGGAGCCGTTGAGTTGCCGTTGAAGCTGGAAATATTTAACCTGATTTACTCCCCCCGAATCCTCCGTCCTTTTTGATTTCAATTTTTTAAATCCCTTCTAACAAAATCCGCATCTTATTAAGCAACTTCCTGCTAGATTGGAAGGTTTTTGCGATATCTAATTATTGAGACTTTTTTCCGACGAATTTTTGATACATGTTTATATTTGATCCTTTGATTCAGGGTTTGGAGGCGCTCGCTCAACGTGAGTTGGAGGGCGCGGAGCGTTTATTTCTGCAGGTCATTAACGATTCGTATGCCCAGGACGACGAGTTGTCTCTGGCGCGAAAATACCTGGAAGAAATTCGCTCCTGCCAGGCGGGCAATATGAGCCTGGATTTTGATAAATACAAAAGGGCGGCCAAAAAAACGGTGGTTCTTTTGGATAATGTAAATGAGTTGCTTTCTTCCATTTATTTTTCCAAGAAGACGGGTTTTTCGGAGATAGAGGCTGAAATCCAAAGCGTTCTTCCGAAGGCAATCAATCGTTTGAAGCGCGTAAAAATTTGCGATATCGTTTCGCGCGACAAGTTATTTGCAACCTTGGAAAAGCAGGCTCTCAAAATTATCAAGCAACGGCTGGGGAGCATGAAGGGCAAAACGGAGAAGGCTCCCGCTCTGGATATTTTTCGGTGGAAAACCATATACAGAAAGTTTCTTCAGCAGGTCAATCCGATATTGCTGGAATGCCATTTTGAAATGCTGGAATATATTTTGGCGTCCGGAGATATCGGCTTGCTGGACGATCCCAAACTGACCATTCTCACGCCAAAATATCGTTGGATCATTGAGTCCACTTTAAAATCCAAATGGTATTTGCTGAGGAGTTATTTTTTCAAAGCCAAAACGGAGGTGCAGGAACAATTTTTTAAGAAGGAGGGGACGCGAAAATATTGGGAAGAAGTGAAGTACAAAAAAATCCAGATTTTTGAGGAATGCGGGTTTCATGAGAAGCACATTCAAAAGTTTCTTTTTATAGATAAGTTGAATTATAAAACGTTGGAGGAGATTCACCGCTTTGCCAAAAGTTTGGACCTTTCCTTAATGCCTAGAGACGTGAGCCTCGCCTTGAGGGGGGTCGAGAAATCCAAAGACCATATCAAGGAGCGAGGGGGAACTCTTTTTGGAAACCGGAGGGTTTTCCAGGACGAATTGCTGGCGTTGGGGTTTGATCGGGACGCGTCGTTTAAAATCGCCCGGCAGGCTAAAAAGGCGAATAACCATCAGATTGCGGCTTCGTTTAAATTATCTTTGCAGGCGGCGCGAGAGGAAATTTTCTGGTACCGCGCTTCTCCGGATTCGGACAAACTTTGGAAGGATTTGCAAGCTCAATGCTACAAGCATTTAAGCACGGTGCGCATTCATCTGTTCGAGCGCGGTAGATTGAACAAACTGCTTTTGCAAATTGGCAAGAGTTTGATTCGTAAATATCTGATCAAGATTTATGGCGAGGGCGTGGTCGACCTGCATTGCTATTTTCGGTTGGAGACAGTTCACCAATATTACAAATTAAAATTTTTTGAGAACCACTCCAAAAAAATTCCCAGCGTGTCTGAGTTGATAAAAATCAGCCGGAAGGAGTTCAAGCCGGTTTTGCTGGAGGGTTATCATGCATTTCTCAAGAAGCGGCGCTTGACTATTCCCGCCTCGCTTTTACAGGCGACTGCCAAGGATAAATCCCTGACACAATGGGAAGACGTCTACACCACGCCCGAAGAAAAACTGCTGTTAAAGTTTTGGTTTTTGATGGACCACGGAGCGTCGGTAACGCAAGGTATGATCAATAAAGGCTGGTTGAATCCCAAGTCGGACTTATGGGGTTATGTCCGATCTCAAGGGCCTTTGGTGGAATGCAAAATTTGATTCATTCGGGTCTGCATTTCTTTTAACGGCATGAGGTCGCCCTTTCGGGACGCCGCAGCGACGCCCTCTTTATATATGTTTGCGGCTTCCTCATACTGTTCCAGTTTTTCCAGGTTTTTCCCCAGGATCAGGTAGGCGGCGGAATAATCCTTGTATTCCCGCAAGAGGGTTTGCAGAGGCGGCACGGCCTTGGAATATTCCCCCAGCTCGTAGTAAACCGATCCCAAACCAAAGTTGGCCACCTGGTCTACGGGGTCGATTTCCAGAACCTGGTTGAACATATCGATTTTTTTTACCAGATCCACTTTTTGTTGCGCTTCCTCCTGAGCTTTATTTTTCTTGGCTTTGCCGGCCATCATCAACTTTTCAAATTGCAGCGCCGTGGCTTCCGCTTTTTCGTTTTCGGCGTCCTCTATGCGCCCCAGTTTCATATAATAAATGGACAGGTTGGTGTGCGCCATGATTTCCTCGGGATCGATTTCCGCCAGCCGCTTCATCAGGGCGATCGCTTCGTCAAATTTTTCCTGCTTTGCAAGCAGAACTCCCAGGGACTCGTAGGCGCGGGCGTTTTTAGGGTCAAGCTCTATCGCCTCGCGCAACAGCCGTATCGGCGTCTCGAGGTCGTCCTCTTTTTTAAAATAGTTTAAAGCCTCGTCGAGTAATTTTTGCGCATGGTCCTTGCTGGTTTGGGGTTGATAAAAGGGCAACAACTGAACCAACAGTTTGAAGGTTTGGGCGTCTATTTCAACTTCCCAGGTGGAGTCGGGACTGCGATAGTCTTTTTGTAGATAGGCGAGGGCGATAGTTTTTCCCAGGTGCGGCGAGTGGCACGAGCTTTTTATCGTCCCGATCTTTTTTTGGTTCAACAGTATTGCGGAATCTGGAGCGGGCCGGACGTCTCCATCCAGGATAGCTCCCATCAAGGCGACGGCGGGAGAGCCGTAGGTTTTGATTCGGGCGATCACCTCTTGGCCGATATAGCAGCCCTTATTGTAACTGACGGAACTGTGTTCCAACCCGGTTTCCGGCAGGATGAACTTTTCACTCATGTCCTTTCCGTACAACGGGACGCCCGCTTCAATTCGCAGGGTCTCCCATGTATCCGGGCTGATTGGCGCGATGGGATGGGCGTCGTTTGTGGACTCGATTATTTTTTCCGAAATTTCCGAAGCCGATTCGGGACCGTAGACCAAAATGAACCCTTCCTCTCCGGTGAAGCTTTTGTTGACGATAAATACCGGCGCTCCGTTCAATTTGGCCTGTAAAATATCATTTGGTTTTTCCGGAAGGTTTGCAATCCACCCCCGGTTTTTTAAAGCCAGGGGACTCTTGGGACCTTGAAGGGCTAACAGGGAGTTTTGAGGAAGTTCGGATTCGAAAACCACGTCCTCACGGAAATGGTACGTTTCCAGGTGTTGCAACAAACGAGATTTTTGAGTATTTTCCACCAACAGAAAAACGGAGTTTTCAGCGAACCGGTGAATCGAAAAGGTGGCAACGATTTTCGCTTTTCTGTCGACAATCGCGCTGTTTTGTCCCTTGCCGATCTGGAGTTGGAGGACGTCGTTTGTGGTCTGGGTTTGCAGGAAATTTAAGGCGTCCGTGCCGGTAGCTTTTACCAGGCGCCAGTCTTTAAGGTAAAAGTACCCGGCGGATTGGCGGACGGACTGGTAGTCGTTTGGAATATTATCAGCGGACATGGCGAAATAAAAAAAGCGCGCCGAATCTTGAAATCCGGAGCGCTTGGATTTGACGAGGTTGAACCAATGGGTTTTGGCCTAGATGGAAAAAGATTCTCCGCACCCGCAAGTCGAAGTTGCATTAGGGTTTTGGAAAACAAAGCCTTTTCCATTCAAACCGTCCTGGAAGTCCAATTGCATGCCTTTAAGATAGATCATGCCTTTGGCGTCCATAAAAACCTGGAAGCCGTCAAAGTCAATCACCGTATCGCCCGCTTCCGTGGGCGTGAATTGCAATTCGTAAGACAGGCCGGAACATCCGCCGCCTTTGACGCCCAACCGAAGCCCGATATCCGGTTTTTCGTCGGCGATCACCAGCCGCTTGACTTCTTCCTGGGCCTTTGGAGTGATTTTTATAAAATCTTGTCCTACCGCAACCATGGTTTCCTCCGAATGGGTTGATACACTTCTAATCTTTTATAATTAGATAGGATTTGTCAAATGAAGATTCTAACTTTGTATTAAAAATGATAAAATGCTTGTTTAATCAAGGCGCTGGGCCGAGAGCCGCGTATTTGGTAAAAGCGCCGGAACGTCACTAACACCCCATTTTATCATATTTTAGGGTCAGTGGAAAAAGTTAAACCTTTTGCTGGAAAATTGAATCCTATAGTTTCAATCGCCAAATGTAATTTTGTAGAGGAGAAGACAAATTCAAAATGATTAGCATTCCCGAACTGGTCAATTTAGTTAAAGAACAAATACCCGACGCGGAAGTCAACGTCATGGATAAAACCGGCATGAGCGATCATTTTATGCTTCATGTCGAGTCCGCCGAATTTGAAGGTAAAAACGTGATGGAGAGGCACCGGATGGTCCAGGGAATTTTGACTCCCGCCATGAACGACGGTCGCATCCACGCGTTGGAAATTAAAACTGCCACGCCCGGTTAAAGGAAAAATTTTGCTCATTAATATTTTTAAAAAAAGGAGTTGGACGCATGTCTGCTATTGAGGATGAAATTAAGGAAGAAATCGCAAGTAACAAAATTCTGATTTACGGCAAAGGCACCAAAGCGGCTCCGCAATGCGGCTTCACCGTAGAGACCATCCAGTTTTTCCAAAAATACGGGTACCCGTTTGAGGTTGTTAACGCATTAAACAGTAATGAGAAACGCGAAGCGCTCAGCAAAATGACCAACTGGCCCACCTTGCCGAAAGTGTTCATCGATGGCGATTTCTACGGCGATACGGACATTCTGGACGAGATGGAAGCCAAGAACGAAGTGAAGCCTTTGCTGGATAAAGCGTTCGGCAAGGAATCCTGATCGATGCCGGATTTATTGGAAGTAGGGGACCGGGCGCCCAACTTTGAACTGCCCGCGGTTTACGGGTACAAAGCGGGCGCCAAAAGTCCCTCCGCCGAGGAAAAGGTCCGGATTTCCCTGAAGGATTTCCAGGACAAACGATGGGTGGTACTTTGTTTTTACGTTTTCGACAGCAGTCCGGAAGACACCCGGTTGATGGTGGGTTTTAACGAATGGAATCGCCGCTTCAAAACGCGCGAGGTGGAGATTTTGGGTTGCAGTTGGAACGGAGTGAATTCGCACCAGCAATTCATCGAGGTTTACCAACTGGGTTTCACCCTGCTGGCGGACGAGTACAAGGATGCTACCGAAAAATACGGCGTTATTGTTGAGGAAGAGGACCTCGGCCAGATGGTGAAAAAAGTTCAGCGATCCACATTCATTATCGATAAAACCGGGATGATTCGAGCCGTGTGGAGGGACATTGAGGACCTACGCAATCACGCCAAGGAAGTTTGGGATTTTATCAAAGCCGAAAAACGCTGACCGCCAGGCCAGCGCCTGGAGGCAAATAGCTGGCGATTGAAAAATTTCTCCCAACTCGAACTCTTGCCTGCCGAATGTTCACCGTTGAATTTGACATGCAAGCTTTCCTGCCCGAATCGCGTTTCCAAAATTAGTTACACTCGTTGCCGCCGGGCGCTTGCCCGACTTGCCTGGGGGCGAGCAGTTAAGATGAATTTTCCTCGAAATTGCGGCAAATAATCTGGCGGATTTCTTCCAGTACGTTTTCTCCTTTGTTGGATTTTTTCGGATCCCATTCGATGGGCGGGGAAATAATGATTTTCACCGGCCGCGGGTGGATCGTCCCGCTTCCCTTTTTGATGATTTCCCGGCTCCCGATGATGGTCGCGGGAGTCAGGGGGACTTTGGAGCGGGCGGAGAGAAGGTGTCCGCCTTTTTTGAACTCGCCGATTTCCCCGGTTTCCGACCGCGTTCCCTCCGGAAAGATCACCACCGACTTTCCCGATTTTAATTTTTCCACCGAAGCCAAAAACGCCTGGTAGGATTTTTTTTTGTCGCCCCTTTCAACGCTGATGCAATCAGCCGCCCGCATCGCCCAACCGACCAGGGGAATATTGAAGATACTCGCCTTGGACATCCACCGGAGTTGCACGGGCAAAAAACCGTCCAGGGCAAAAATATCGAAATAGCTCTGGTGGTTGGCTACAAAAATTTGGGCGCGATTGAGGTCGACATGCTCCATCCCTTCCACGGTCACCTTCACCCCGTTTAAAATACAGGTCCACCGGCTCCACCAACTGTTGCACTTGTGCGACCAGTCCCCGCTTGAATCGATCCCCCTGGCCATAATCGAAAGGGGAGCAAAAACCAACGTTAACAGGACGACGATCAGCCAAAATCGGACGGTAAAAAATAGTTGTTTTAAAAATTGCATCCTGGGAACGCGACAAGGCGTTGTGTTTTACGAATTATTTTGCGACGATACCCTAATATGCTCCGGCGAATTATCAAAGGAACGGGAACGTTCCGCAACGGTTTAATTTTAAAATATCTGCCGGTCCTTCTGGGCTTCGCATGTTGCGTTGCGCCTTCAGTCGGTGCCTGGGGTCCGCAGGCCCATCGAATCGTTGCCGAAATCGCCCAAATCAACTTGGAACCCGGCATCAAAGCCCGAATCGCCAAGGATTTTAACATAATTAAATTGTCCAATATCTCGGTCTGGGCGGATAAAATCAGGGACGAAAGAACCGGGGAAAAACCTTGGCACTATACCAATATTGCCAAGGGAAAAAAATACTACGACCGGAAAAGGGATTGCCCGCGCGGAAACTGCGTGACGGAAAAAATATTTCAATTTGAGACGACGTTGAGGGACGAAAAAAAATCTTCCGACAAGCGGCGAGACGCCTTGAAATATCTGGTTCATTTTGTGGCGGACGTGCATCAACCGCTCCACCTGGGAAACAAGGAGGACCGCGGGGGAAATGAAATTAAAGTGACCCATGATTATAAAGAAACCAAACTACACGCTTTATGGGATTCCGGTTTGATCTTTCTGAATAAGGGGCAAAGCCTGCCGGGCTACGCCAGAAAACTGAACCGTCAAATCAGCCCGGCGGATATCCGTAAATGGAGCGCCGGAACCGCGCGGGAATGGAGCGACGAATCGAGATTTCTGGCGTTGAAATACGCTTATCCCATGGAGTTGACGGCGCTCAAACAATTGAAATTTGAATATGTCGACCAGGCTCACCAAGTTGTCAAAATGCAATTGAGCAAAGCGGGAATCCGGTTGGCTGATTTATTAAATCGCGCATTAAAACCTCAAGCACAGGAGCGATCGCCTTGAGCCAAAATGAAACGATGTACTTTAAACAATTGCTGACCGGTCAGGATTTGGCGGTCGGCGACGCATCCGCCCGGCAGATGGCCAATTTTATTTACGTGATCGGAGACGCCGAAAGCCGGGATTGCGTGGTGATCGATCCGGCCTGGGACGTCGACGGTTTGTTGGATATTCTCCAGAAAGACGACATGAACCTGGTCGGCGCTCTGGTCACGCATTATCATCCCGACCACGTCGGCGGCGAAATTTTTGGAATGAACATCAAGGGACTGCCGGAATTGATGGAAAAAAATCCGGTCCCCGTTTACGTCAACAAGCACGAAGCCGACGGACTCATGCAGGTGACCGGACTTTCCAAAAGCGACATGAAGCTGGTGGACAGCGAGGACAAAATAAAAGTCGGGTCGCTGGAAATCGCCTGTCTGCACACGCCGGGACACACGCCGGGGTCGCAATGCTTCCGGATATCCGACTCCCTGCTGGCCGGCGACACTCTGTTTCTCCAGGGATGCGGTCGCGTCGATTTGCCGGGCGGCGACAGCGAGGAAATGTTTCGCACCCTCACCACGCGCCTGACCAAAATCCAGGACGACATAATATTGTATCCCGGTCATAACTACGGAGGCCGGCCCAACGCGCCCATGGGCGACGTCCGGCAAACAAATTCCTACCTCCACATTAATAACCTGCGCGACTGGATGGGTTTGATGGGAGCTTTTTAACTCCCGCGTTTGGATTTTCTCCGCAGGATATTTCGTTAGCGACGCTTCTAATTCTAAAACTATATTTAATTGTGCCGACTCAAGTTTATTCCAGATTAATAACTCTCTCCTACGCGCTCGCTTTCCTGACGGGGGGCACGGCGCTGGTATTTCAAAATACCTGGCATCGCTACCTCGTCTATCTCCTGGGTTCCCAGTCGGAAGCCACGGCGACCATCATCGCAGTTTTTTTGGGCGGCATGTCCGGTGGATATTTTTTATACGGGCGTTTGTCCCGGGTCTTCCATAAAAACCTGTTCAAGCTTTACGGAGTCACCGAGTTCGCCATTGGCGTCTGGGCCATTTTTTCCCCAAAACTTTACCTGGCGCTGACGGCGGTTCCCTTAAATTTTTTCTGGCAGGAAATGGCCGCCACGCTTTGTTTTCTATTGCCGCCCACATTGCTCATGGGCGGAACCATCCCGGTATTGACCCAGGCGCTGAGCGCCGATATGGAATCCGCCACCCGCACGCATTCCACGCTATATGGGCTGAACACTTTAGGCGCGGCAGGGGGATCCCTCATCGCAGGATTTTATTTGCTCCCGTCGTTTGGGCTTCCGATGACTTTGGTAGGCGCGGGAAGCGTTAACATAATCGTGGGATTAATTTTTTACGGAATGAAACCGGCGGACCGGCGCGAAACTATGGCTCCGATGCCGACAATCAAATCCAAAGAC
>JAJDBD010000133.1 GCA_029261575.1 Nitrospinaceae bacterium | reverse complement strand
GAATCGTCCCAGGTGAAGCGGGTCATCCCCCTGCAGTACAACCCGGAATCGCTCACCCGCAGTTTCCAGACCCAGGGGGCGGACGGCGAAGGCGACCGCTCGCAGGCGATGCGTCTCAAGGGTCCGGCGGTGGAATCCTTGAAACTCGACGCCGTGATCGACGCCACCGATTTGTTGGGGACCGACGATTCGGACGCCAGAGAACTCGGGATTCATCGCGAACT
The DNA here is from genome assembly GCA_029261575.1 of Nitrospinaceae bacterium. Classification (GTDB taxonomy): domain Bacteria; phylum Nitrospinota; class Nitrospinia; order Nitrospinales; family JACRGP01; genus JAJDBB01. Next base: position 4,725 of record JAJDBD010000133.1, on the reverse strand, counting down.
GGCGGCGCTGGAATCCCTGCTCTATCCCGCCAGCGACGATTTGCTGGCCAACAACCGACTGGCGGAGTCCGGCTCTTTGGAAATCCTGCCCATGGAATCCGACCTCGTTTTATTTGTCTGGAGCAAGGAGCGCGTTCTGCCGGTGCGGATCACCGAGTTGAGCGTGACGGAGGAGGCGTTCGACCCCAGGCTCAATCCCCTGCGGGCCAAGGTGAGCCTGGGAATGCGCGTCCTGAGCGTGGACGATCTTGGGTTTGGGCATAAAGGCGGCGCCTTGTTCATGAGCTATTTGCAACGTAAAGAAACCTTGCGGGATAAAAACGCCGGCGCGCAGTTGAACACGCTGGGGATAGGAGAAATCTGATGAAAGACGCGCTACAACAGTTGCTCGCGCCGCCGGGACTGGAGGCGACTTCCTTTCCGCCCACCAGCCGGTATCACGGAATCGGGGTTCGGACTTTTGAAACGGTTTCGGGGCAGGAAAAAGTTTATTTGAAGCGCCGTTTCGTTCCGCCGCCCGAGGCGTTTTCACTTCTGCAAATCCATCGCGTCTCGCAAGGGGAACGGATAGACCATCTGGCGCATCTCTACCTGGGAAACCCGGAACAATATTGGCAACTATGCGACGCCAACGGCGCCGTGCGCCCGGACGAATTAACGGAAGAGGTGGGGCGCGAATTGCGCATCACCCTGCCGAAAGGCTTTTTGGGAGGCTCCAATGCTTAAAGGGGTGAACCTGACGTTGATGGTGGGTCCCGCCGTCCCGGTTCCAGTTTCCAGGGAAGTGTTGGACGCCTTAACGGGCGTGGAGGTCACCGTCAACGCCCGAAGCGTCAGCGTGTTTCAACTCACTTTTGAAATCAGCACAAAGTCTCCCTTACACACTTTGTTTCTAATCAGCGGCGGGGCGGGCATTCCATTGATCCGCGTGGTGATCGCGGTCGCCGTCAACGGGACGACCGAGGTCATCATGGACGGGGTCATGACGAATCACCAAATCTCCGAAGGCGGTTCGCCGGGTACCAGTACCTTGACGGTCACAGGCGAGGATTTGAGCGCCGTGATGAATTATATCGATTTCAGCGGGATCCCCTACCCGGCCATGCCGCCTTTCGCCAGGGTCGGCCTGATCCTGGCGAAGTACGCTTTCCTGGGCGTCGTTCCGAAAGTCATTCCATCCGTATTGGTCGACGTGCCCAATCCGCAGGACGTCATCCCCCGCCAAAAGGGAAAAGACCTTGCTTACATCAAACGCCTTGCCGACCAGGTGGGCTACGTTTTTTATATGGACCCCGGTCCCACGCCGGGAATCAGCTTTGCCTATTGGGGTCCGGAGATCAAGGTGGGAACTCCCCAACCGGCGCTGAACCTGGACATGGACGCTCACCGGAATGTGGAGTCGCTTACCTTCAGTTACAACAGCGACTCCGTCAAAAGCCCTATCGTTTATATCCAAAACCCGGAAACCAAAATTCCCATTCCGATTCCGCTTCCGAACGTCAACCCTTTGAGTCCGCCGCTGGGATTGATCCCCCCCATTCCCAAAAATTTTGAACAAATTCCAGAAACAGCAAAATATTCTTCCGTTCGCGGCTTGCTACTCGGCCTGGCCAGAGCCTCCCAGTCCGCCGACGCCGTGACGGCGAAGGGAACGCTCAATGTGACGCGATACGGCCGCCTGTTGAAAGCCAGAAAACTGGTGGGCGTGCGCGGCGCGGGACTCGCCTTCAACGGTCTCTATTATACGGAAAGCGTCACCCACAACATCAAGCGCGGCGAGTACACGCAAAGCTTTCAATTAAAACGCAACGGTCTTATTTCCACCGTATCGAGGGTATCGGCATGAGCATCGAGGAAAAGTGTTTAGGGAAGTACCGCGGGACGGTGGTCAATAACGTCGACCCCAAAGGAATTGGACGAATCCAAGTGATGGTCCCGGATGTTTCCAACATCATGCTGTCCAGTTGGGCCATGCCCTGCATGCCTTATGGAGGAATCAATTCCGGGATATTTGCCGTCCCCAATGTCGGTTCGGGCGTGTGGGTGGAGTTTGAACAGGGCGATCCGGATTATCCGATCTGGTCGGGCGTCTTTTGGGGCAGTTCGGCGGAAATACCAAAACTTGCGCAAACCGCCTCCAGTCCGACGCCGTCCATCACCCTGCAAACCTTGTTGAAAAACGGAATCGTGATCAGCGACTCCCTGGGACCCAGCGGCGTAGGCGGGATCACTATACAGAGCGCTACCGGCGCCACGATCGCGGTCAACGACACGGGGATCACAATTTCAAACGGCAAGGGCGCGCAAATCACCCTGGTGGGAAATACCGTGGATATCAACCTCGGGGCTTTAACAATTATTTAGAACGCTTGTTAGAAAGGACCGCCATGCCGGGACCGCTTTTACATTTGGGAGCCACAATCGCCTGCTCGCACGCAGGCCAGGCAAGCCCGACAAGTCCCGACCCCAGGGTTCTGGTAGGCGGGCAACCCGTAGTTCCGCTCGCCAGCATGTACAGCATTGTGGGTTGCACCTTTCCGCCGCCCAACGCGGCCAACGGACCCTGCGTGACGGCGCAATACGTCAGCTCCGCAACCAGGGTCGCGGCCTCCGGCGTTCCGCTGTTGCTGATGGACAGCCAGGCGGTGTGCGCGCCGACCGGAACGCCTTTGGTTCCGACGGTCGTGCAAACCAGAGTTCTGGGTACCTAGGAGTTTTTATATGAGCAACGTCGCTTTTCCCTATCGCTTTGACGGACGCAAACGCACCGCGTCGGCGAAAGAGGCGGAGCACATCCGCCACTTGATTTATCAAACGCTGTTCACCACCCCCGGCGAGCGCGTGATGCGCCCGTCGTTTGGCAGCGGTTTGATGCAACTGGTGTTTGCGCCCAACAGCCAGGACCTGGGAGCCGCCACTCAAATGCTGGTGAACGGCGCCCTGCAGGAATGGCTCGCCGACCGCATCGTGGTGAACGACGTTCAGGTGGAGCTAAACGATTCCAAACTGGTCGTGGTGGTGGACTACGTGATACGCAAAACCCAGGAGAGGCAAACCGACCGGTTTGAAAAGGACTTGCCGTGAAGTATTTCTGTTGTAACGAAATGCGCCGCGAGGCCGTACGTAAAAGCTCGCTGAACGGTATAGATTATTTAGAGGTCCGCGACCGCGCCGCCAACGCGCCCGAAGAACGACAACGCATTCTTTTTATACATTTCCTGAAGCCTCTGACCGCGCCCGTTCCCGCCAAAGAAAATATCCGCATCGAAGGCGGGGAGCGAATCGTCGGAATCCAACCGCTGAGCGCCGCTCCCGGAACGGGAGACGAAGATCACATCCTCAAGGTGGAACTCGACCGCTACGGCGATTATTCGACGTATACCCTGAAACTGGTCGCGGGTCCGGAAGACGATACTCCCCTGCCGGGAATGGACGTCCGCCTGGCCTCCATCGACTTCTCCTTCAAAGCCGAATGCCCCTCGGACTTTGATTGCAAGCCGAGCAAAGCGTGTCCCCCGGACGAAACTTCCGAACCGGATATCGATTATCTCGCCAAAGATTACGAAAGCTTCAGAAAGTTGATGCTGGACCGCATGGCGACGACGGTTCCCAACTGGAAAGAGCGGAACCCCGCCGACCTGGGAGTGGTTCTGGTGGAACTGCTCGCCTACGCCGCCGACCAACTGAGCTATCAGCAAGACGCCGTCGCCACCGAGGCCTATATCGGCACGGCGCGGCAAAGGGCCTCCGTGCGCCGACACGCGCGTTTGATGGATTATTACATGAGCGACGGCCGCAACGCGCGCGCCTGGGTCCATTTCAGAGTGGAACGGGATTTGTCCCCCGCCGTTCCCGGCGAACCGCTGATCGCAAAAGGCGCCAAACTCCTCAGCCAGATTCCCGGCGAGTCCAGGCCGACCCTGCCCGACGAGCCTGAACTTTATTTTAAAACGGACGTCGTTTTCGAGACACTGGAGGAGGTCAACGCTTTCTATAAGGATCACAATGAACTGAATTTTTATACCTGGAGCGATCAGAATTGTTGTCTTCCCCGAGGGGCGACGCGGGCGACCTTGAGAGGCCATTTGCCCAACCTTGAAGAAGGAACCGTGCTGATTTTTGAAGAGGTCATAGGACCCCAAACCGGCGTGGAAGCGGATTCTAATCCGGAGCGCCGGCACGCCGTACGCCTTTCAGAGGACGGCGCTTTATCGAACGACCCGGTTCCTGTGGGCGGGCAGGACGTTACGGAAATTTGTTGGCACGAAGAAGACGCCCTGCCGTTCCCGTTTTGCGTCTCCAACATGACGGACAAAGGATACAAGCCGGATATCAGCGTGGCTCGCGGAAACATCGTCCTCGCGGATCACGGCTTACAAATTAAAGATGAGAAACTCGGAGTCGTTCCGGATAAGTTTTTGTTCCGTCCCTCAAAAAGCGAGGGATTTTGCGAACCCGGCGAGACGGAACCTGTGTACCCGCGCTTTCGCCCAACTTTAAAATATTCTCCCGTCACTCAAAGCGGGCCTTTTGATAAGAGCCGGTCCGCCAGCCGATCCCTGCACCCTCCGTTGGAGGCAGAGATCAAACCTTCAATTCTTCTGAATAGCAAGGTTGCCGGGGAGGATTCGCCCTGGGAGGCGCGTCGGGATTTATTGAACAGCGCGAGCGACGATGAAGATTTTGTCCTCGAAGTGGAAAACGACGGAACGGCTCGCGTCCGGT
>JAJDBD010000132.1 GCA_029261575.1 Nitrospinaceae bacterium | reverse complement strand
CGGCGAGCAGTATGAAAATTCTTGTTACAGGCGCGACGGGCTTTGTTGGCCGCGAATTGTTGCCCCTGCTGGCGGAGGAGGGCCACGAGGTCTCTGTGTTGACCCGCGACCCGCTTCTCGCCGGAGTGCGACTGCCCATCCATTGCGCGATCCATTCCTGGGACCCCGGTTCGGAGGACCCGCCGCGGGAGGCGTTCGACGGCGTCGAGGCGGTCGTCCATCTGGCGGGAGAAAACGTTGCGGGCGGACGCTGGACGGTCAAACGCAAAGAGGCCATCGTCCAATCCCGCGTGGAGTCCACGCGCCGACTGGTCTCGGCCATGCAGAAACTGGACGCTCCGCCCCATACTTTCGTCTCGGCGGCGGCTATCGGGATTTACGGAGACGGCGGCGAGGAAATTTTATCCGAAGACTCTTCGATCTCCGTCGTCAACGACGGGTTTCTGGGCGGGCTGTGCCGGGACTGGGAACGGGAGACATTCCGCGCGGAAGAGTTTGGCCTGCGCGCCGTCGCCTTGCGCATTGGCGTTGTTCTCGGTAAGGACGGCGGGGCGATGAAGATGATGCTCCCCGCTTTTCGGCTGGGACTGGGCGGACGGCTGGGCGGCGGCAATCAATGGATGAGCTGGATCCACGTCCGCGACCTCGCCGGGATCGTCCATCACGTTTTGCAAACGCCAAGCATGCGCGGACCGATCAACGCCGTCGCTCCGCATCCCGAAACCAACCGCAACTTCGCCAAAATATTCGCCAGGGAACTCGGCAGGCCAGCGCTGTTTCCCGTCCCCGCTTTTGTCCTGCGCACGGCGCTCGGCGAAATGTCGCAGATGCTATTGGCGAGCCAACGCATCTCGGCGCAAAAACTTTTGGACGGCGGCTACAAATTTCTCTATCCCCGGTTGACCCTGGCGCTTCGTCAGGTGTGCAACCATTTTGACCATCTTTTGCTAATGGAGCAATGGACTCCGCAACCGGTGGAAAAAATTTTCGAGTTTTTTTCCAACGCCGACAATTTGAAAACCCTGACCCCGGATTTCCTCGGTTTCAAAGTCCTGAGCCAGTCCACGGACAAACTGGAGAAGGGGACGCGCCTGGACTATCGCATCGGTCTGCACGGAATCCCCGTTCGCTGGCAAACGCTGATTTTGGAATTCAAGGACGGGGAAATGTTCCGCGACACGCAAACCAAGGGGCCTTACGCTCTCTGGTTCCACACGCACGAGTTTATACCGTCGAACGGCGGCACGGTGATCCGCGACAAAGTGTATTATCGCCTGCCGTTCGATTATTTTACCGACCCGGTGGCGCATCCATTTGTACGCAAGGATCTGGAAAAGATTTTCATGTACCGACGCGCGAAAGTGGAGGAATTATTCGCCGGCGAAGGCGCCGGGACTCATATGTCAGGCTGAGCTTGTCGAAGCCCAAATTCCTCTCCCCACTACGGGAGCGCTCACGGAGCGACGGACATAGGTGAGGGGGATTTTATAAGGCCGAAGGCCTATCCTATTTCTTTCGATAAAGCGCTTTGCCCTTATGCAAAGCTTTTATTCCAGAATGGTCTGATAAAACGTGTCCGGATTATCGGCGTCGAAGGGCGCGTCGGTGTAGACGAACACCGTCATGTCCCGGTCGCCTAAGTTTTTTATGGCGTGCACGATTCCCGGCGGAATTTTTACGAGCTTCATCTGCCCGTCGCCCAAAGCGATTTCCTTGCGCTCCCCGGATTGCGGATCGAGCAGGGCCAGCGTTCCCTGCCCCGCCATCACTCCCAGCCATTCGTTTTTTTGTTTGTGGAAATGATTGCCGCGCGTTTTACCCGGCCGGGCCATCACCACGTGAACCTCGCCGAACTCCGAACCCTGGGGCAGAGCCTCGCGGCTCAGCGCTTTCAGGAACCAGCCCCGGTCGTCGGACTTTTTGTCCCACTCGATAATTTGCAAATCTTTCATACGACCCAGGTCCAATGCCGGGAAGGTGGCTGGCAGGGCAAGCCCCCAGGGCAGTACTCAATACCCAATTACTCCCAAACCGGCGACGCTAATCAAATAAGTTACGCCTATTGGCTCCGGCGCCTCGCCGGCTAGCCTGGTTTGTCGGGGCTGTTGATGTCTTCGGGAACCACGTCGCCCGTGTCTTTGATCATGTCGTAAACCATTCCCATGTTGGTGTGGTAGGACATCACTTCCTTCTTGCGGATCGCCAGGGTTTCCTGGAGGGCCTTCATGAGTTGTTCCATGTTCAAGGGCCTCAAAAGATAGGCGTAGGCCCCTCCCAAAACGCACTCCTCGGCCAGAGCCTTGTTTTTCTCGTCGGCGACGACGATCACGCGGATTTTTGGGACTCTGGCTTCAAACATCTTCACGGCCTCCGGTCCGCTGAGATAGGGGATGCTGTTGTCCATGATCACGCAAGGAGGTTGGAATCCGTCCAGCTTCATGGTGGCCTCTTCGCTGGTGTGGGCGATTTCCACAATGAATTTCTGTTCCTCCAAAAACTGGACCATGGGCGCGCAGGCTTCCTTGTCCGCGTCGACCACTAAAATTTTCGAATATTTAAAAGCGTTTTCCATTATCGCTAAACCTCTTCATGTGTGTTTATCGTTTGTGGGAAATGGTTCAGAGTTCGGTGAGTTTGCATCTCAAACCTTTCCTCCGGGCGCTGCCCGGTCTGAAAAATTTTCCTTCATGCGGTCGAGGTCTTTTTGGTTGCGTTTGATTTTCTTCAAAAACGTTTTCATTTCCGCGTCGGGAAACAATTCGTTGAGGTCCCCCTCGGCGTCCGGGAACACCCGGTTCAAATCGATTTCCTTTTCCGCTTCCGCCTCTTCGGCGTCGACGACCTCGCCCAGGGGCGCGTCCGGCGCTTCGGCTTTGGCGGGCGCTTGCTCCAGATTTTCCGACAATTCGTTTTCCATAAGGTTGGCTCCTTCAGACATACAGACTCTTCATGTTAACAAATATTTTTCCCCTTCGCCAACGCCCGGCGTCGCGGGTCCTCGTCTTCAAAAACGCGCCAGCCAGACGCCTAAAAACATCGCCACGGTAATCAGGCCGAGGATCAAGCGTCCCACGGAGGCCATTTTGTTCAGGACGGCGGGCAGGCCCTCGCGGTTTTCCGGGCGCAGGTCGAGGTTGAGGATTTTCCCGCGCAGGCTGAAGGTTTGATAGAGGCTGAGGAAAAACGCGCCGACGACGACCAGCATTTTTGCGCCGAACAGGTTGTAGTACCCTGATTTCAAATTGACCTGCTCCGTGTAGGCGTCGGAAAGATACGTCATGCCGGTGACGATCAACGCCAGCAGGCAGGCGAACACGGTCGGCGCGAGCAGGGATAAAATTTTATAGCGCGCGGACTTTTCGATAGCCTCGTCCGGCGGCGATTCCAGCGCGGGCAAAAGGATCAGCGCGCAAAAGGCGAGACCGCCCACGGCAACCCCCGCCGCCAAAACGTGAATAAATATCAAACTCGCGTAGTACATACTTTTAATTAGTTGAGTTGGACGCCCAAAAAATTTAGCGGGCGTTCTCCAGAAAGTTGACCAACAGGCGGACGCCGTATCCGGAGGCGCCTTTCGGAGCGCAGGGTTTTTCGTCGCCCCAGGCCACCCCGGCGATATCGACGTGCGCCCAGGGCACGTCGTCCACGAACGCTTTCAAAAACGCCCCGCCCATAATCGTACCCGCCATCACCGCCGGTCCGGCGATATTTTTCAAGTCCGCGACGTCGCTCTTTATGGCGCTTTCGTATTCCTCCCACAGCGGCAGTTGCCAGACCCGCTCGCCGGTCTTCTCGCCGCTTTGTATCAACTGGTCCATCAAATCCTGATCGGAGCCGACCACCGCGCTGGCGTGGTGGCCCAGGCAGTGGAGGACGGCGCCGGTGAGCGTGGCCAGATCGACGATAGCGCGGGGCTTGAAACGCGCCGCATAGGTCAACGCGTCGCTCAGAACGAGTCGGCCCTCCGCGTCGGTGTTCAACACTTCTATAGTTTTTCCCGACAGGCTGGTCAGGATATCGCCGGGCTTGATGGCGCGCGATCCGGGCATGTTCTCCGCCGCCGGGATAATGCCGACGACGTTGACGGGTAGTTTCAATCCCGCGACCGCCTGCAGGGCGCCGATCACTGCGGCCCCGCCGGACATGTCCATCTTCATCTCGTGCATGTTCGGCGGCGGTTTGAGCGAGATTCCCCCGGTGTCGAAGGTGATTCCCTTGCCCACCAAAGCGACGGGCGCTTGCCCCTTCTTGCCGCCGGAATATTCCAGGAGGATGAGTTTTGACGGTTCGGCGCTCCCCCGCCCAACGCCTAAAAGCGCGCCCATGCCCAGCTTTTGCATTTCCGGCGGACTCACGATCCTGCATTTCAGTCCGGCGGATTTCGCCATGGCCTGTGCCTGCCGGGCGAGAAACGACGGCGTCGCCGTGTTGCCGGGATGGCATTGCAGGTCGCGGGTGAAAGCCGTAGCGTCCGCGACAATTTTAGCCCGACCGGCGCCGCGTTTCATGCCAGCGGCCGCTCCGGCGCTGGCCGCAAGCAGAACGGCGTCCTTGACGCGAACGGGTTCCGGATCGCCCTTCTTTTTGGTTTTGTACACCTCGAAGCGATACAAGGACAGGTGCAGTCCTTCGGCCACCGCCTGCGACGCGGGATCGTAAGCGGATGATTTTTTCGCTCCAAGTTTTTTGGAGAGAGACGAATCCAAAGGCGCGCAGGCGATTTTTTTGCACTTGGCTTTTTCCGCCCGCTTGGCGGCGGACCCCGAAGCCTGGAACAGTTTGTTCAGATTCAGCTCTTCTTTTTTACCGACGCCCGCGAGCAATATATGATTCGCCGCAACAGTTCCAAGAGTGTCGATGAGCAGGGTCTGGTTGAGCTTGCCTTCGAAGCGTTTGTCCTTCATGGCGCGGGCGACTGCGCCTTTGAGCAGGGAGTCTGTTTTTTTCAAATCGCCTTCCGGCTTCGCCGTTTCCGCGCAGAAAACAATCAGGCACTCGGTTTTATGTGTGACGCGGTTTTCGTGTTTAACGTTTATTTTGATCATAGGGAGTTTTATTTTCGGATAAAGTTTTCGAATGGGAATGGGAAGGGTCGGAACCCGACGTCGAGACAGGAGTTCATTCTAATTAAAATAGTTTAATCGAACAAGAGGATTCCCGGCGAGGGCGCCGGAGCCAATAGCTGTAACATTTCAGGGGAACTGTTCTAAGTTGGGTGAGTTTGCATCTCGACTGATCCATGCTCAACGTTATTCTCCGCTATCCCGGCGTTTCTCGCGGCGTTTTTGCTTGAAGTCGCGACGTTCTTCGGGCGTCATGTCCTTCAGTTTGTCGCGCATTTTTTCGCGCCGCTCTTTGCGCTTTTCCCGAAATTTTTCGCGCGCCTTCTTGCGTTCTTCCGGACTCATGTTTTTCATCTTGTCGCGAAACTTTTTGCGCTGGTCCGGCGACATGTTTTTAAACCGATCCCGCAACTTGCGGCGCTCTTCGGGCGGCATGTCCTTAAACTTGCGAAAGGTCTCGCGCAGTTTCTTCCGCTCGTCCTTCGGCAGTTTCTGAAATCGCTCAAACCGTTTGCGGAGCTTTTTGCGTTCTTCCGGCGATTTATCTTTCCACTTTCGTAGACGCTTTTCGGCCTTCTTGCGCTCGTCCGCCGTCATGTCCTTCCAGCGCGCAGCGCCTTTTTTCAACCGGTCTTGTTTCTTCGCCGGCAGTTCGTCCCAGCGGTCCTTGAAACGGTCGAGAACTTTTTGTTCGTCCGCGCTCAATTTGTCCCACCCCGCCCTCGTATCCTCCGCCCCGGCGGGCGCGGTTAAGGCCAGCGCCAGCGCGCAGATGATCGCTCTTAAAAACCATTTCCATTTATCGATCATTGGAAGTGTCCTCTTTCGGCGCGTCGTCGAGCGCGGGCATTTGTTTGATCTCCTCGGGGTCCAGGCGTTCGCCTTCTGTCGTTTCCCATTCCGCTAAAAACTCCAGCAACTCCATCGACGGTTCCTCGGTTTTTTCCTCTCGGGTCTCTTCCGCAACCGCCGACGATTCGGGCGGCGGGTCTTCCGCAAAAGCTTGCGGCGTAAAAAAAACCGTCGCCAAAATCAAACCCAATAAAAAACCGTCAACCCGCATCCAGTTCTTCCTCGGCCAGCCAGGCGTAAAATTCCAGTTCCTCGGACAACTCCATATCCTCGGCGGAGGCGACCAGTTCCAACTCTTCTCCCGGACCGGACAACATACCGCCGGGCGAAAAGTGCAAAGCCGTCGCCAGGGCCAAAACCGCAACGGAGGCCATCGCCAGGGCTTTCATCGGGGCGGGGAACCAGGACGCGATATCGAATCCGCCCACCCGGCCCTGCCGAACCGCCTCGCGCCGGGCCTGCCGCAGGCGTCCCAAAGTTTGCGGCGGAATGCGGTTCAGTCCTTCGTCCAGCGACCGTTTGGCGCGTTCCAAAAATTCTTTTTCGGAATATGAATCTGAATCCGAATATGAATCCGGGCGTTCTTTACTCACGGTCCATGCTCCTTCAAACGTTCCCGCAGGGCGGCCAGAGCGCGGGAGTAATGGGTTTTGACGGACCCCTCTGAGCATTCCATGGCGCGGGCGGTATCGGCGACGCTCATCTCCTCCCAGGCGCGCAGGAGAAATGCCTCCCGCTGGCGCAGGGGAAGCTCGCGTATCGCCGAGTCCAAAGCAGCGCCGGAATCCGAGTTTTGCAGATGGCTCGCCGGGTCGCGTCCTTTGGGGTCCGGGAGCGCCTCCACCGTTCGGCTCTCCTCGTCCTCCTTTCCGAACCAGCCGCCTACGAGGCCAAAGACGCGGCGCTTGACCGCCTGCCTGCGGTACCAGTCGCGAATCTTGTTTTGCAGGATGCGGAAAAACAGCGGACGCCATTCCTCCTCAGGTTTGTGGGAGTAACGGCGGACCCAGGCCATCATGGCCTCTTGAACGAGGTCGAGGGCGTCCTCTTCAAATCCTGTAGCGAATTCCGCCATGCGCAAGGCCCTTTTTTCCACGGAAGCTAAAAATTCGTCCATCGTCCGGCTGGCGAGGCGCCTGCCAGCGTGACGCTGGACCCGGCGGTTTGAAATGGCAACAAATTGTCAGGCTGAGCCTGTCGAAGCCGTTGGATAATTCCCCTTAAACCGCCAACTATTTTACCCGGAATCCCCTCGCCGTGAAAGCGCCGCCGGCGGTGTTTATAGGTCAGGCCGAGCTTGTCGAAGTCCCGGTTCGTTCTCCGATTTGTCCTTCGACAAGCTCAGGATGACATGCGGTTAACGATTGCGCCGCTCTCTTCTGTTATCTCGACGATCTTTGATTTTGTCTTTGCGATTGTCGCGACGATCCTGAATTTTATCCTTGCGGGCGTCGCGTCGGTCGGAGATTTTTTCCTTTCGATCTTCACGTCGATCCTGAACGCGCTCTTTGCGGGCGTCGCGTTTTTCCTGTATCTTTTCTTTACGATTGTCCCGGCGTTCCTGAATTTTTTCCTTTCGATCTTCGCGTCGATCCTGGACCTTTTCTTTACGATTGTCCCGGCGTTCCTGGATATTTTCTTTACGATTCTCTCTGCGTTCCTCGATGCGGCTTTTCCGATCGGATCCGCCCGAATCGTCGTCGTCCGCGAAAACAACGGTTCCTGTCGTTAAAATTCCCAGGCTCAAGATAGCGACTATCAGTTTTTTCATGATTTTTTCTCCCGTTAAAGTAAAAAGCTTCGTAGGCTATTAACCCTCACAACGCACGAGCGGCGGATCGGTTGACAAGAAACCGGCGATGGCGCCGGAGCCAAATAGATGAAGCTACTAGGGTAAAGCTACAGGTACCGGTGAGTTTGGCGTCTCAAACATAATGTGAAAAGCCCGACAGGCCGGGATACGGGTTGGAGAAAATTCTCATTCGTCAACTATCGAGTCCAGCATCACGCTGGATAGCGAGGAAGGTGAGGTCGTCCTGCGGCGGGGCGTGCCGGGTGTGGGCGCGAATCGAGTCGGTCAGCCGCTCGATCAACTCGTCCGGGGATTTAAAGTCGCCGCCCAGAATTTCGGCGACGGCTTCGAGTCCGTATGGAGTCTTCTCCGCGTCGGTGGGTTCGGTCGCGCCGTCGGTATAAAACAGGGCCAGGTCGCCTTTTTGAAGCTCCAGGGTTTCTCCGGCGAATTTCGTGTCGGGCAAAATACCCAGCGGCGCGCCGCTGGCGTTTCCGCGTTTTTCAATGTTTCCCTCGCGGTCGCGGAGCAGGAGGGGATGGTGTCCGGCGTTGGCCAGTTGCAGGCGCCCGGATTTCATGTCCAGCAGTAAAAATACGGCGGTGGCGAACATGCCCTGCCGGGCGCGCGCGCACAGGATGTTGTTGACTGCGTACAAGACGGCGGAAGGATCGGGGTCTATCAACACGAGGTGACGGAAGTCGCCGAGCGCCTGCGCCATGTACAGGGCGGCGGAGACTCCCTTGCCCGCCACGTCTCCCAGCACCATGGCCAACCGGTCGTTTCCCAGCGGAATGAAATCGTAAAAGTCTCCGCCGACAAAGCGTGCGGGCAAACTTTTCGCGGCAAAGCAAAATCCTTCGTAACACGGCGGGACCTTGGGCAAAAAATCCTCCTGGATTTGCCGCGCCAGATTCAATTCCGCCTCGTTGCGTTCCTTGTCGCGGTTCAACCGGGCCAGCTTCTCCTGGGTGGAAAGCCGTTCCCGGATATCGCGAGCGAAGCCGCAGGCGTATTCCTTGCCCTCGAACTCGATGAAGTTTGAGCTGATCTCCAGGGGAATCAACCGCCCGTCCTTTGTCCGGCGCCGGCCCACAAAGACCAGGGTTCCCTCTTTTTTCAAACGTTGCCAGCGTTCCTGGAATTCCTCGGGCGGATTGTCGGGATCGATGTCGTAAGTTTTCATGCTCAAAAACTCTTCCCGGGTGTAGCCCATGAGGTCGCAGGCGGCCTGGTTGACGTGCTTGAAATTGGCTTCCGAATCGATCCAGTAAATAAGTTCGCCGGCCTTCTCGATGGTGAAGTGGGAAAAGCGTTGCACGAATTCCCGGCGTTTTTGTTCGGTGACGTCGCGGACGAAGGCGCAGACGTAAAATTGTCCGTCGCTTTCCACGGAATAGACGCGGATTTCCGCCGGAATGGTGTGCCCGTCCTTGGCGATCAGACAGCACTCGAATTGTTGGATCTTGTTTGCCTGGAATTCGCCCCAAAACTCCGCCCAGGTTTCCGGCGTCGACTCCGTGTCGATATCGTGCACCGTCATCAGGCTCAACTCTTCCCGCGAATAGCCCAGGGTTTTGCAGACGGCTTCGTTGACGCGGTGGATGCGCGCCTGCCGGTCCACCCAGAAGATCATGTCCGAGGCCTGCTCGATGGTAAAATGCGCCAGGCGCTGGATCTCTTCGGATTCGGTTTCGGAATAGCCCATGGAGACAGTTTCCTATTGAGGAAAAGTATTCTATTATACCGGACCTTGCTGAGAAATTACCAATTGTCATGCTGAGCCTGTCGAAGCATTGTTTTCACTTATTGGGTCGCACCACCCTTCGACAAGCTCAGGGTGACAGCAAATGGTTCCCTAAACAAAAGAGACCTTTGCATAAGGCGATCTTGGAAAGAAAAAAAGGAAAAATAATTAATCACCCTCACCCAGCCCTCTCCCGTCAAGGGAGAGGAGTTATTTAAGGTTTTTTATTCGGCGCTGCGCTACAAACCCGTGTCAACACTGGGCGCAAGCCTCCCTTCTCCCCTCGCGGGAGAAGGCGAGGATGAGGGGGATTTCATAAGGCCGCAGGCCCTCCAGTTTTCCATTCGAACTTATGCAAAGCGCCCTAAACAAAAAGGCTTTTCAGCAACCGGACTGTAAAAATGCAATCCACACTCGCCGCGCTGTTAAATAAAAATCCCGAATGGTCTATCCGGCTCTGGACTGCCGCCGGATGGGGTCTGGTTTTGCTGGTGATCTATTTGTCGGTGACCTCCGCGCCGCCGAGCGCCGCCCATTTTGCGGGCGATCATTTTGGACACTTGCTGGCGTACCTGACGTTGATGTGGTGGTTCGTCCAGTTGTATCCCAAGGAACGCTACCTGACGCTGGCGATAATCTTTATCGTTATGGGCGGAGTGTTAGAGGTAATACAGGGGATGATGGGGGTACGCACCCAGGACATAATGGACGTTGCGGCCAACTGCGCGGGGGTGGGATTCGGCTGGTGGATCAACAAATGGCGCCGCCCGTTTCTGCCGGCGAGGCGCCGAAGCCAATAGGCGCAACTTAACCGGGGAACGCAACGAGCCTGGGAGCAATTGCCGGCGAGGCGGTTCCTTTTGTAAATCGATAGTGAAAAATCGAAACGGCGGTTTTCGATTGAAGAAAACTCCCCAATCGCCAACCACTGGGTCCAGCGGCACGCTGGTTAGAAGTGGCGAAGCATTTCCACCGCGAACCGTGTTCGATCCATACCTTCCGTGGCGGAGGCGATGACCTCGCCGCTGATGATGTCCACCATCATGATGCGCACGTCGATATTGGCGCCGATGTCCGTCAACTGACCCGTGATCAACGCTTCCGTGTTCAGGGCCTCGCCAATCTTCATCGCCTGTTCCTGCTTGTAAACTCCCGCCGGTTTGAGGTTGAGACCGTTGAGCACGTCCTCCACCTCGCCCTGTTGCGCGACGCGGAAATACTTTTTGCGCGCCAGTTCCTCGACCAGGCGGGCGGACATGTACTCGCCCAGCACCGGGACCCGGCCCTTTTCGTCGACCATGTGGAATACGGCGACCTTGTTGATGTCGTATTCCTTGGCAACTTTGGACAGACGCTTGACCAGCCGTTCGGAGACGTCCTTGTAGTACGCCGAGTCGGACTCGGTTCCAAACACGTCGCGCCAGTATTCCGAAGGCGCCATGGACAGCTCGCACCCGGTCAGGAGCAGAAGGGACAAGGCGACCACAGCCAGAGATATTTTACGCATATTACGTTCCTCGCTAATTCGTTGTATTTACGGGATTAAATGCAAGACGGATGCCGGAGGCGGGGCGGAGCCGCTCCGGGGGCGGTCGAAAAGCGCGTAACTTGGAGTTTAAAAGGAGTTGCGGGATTGAAAGGCCGGTCTGG
>JAJDBD010000131.1 GCA_029261575.1 Nitrospinaceae bacterium | reverse complement strand
GGACGGCGCGCTCGAGCAGGGTGGCGAAACTTTTAACGCACATCACCGCGCCGACGCCAATCGCCAGGCACACGATAAAAAAAACGAACCGCCGCCCGGCGCCCCGGCTTTCCGCCAACGCCAGCGCGAACAATTGCGACGTCGTCGGGCCGCGCGCGCTCATGGTTTGTAACTTTCGTTGAGCCGGTCTTCGACCACTTTGCCGTCCTGCATGAACAAGATGCGCTGGCTCCGCGCGGCCACGTGCGCTTCGTGAGTGACCATAACGACCGTCGCCTTCTTCTCCTG
This sequence comes from Nitrospinaceae bacterium, assembly GCA_029261575.1. Taxonomy (GTDB): domain Bacteria; phylum Nitrospinota; class Nitrospinia; order Nitrospinales; family JACRGP01; genus JAJDBB01. Next base: position 25,093 of record JAJDBD010000131.1, on the reverse strand, counting down.
ATGAAGTTGGGAAACGAGGTCCAGGACATGCTCGCTGTTTTTGGAATCCAGGTTGCCCGTCGGCTCGTCCGCCAAAACAATATCCGGTTCGTTGACAAAGGCGCGAGCCAGGGACAGGCGTTGCTGTTCCCCGCCGGACAATTGCGAGGGATAATGCAGGAGCCGATCGCCCAATCCCACTTCAGTTAGGATCCCCCGGGAACGTTCCTCTGCCTCGTTCGCGCCGTTGAGTTCGCGGGAGAGCATGACGTTTTCCAGCGCGGTCAGAGTGGGGATGAGATGAAAGTTTTGAAAGATGAATCCGAAGCGTTGACCGCGCAGGGCGGCCAGTTCGTCCTCGTTCAGGCGGCTGATATCCTGTCCATCGATCTTTATGGATCCCGCCGTCGGTACGTCGAGTCCGGCGAGCAGGCTGAGGAACGTGGTCTTGCCGCTTCCGGAAGCCCCGGTGACGGCGAGGAACTGTCCGCCAGGTACGCTCAGGTCGATTCCTTTAAGGATATCGACCCGCCGTCCGGCGGCGAACAACGATTTTGTCAATTGGGAAACTTCAATCAAGACGTTTGTTTAGGTATCGTAGAAAGTTTTGTTTATAATTAATTCAATGAACTTGTTTACAGAAATTCATTTTGACAAAGTCTTACGGTGGACGCTAGCGGTTTTTATTGCGTTGGGCGCCGGCTCGCCGTTGTTTCCCCACGCGGCGAAGGGAGAGGAGGCTCCGGTGATATTGGCATTGGGCGACAGCTTGACGGCGGGGTTCGGCGTTTTGGAGGCGGAGAGTTATCCCGCGCGACTGCAAACAATTTTGCGCGAAAACGGCTACCCGCACAAAGTCGTGAACGCCGGGGTGAGCGGCGACACCACGGCGGGCGGCCTCCGGCGCTTGTCCTGGCTACTGCGCCACAATCCCCGAATCGTGATCCTGTGTCTGGGGGCCAACGATGGACTGCGCGGTCTGCCGGTCGAGGAGATGTATTCCAACCTGAAAGGCGTCCTCGAGAAATGCCGGGAGAAAGAAATTATCGTTCTCCTCGCGGGAATGAAAATCACGCCCAATCTGGGCGAGGAATACGCGGAAAAATTTGAAACCGTTTACACCCGGCTGGCGCAAGAATTCGACCTTCCCCTGATTCCGTTTTTGCTCGAAGGCGTGGCGGGCGAAAAAGAACTGACCCGCGACGACGGCATTCACCCCACCGGAGCGGGCTACGAGGTCGTAACGAACACGGTGTGGGCGTCGCTTCAACCCTTGCTAAAAAAAGACGACTGAATTTTCTCCATGGATCAAGTTTTCCGGACAGCGTCCAGATAGCGCATCAATTTTTCCAGACAGACGCCTTGCTTGAGAACCGCCTCCGCCGCGTCGAATCCCGCCTGCGCGTTAGGAAACAATCCAAACAGGAATGTCAGCGATCCCGCCTGGCAGGCGATGAGAGGAGCGGCGGGTCCGCTCCCGTCCCGCAAGGCCCCCTCCCCCATGCGCGCCAGCTCTTCAAGCTCAACCGGCTTGCCTTTTAACTCTGCAAACGCCTCGCGGACTTTTTGCGCCGTCGTTTGATTGAACATGCTTTCGGCTCTCAGGGAAATTTCCCGGACAGGCTCTTCCTTGGCGTAAATAAAAATTTTCGCGGGCGCGGATTTGTGGACTCCGTACAGAGTCGTTCCTTCCGAACCGGCGCCCATGACCACGCGGTCAAACTCGCCCAGACGCGCGGCCTCGAGCATCGGGACCTCGTATCCGGGATGAAAGTATCCGGTCGCCAGAAAATTCGTTTCCGCTTTTAGAGGGAGCAACATTTTTTCAAACGTGGCGAGCATCGACCGCTTCACCGTCTCCTCGCGCAGGCTCCGCAGGCCTTCGAGCAGGGGGTGACTCTGCGACTGCCCCAAGTAGCCGAAGCGGAAAGACTCGATCAACCGCGCGCGGGATTCCAGGTCGCCGCCCGTAGGCGTGGCATAATGCCGCGTCAACAAATCCTCGAAGGTGACGCCGTACTTGGGCGGCAGGGAAATCGCTGAATGGCCGTAGGTTGGCAGGCCCATCTCCGCCAGGACCGGCGCGGCGTAAAATCCGAAATACGCGGTGCGGTTGAATCCGTCGAAAGGATCGGCGATTTGCAGGAGCCGCGGCAAGCCGAGAATTTTTTGCTCGCAGGTCTGGTTCAGGGCTTTCCAGAATCCTCGATTCTCCTCCAGGGTTTCCCGCTTCATGCGCAGGGCGATTAAAAACGCCGCCGCGCGCGCCTCGGAGACTTCGCCTTGTAAAATGGCAACCAGCGCGTCGCGCGCCTCTTCTTCGGTCAGGTCCTTGCTCATTTCCGGACCGGAGGCGACCTTTTGCACATAGCCTTTCATGCGTTCGTTGGCTGTGGGATTTTCGTTCGATTCCATTTGCGTTTCTTATACCGTTAGGTTTGTCCGAAACTTTGGGTTAAAATGCAGGATTATAAAAATTATACGGTTCCCTGTCTGCAACCGCGACAGCGAACGCTTTTAAACGTTCCTTATTATATTATGATGAACCGCCTGGCAATTCCACAATCACATTCGACGCCGGAAAAATCCGCCCGCGCCTTGAGCGTTTTACTGACTTACCCGAACACGCGGGACGTGGCGCTTTCCAATCTCGGTTTCCAGCAAGTGTACGCGTTGCTGAATCGGATCGACGGGGTGGAATGCGACCGGTACGCCCTGCCGGACGACTGGACGCCGGAGACGGGCGCGCTGGCTCCTAAAGCCTTGCGGTCGGAGGAAGTTAAAAAAAGTCCGCAGGATTTTGATCTCATCGCTTTCTCAATTTCGTTTGAGCCTGATTACCTGCACGCCGCGACGATACTGGAGTATTTTGGAATCCCGCTGGAGGCGCGCCTGCGCGACGACAGTTTTCCGCTGATCGTCGCCGGCGGTTCCGCAATTTTCATCAACCCGGAACCGTTGGCGGAAATCTGCGACGCGTTTTTTATCGGCGAGGCGGAGGGTCTGGCGGAAAAGTTTTTTCAACTGCTGGATCGATCCGGAGAGCTTGGGCGCGAAGAGTTCTTGCGCGCGGCGGCTAAAATCCCCGGAATTTATGTCCCGCGATTTTACCAGCCGGAATATTCAGAGGGAATGCAAACGGCCCTGCGTCCCGAGGAAAATATTTCCGAGCGCGTTCGCAGGCAGGTCGTGGAAGGGCCGACGGACCTGTGCACTCATTCGGTGATTCACGACGGCGGCTCGACTTTTAAGAATATGGCGCTGATGGAAGCGACGCGCGGTTGCCTGTGGGCCTGCCGCTTCTGCACTGCGGGCTTCATTTACCGGCCGCCGCGCGAACCGGATCTGGAAAAAACCTACGCCTCTCTTACCCGCCAACTGGAAAAAAGTCCGACGGAGATCAATACCATCGGCCTGGTCGGCCCGTCGGTGACGGATCACCCGGGCCTTCTGTCCCTGGCGCGCAAGATCGTCGCGGACGGCAAGGCGCTTTCGTTTTCTTCCCTGCGCATGGAAACCCTGACCGGCGAGTTGGTCGACCTTGCGATCCAGAGCGGACAAAAAACTTTAACCATCGCCGTCGACGCGCCTTCCGAACGGATGCGCAACGTGATCAACAAGGCGGCAACGGACGAATTCGTGATCCAAAAATGCCGGGAGCTGACGGACCGGGGAATCCTGCATTTGAAAATTTATTCCATCATCGGCCTGCCGGAAGAGACGGACGAAGACGTCCAGCAATTCATTCGCCTGGTGGAGGCGGTGCATAAAACCTATGTGGAGGGATGCAGTCGGCGCGGCAACATCGGAAACCTGACGATCGGTCTCAGTCCGCTGGTGCCCAAGCCGGGGACGCCGTTTCAGTGGCATCCGATGGAACAGGTCAAGATTTTAAAAAGCCGGTTCAAGATAATCCGCAAGGCGCTGGGTCGTCTGCCGCATTTGAAGCTGAGTTTCGGCTCGCCGCACGAGGCGTATTTGCAAACCTATCTTTCTCGCGGCGACCGGCGCATGCTGGCATTTTTCAAAACCTACCTGCAAAACGGGCGCGACGCCAAAGCCGCGATGAAACAGGCCGATCCGCCTCCCGACTCTCTTGTCTATCGTCAATACCAGAAAAACGATTTTCTCCCCTGGGACGTCGTAGACCACGGCTATTTCAATCATTTCCTCTGGCAGGATTACCAAAGGGGATTGCGGGAAGCGCACACGCCGGTTTGCGACGTGCGGACCTGCAAAATCTGCGGCGTCTGCTGACCGGGCAAGCGCCCGCCAGCGTGCCGCTGGACCCGGCGGATGGCGATTGGAAAATTTCACTTAAACTGTCAACCGCCAAGTATTTTTTATGCCTTTCGACGCGGAAAAAATGCGGAAACTGCCGCCGGAGCGGGAGTTCCTGGATTTAAACGAATACTGGTACTTTGCCAATCAGTGGCTGGTCCGTCTTTTGTATCCGCTCCCCGTCTCCGCCAACGCGGTGACGTTTCTTTCGCTGGCAATGGGAATGGCGGCGGCGTATTTTTACGTCGCGGCTGGAGACGACGCCTTGTTTTGGGCGGCGGGATTTCTTTACGCCAAACTTCTGCTGGACAACGTGGACGGCAACCTGGCGCGGGCGCGGGGAGAAGAGTCGCGCTTTGGACGATTTCTGGATTCGTTCGCCGATTTTGTCGCCGCTCTGCTGGTGTATGCGGCTATCGCCTGGCGGCTGGCCGCAGATACGGGGCAATATTATTTTATCGGATGGGGCGTTACGGCGTTTGTTTTATGCAAGCTTCAATGTTCGTATTTTGTTTTCTATCTGGTCAATTACGCTTCGCGGGCGGGGACCTATCAACTGAACCGCGCGGACGAGTCGCCCACCGCCGAAGAGCAAAATGATTTTCGCGCCGGAGAAATTTCCCCAGCGACCTATTATCTCCAAAAATTTCATACGGCGGCCTACGGCTGGCAGGACCGGCTCATGGAACGACTTGATCGAGCCAGTCGGAGTTGGGCGGGAATGTTGGCGGCGGATGAACGCCACGATAAACTCTGGTATCTCGATCCGCGATTCATGACGTTGTGCAGTCCTTTGTGTTTGTGCACCAACATAATGCTCACCGTGGCGTTTACCTTGTTCGACCATTTGGAATGGTTTTTCCCGCTGGTGAGCCTGGAGACGTTTTACCTGTTGGGCCTGCAGACCTGGAAAGTCTGGAAGTTCAAAACCAGGAGCGTTTTGGTTTCATGATACAATCGGGAAGCTATGAAAAAAGCGTTTGAAAAATACATGATCGCGGGACTGCTGATCGTCATTCCCGTGGGCCTGACCTACTTTTTACTGACCTTCGTGATCAGCGGAGTGGACCATGCCATGGCGCCGGTCGTGGCCAAAATCATCCGGCAGACCCATGCCCCCTTGCCGGAAGATTTCCAATTACCCGGTCTCGGATTTTTCCTGATTTTCCTTTTCATTTTTATTTCCGGAATACTCGCTTCGAATTTTGTGGGCCGACGGGTGATCCAGGCCTGGGACAGTCTGGCGGTCCGGATTCCCCTGGTGAGAACTTTTTATCTGGGGATGAAAAAACTTATTCAAACCATTTCCGAAACGCAACAGCCGACGTTTGAAAAAATGGTTTTCACCGATTTCCCGCAAAATTCCAGCCAGGCGCTGGGAATCGTTTGCACGGAAACAAAAGGGGAATTAAAAGCGGTCATCAACCGGCCCGACTACTGCAACGTTTTTGTTCCTTCGACGCCGAACGTCACGACGGGGTTCCTTCTATTCATGCCGAAAAGCGAGGCGACGCAGATAGACCTTTTGGCGGAAGATGGATTCAAAACCCTGATTTCTTTTGGGGCCTTGCAACCTTCCGGGAAACTGAATAAAGAGGAATCAAACGCATCGGAAAGCGATAAAAATTCCTAACGGCGAGGAGCGCCGTCGTTTTTCGTTGCGGAAGGGGCCGGGGCGGAAAATCGCGTCGCTTTTTTGCCGGCGATTTTTTCGCTGATTTTTTTCGCCACCAGCGTGTCCATCTTGCCCATCACTGAACCCGCCGTCTTGGATTTCATCCGCGAAACGATCTGCACGGCGATATCTTCGTCCAACGCCCCCAGCAGGTTCGCGGCGTCCGCCGGTTTCATGGCGGAATATACATTGACCAGCGAATCGAGATTCTTATCAACAAAATTCCGGCGCATTCCAAACTCCTCGCGGCTTTTGGCCAGAGCGTCGTCGATTTTTTGCAGATCCGCCTGCAGTTTCAGTTCCAGGTTTTTTAACGTCTGTTCTTTTACCTGCAACCTCTCTTCGCGGTTTTTCAACTCCCGATTTTTTTTCTCGATCACCTCGAGCATGCGCAAAGTTTCCGGGCTGATTTTGGCCTGAACGGGAGGCAGAACCGGCGCGGGTTTTTCTTGCGCGGATTCTTTTTCCTCGCTCGGCGCGGGAGGCTTCGCCTTGGAAGTTTGACCCACTCTTGGCTTGAATCCGACCGACTGAGCGTCGGCGGAGCCGACGAAAATCCCGGCGGCCAAAAACAATACGGCGCCCGCAAACAGCGCCGGTCCCTTTTCCCTGAATCCGAAGATCGTCATATTCGCCTCGCGCGTTTCATATTGCCCGCCACTTCGTCCATAAAATCCGTTTCCCGTTTTCTCTCCGCCACTCGTAACTTTTCAACTTGCCGCTCTTTTAAAAGTTCCAGCGTCCGGCGTTTTTTCATCGCTTCCGCCAGGCCCCGCCTTCTTCCTTCGCGAAACGAAGACGCCTCGCCGATGATCCTCTCCTGCACGTATTTCTGCTGGTTCAAACCGTTATAGAACCGGCTATGCAATAGCAGAACGTTGATATCGGGATCGCGGGCCACCCGTTCGTCCAACCCGCGCTTGGTTTGCTTTTCTACCGACTTCATGAACTGAAGACGGTCCTCCTGCAATATCAAATGCGCGTTGGCCTGCGCCATTTCCTTCTGGCGCAAATTCTCCTCGTTTTTTCTTAATCTCAATAAGGCGTCGAAGCGGTATTTCACGGCGCTCACTCCAGAATTTTATGCAACGTCGCCAGGCTGTCCGCCATCCCGGCTTTTTCCATGATCCCCTGCCGCAGGTATTGATTGAAACTTTCAATTTTGGCAATAGCGAGATCGATTTTCGGATTGCTTCCCCTGGCGTAAGCGCCGATATTGATCAAATCCTCCGCTTCGCGATAGGAAGCCAGGACGTCTTTGAATTTCATCGAAAGATCGTTATGCTCTTTTGAAACGACGTCGATCATCAGGCGGCTGGCGCTTTGCAAAACGTCGACGGCCGGAAAGTGGTTGTGCGCGGCGAGGTTTCTGGACAAAACGATATGCCCGTCCAGAACCGCGCGCACCGTGTCCGAAACCGGTTCGTTGATATCGTCGCCTTCCACCAGCACGGTATAAAGTCCGGTGATACTTCCGCCGTCCTGGATCGGCCCGGCGCGCTCCAACAGTTTGGGGAGCAGGGAAAATACCGAAGGCGTGTAGCCGCGGGTGGTGGGCGGTTCGCCGATGGACAGCCCGATTTCCCTTTGCGCCAACGCGAACCGCGTGACGGAATCCATCATCAATATAACGTCCTTGCCCTGGTCGCGAAAATACTCCGCGATCGTGGTCGCGATGTAAGCGGCGCGGATGCGCGCCAGCGCCGGTTGGTCCGACGCCGCCGCCACGACGACGGATTTTTTCAGTCCTTCGGGACCCAGGTTTTCCTCGATAAATTCTTTCACCTCCCGGCCGCGTTCTCCGACCAGGGCGATGACGTTGACCTCCGCTTCCGTATTGCGAGCGATCATTCCCAACAAAACGGATTTACCGACTCCGGTGCCGGACAATATGCCGATGCGTTGTCCCCGGGCGCAGGTGAGCAGTCCGTTGATTGAGCGGACGCCGACGTCCAGGGGGCGTTGAATACGTTCCCTATCCAAAGGGTTGAGGGGCTTGCCCATCAGGGGATATTGTTGGCCCATGGGGAGCGGTCCCAGTCCGTCCAGCGGCCTTCCCGTTCCGTCGATCACGCGTCCCAGAAGTTTTGAAGACACATTGAACGTCGGCGATTCTTCCAGGGACTCGATCGTAGCTCCCGGTTCGACGCCGGCCAACTCGCCCAGCGGCATCAGCATAATGGAGCGTTCCTTGAACCCGACAACTTGAGCTTCTATGGGAGGCCGACCTGTTTTTGGATGGATCAAACACAAGCTTCCAACGGAAACTGCGGGGCCGTCTCCTTCGACCACCAACCCGACGATGCGTTTGACGCGGCCCGATTTTTTAACAAAGGACGTGTCGGAAATTTTAGTCCGGTATTTTTTCAGGTCGATGGTTTCTTCCATGGTTCAGAACTCCTCGGAAGAAGGCGGCGCGACCGGCGGCGGTTTCTCCGCCTCCGGCTCGGGTTCGGGCGCGGGCGGCGCGAGATTCAGGATTCCGTCGATCTGCTCGTTCAATCGTTCCAGCCGCGCATCGATGGTTCCAAAATTGGTTTCGACGACGCATCCTCCGCGCGCGATGCTCGGGTCCGGTTGAATGACAAGGTTTTTGACGTCTCCAAAATATTGCTGAATCTCCGGGCGATATGTTTCCGCGTAAATTTTCTCCGCTGGATTGATCCGGAGCGTCAGGTTCTCCCGGTCCAGAACGGATTGAATGGCAAGGTGAATGATATCCTGGACGCTGTCCTCGCGAGTTGAAAGTTCATGATGGATGATTTTTTTGGCCAGATCGACCGTCATTTCCAGCATCTCCCTTTCCACCTTGGCGAACAGATTTTTGCGAAATCCGCTGAGGTTGTCGATGACGCCGAGCAAGGTTTCCAGGAAGGGAGAAAATTCCCCTTTGGCAAACTCCTCGCCTTTTAGAAATCCTTCCTTGTAACCTGCGTTGAAGCCCTCTGTCCGGGCGGTTTCCTTGATGATACCCGCCTGAGCCTTGGCCTTGTTCAGGGCGTCGCGGACGATTTCCTTGACTCCCTCCCGGGCTTTCTTAACGTTGATTTTATCGAAATTGCGCGCAGTTTCGGAGTCGTAAGAAAACCGTAGCGAAGCGTCGCTGGATTTTCTAGCGCCGAATTCGGCGAACTCAAACGCCTCCGACGACTTACCGGCAGAGGGATCTTCTTCCGCTCCCGGTCCGTAGTCTGGAACAAATTTTATCGAAGGATTAAACGAGTTGGTCGGCACTGGCGGCTCCTATGGCGATTTTTCCGCGGCTTTCAAAACTTTTAAAAAGTTCCACGATTTTTTGCTGCGCTTTTTCGACGACCGAAAGGCGCGTGGGCCCCAGGGATTCGAGGTCTTCTTTTAACATGCGGGCGGCGCGCAGGGAGAGGTTGGAGAAGATTTTTTCCTTCACTTCTTCGCTGGCCGTTTTCAAGGCCGCCGTCAAATCCTCGCGACTCGCCTCGCTCAATACCATCTGCACTCCTGAATCGTCTATTTTGATTATATCCTCAAACGTAAAACGAAGGTTGCGAATATCTTCCGCCATGGCGGGATCGGTTTCTTCCAATTGTGCCAGCAGGGCAATTTCCGTCTGGCGGTCGAGGCCTCCCAGAATTCGCGACGCCGTTGCTTTGCCTCCCAGAACGTTTCCGGAGGCGATTCCCGCCGCGCGGAATTCATCGCGAAGCGTTTCGTCGAGTTCCTTCAAAGCCTGCGGGGAAACTTTTTCCAAAGACGCCACGCGCTTGACGATATCCAGACGCCGATCTTCAGGCAGGTCTCGCAACACTTGCCCGGCCACGGCGGGTTCCAGATAGGTCATGACGATGGCCGCAGTCTGGGGATGCTCTCCAATCAGGAAAGCGGCGATTTGCGGCGGCTCCATCGATTGCAGGGTTTCCAGTCCGCCGCCGGATTCCTCGCCCGGAGCGGAGATATTGTCCAGGACCTCCGCCACTTTATCCGGATTCAAAGTTTTCTTTAAAGCGGCCTTGAGGAATTCGGATCCTTTTCCCAGCCACGCCTCCTGGCTGTTTTGGGATTTCTCGATAAATTCCCGGTTGATTTGTTCAAGGGTTTTCGGATCGACCTCTCCCAGCGCGGACATTTTTTTTCCGATCAATTGAATTTCATTTTGATCCATCTCCGCCAAAATTTTAGCCGCGACGGCTTCCCCCAGGGAGAGGAGGAAGACTGCGGCTTTTTCCGGTCCTTTGATTTGAGTTTGCATGAGCGCCTTCACGAGTTAAATGTTGCGTTCTTTAAGCCAGCGCCGCAGGATTCCAGCGGTGACTTTGGGATCTGCCGTGACAAAATCGGCGACGGCCTTGCGCATTTCCTGGGATTGACTTCCCATCGCCGCCAACCGGCGTTTTTCATCTTCGATGGCTGCTTCCTCCGCCGTCGGCAGAGCGAGGGGTTCGATCATTTCGACCGAGGTCGTCATCCAGGTCGCGATGGGACGAAGCACTCGGGAGAAGAGCAGGATCAGAAAGACCAGAGCCAGCAGGTATTTTGCCCCCTGAATTCCAAGGTCCACCAGACCTTCGCGTTCCATCTGGGCTTTTTGCTCCTCGATCAGGGTTTTATCGAATTGAGTGTTTTTCACGTTGATCTGATCGCCGCGCGCCGCGTCGTAACCCACCGCGGTTTTGACCAGTTCCAGGTATTGCGACATCTCCTCCGGCGCGCGCGCCGTATAGACCGGCGGATCGCCCTTCAGGGAACCGTCTATCAAAACGCTGACCGAAAGTTTCTTGATCGCGCCCATGGGTTTGATCGTGCGTTTGATCACTTTATTGATTTCGTAATTCAGTGTCTGGTTTTCCTTGCTTCGCTTGGCGGCGGACCCTGGAACGCCGGGTTGCGCGTTGCCTTCGGGAAGCAGAGATTGAACTCCGGCGATTCCGCCCGGCGGCACGGCGCCGGTGGTCGATTCTTCCGCCCGCTGTTCGCTCCTCACCACCTGCGAATCGGGATCGAAAATTTCTTCCGTCTGCTCGGCCCTTTCCATGTTCAGTTCCGCGCTGACGCGGGCCACGACCTTGCCGGGCCCCAGAGCTTCTTCCAACATTTTCAGGATATTGGTCTGCAGGGCTTTTTCCACTTTAAGCTTGTGTTTGAAGTTGGAGGAGGCGGCCATCGCTTCCGTGGAGCCTGTGACGTCTCCGGAAAGGATGTTGCCCTGGATATCCACCACCACGACGTTTTTGGGAGACACGCCTTCCACACTGCTGGAGACCAGGTGGATGACGCCCTGCACTTGCTCCACGGACAGGGTCCTTCCATTCCGGATTTTGACCATGACGGAGGCCTTGCCCTCGAGTTTTTCTTTCAGGAAAAGCGTGTTCTTGGGAATCACCAAATGAACTCTCGCCTGATCGATGACGTCCAGGGTTTTAATCGTCCGGGCCAACTCGCCTTGTAAGGCTCGCTGGAAATTCAGTTTTTGCACAAACTCGGTCATGCCGAGCGGAGTGTCTTCAAACAGCTCAAGTCCCACTTCCGAGCCTTTCGGCAAACCCTTGGTGGCCAGTTCGAGCCGAATTTCATGCACCTGAGCAGAAGAGACCCGTATGGTTTTTCCCTGGTTGGCCAATTGGTAGGGCGTTTTTTTGGATTTCAACTCTTCAACGATATTGGCGGCGTCCTCTTCGGACAAATTGCCGTAGAGGGTTTGGTAGTCGGGAGCTTGCAACCAAAAGGACATGACCACGAGGGAAGCGATGATAACCGCTCCTAAAATCATGGCGGCTGATTTTTTCCCCGGCGTCAGTTCCTGATATAAAACTTGAAGGTTTTTTACGAATTCCAGTAAAGCGTCCATAAGTTATTCCGCGTCAATTGGGTTTGAGTTAATGAAGACGTCTCGTCAGTTTTTCGTTTTTTCGTTTATCTGCCAAGATCGATCGCCCGCTGAGCCATGGCCTTGGCGGCGCTGGCGGCGGAGATATTCGCTTCGAAGGCGCGCGATGCGTTGATCATGTTCACGGTTTCATCCATCAGATTGATGTTGGGCATGGCCACGTAGCCGTCCTGGTTGGCGTCCGGATGGTCCGGATCGTAAACCAGTTTCGGTTCGGATTGATCCTCGATCACCTCGGTCACGTTCACTTGTTTAAGATGCTCGCCCAACTCCGATCGCAAGGCCTGGCCGAATTCGTTTTCCATCGGCAGAGCGGTGATCACCACTTCCTTTTTCCGGTAGGGTCCGCCTTCGGGTGTGCGGGTGGTTTCGATGTTGGCCAGGTTGCTGGCGATGGCGTCCATCCTCTGGCGCTGAACCGAAAGGCCGGAGGAGGTAATTTTCATCGAGGTCGTGAAGTCCATGGCTTTGTTTCCTAATGAAAGAATGAACGATTGATGGGTAGAACTTTTGACTTTACTGGAGAAAAGCAAATTCCATACCAAAACCTTCAGAAGGCCAGGGAAATGGTCCGCCGCGTCAACAGACCGGGAAATGGCCAGTTTTAAAGGGGTTGGCGATGGGAAGAGGAACACCGGGCGAAGGACCCGGAATTTTGCTTGTCAGTTATTTGACGACCAGCTGCTCGCCGCAGGGGCAATAGTAAACCAACAAGGGAAATTTTAGACCGGATTACTACGGATAGCTTTGCGTAAGAGGGCTGGGGTGATTCTTCCGCTAAAAATTTAGATGGTTTGTTTTTGTGCTCACCCTCACCCAGCCCGTCGCTCCGTGAGCGCTCCCGCCAAGGGAGAGGCCAGCGTGCCGCTGGACCCAGCCTTTCTAACTTGAAAGCTATCCGTATTAATCCTGTCTAAAAGATTTTCTATTAATTTTTTCAGAGGAGGAATCCCCCCAACCCCCTTTGCAAGGGGGAGCCGGGCTAACGCCTCGTCGATCAGTGTTAATCCTGTAAATCCTGTCGAAATTTTTTTTACTGGCGCCGGGGGGTCTACGAGTCCGTGGTTTTCAGTTTGTACTCGTTCAATTTGTTTCTCAGGGTGCGGATGCTGATGCCCAGTTGTTCCGCCGCCCGGGTCTTGTTGCCGTCGACCTCGTCCAGGGTTTGCAGGATTAATTCTTTTTCGACGTCGTAAATCGTGCCCCGGAGTTTAGCTTGCCCTTCGCCGCCCGCGGAACCTGCGTGCAGGTCTTCGTCGTCCATGAACAGATCCGACGGCATGAGTTGTTCGCCCTGACAGATGAGCGTCGCCCTCTCGATCACGTTTTCCAGTTCCCGAACGTTGCCGGGCCACTGGTATTTCTTAAGGCCCTTGAGCGTGTCGCCCGAAATGGACTGAATGGTTTTTCCATTCTCCCGGCATTGCCGTTCCAAAAAATATTCAGCCAGGGCGGGGACGTCTTCCGGGCGTTCGCGGAGCGGCGGAATTTTTACGGGAATCACGTTGAGCCGGTAATAAAGGTCTTCGCGAAACTTATTTTCGCGCACCATTTTTTTTATATCGCGATTGGACGTCGCCACCACCCGCACGTCGACGGGAATAGGCTCCCTTCCGCCGACCTTGTCGACTTCGTGTTCCTGAAGCGCCCGCAGGAGCTTGGCCTGGAGCGACAGACTCATCTCGGTCACTTCGTCGAGAAGCAGGGTGCCTCCGTTGGCCATCTCAAATTTGCCTTCCTTGCTGGAGACGGCTCCGGTGAACGCGCCTTTTTCGTGTCCAAACAATTCCGTTTCCAGCAGGCCCTCCGGCAACGCGGCGCAATTGACGGCCAGAAAAGGACTGGCGGACCTGGGACTGCTTTGATGGATGAAGCGGGCGAACATTTCCTTACCCGAGCCGGTTTCTCCGGAAATCAAAACGGTCGATTTGCTGTAGGCGATTTTCTCGACAAACTGCAATAGTTTTTGCATTTCCGCGTTGAGCGTGACAATGTTTTTCTCTTTCGAAGGCGGCGGTTCCTTGGCGGCGGACGTCGGTCGGGCCGCCGGCGGATGGGCGATAAAGGCCCGAGCCACGGTGGATTGCAACACATCGGCGGAAAAGGGTTTCAATAAATAATCGAACGCTCCGGCTTTCATGATTTCCACCGCGTTGTCGATATCGCCGTAGGCGGTCATCACAATCACCAGCGTTTGCGGCGAACGTTTTTTGACTTCGTGGAGTAATTGCAATCCGGTCATCTTTGGCATCCGAATGTCCGTGACGACCAGATCGAAGTGGTCTTCTTCAAATTTATCCAGCGCCTGCCTGCCGTTTTCGGCGGTTTCCAACTGGTAACCTCCGCGTTTCAGGGCGGCGTTGAGGGCGATGCGCATTTCGCCTTCGTCGTCGACGATCAGGATTTTTTTGTCGGCGTTATTTTTCATGGACGGCTTCTTGCCAGCAGGGAATTTTTACGGTGAAACACGCGCCTTCTCCCGGCTCGCTTTCCACGTCGATGGCGCCTTGATGGGCTTTGACGATATTGTGCGCTATGGCCAGTCCCAGCCCGGTGCCCTTGTCGCGCGTGGTGAAAAATGGATTGAACAATTTCAAAAGATTTTCCTTGTCGATCCCAGGACCCGCGTCCGCCACCGAAACGGCGATGAAACCTCGCGGGTCCGGGTTGGATTGCGAATCGCCGTCGGGCGACGATTTATTAATCGAAATGCGCAACTCGCCGCCTTCGGGCATGGACTGAATGGCGTTGCGTATCAGGTTCAGAAAAACCTGCTTCAACAATTCCGCGTCGCCGGAACCCCACAGGGGTTCGTCTCCGAAGTCGGAGATGATTTCGATTTCGTCCGGCGAAACGAGTTGCATGGAAAAATCCAGCAATTCTTTCATCAGCGCGGTCATGTCGCATTTTTGTTTGGTCGGGTGCGGGGACTGCGCAAAGAGGAGCAGGCTGGAAATAACGCGATCCATATGGCTCACGCCTTTGCAAATGCTGTCGGCCAGTTGGGTTTTCTCGGGATCTTCGTCCCCTTTCAGGTCGTCGCGCAACAGCGAGGCGCACAATTCGATGCTCCCCAGAGGGTTGCGGATTTCGTGGGCGATGCCGGCGGCCATTTCGCCCATGGCGCGCAGTCGGCGGTTTCTTTGCGCCTCTTCTTCCAGGCGCTTTAATTCGGTGATTTCCTGGAGAACAAACACGGCGCCCGAGGCTTGCGCCTTTTGGTTCCAAACGGTGGAGGCGGATACCCGGAGGTTGCGCTTTTCGCCGTTCGGCGCCTTGTACTCTTTTTCAACGGAGGGTTTAGCGGACGGCGATTGGTCCAGGCGTTCTTTCAAGCCTTCCAGCAGGCCCGAAAAGGTCTGGTCTTTCAAATATCCGCCGAGGCAGTTTTCTCCCGGTTCGCCGACGATGGTCTCGGCCTCGCGGTTGAGAGTGGTGATGCGGTTTTCCGTGTCGAGGACGATCACCCCGGAGACGAGGTTTTCAAGAATGATGTTTAAATAATTTTTGACCTGCTCTTTTTCCTGGAGGTTGGTTTCCAGTTCCCGATTTTTTTTATCCAGCTCAAGATCCAGTTCGTGAATGCGTTGTTGCAGTTTTTCGTAGGAGTTTTGAAGTTGCTGGGTCACCTGATTGAAGGATTCAAACGCGCGATTGAGAACCTCGACGTCTACTTTCCGATTGTCCTCGTTCACCTCGTTTTCCTTCATGGCTATTGAAACGGCAGGGTGGATTTCGTTTACCTTAATCATTATAAATTATTAAAGCAGGTCTTTGAATTGTTTTTCCCATTGCAACATATCCAACTCGGTTTTTGCGGCGCGTTTCAGGATGTCGTCCGCAGTTGCCGATTGAGCCAGTTGGTCCAGTTCTTTTCCCGCGTTCTCGGTTTCCTGGTTTTGCTGGTAGGCTTCCGCCAGTTGAAGGGAGTTCCAGTCTTTTAGCCAATGTTCGGGAAATAATTCCTTCGCGGCCTTCAGAATTTCCTTTCCGCGGACCAGTTCTCCGTTCTTGAACAACGCGAACCCCAACTTGTGGTAAGTCGGCGGAATATGTTTTGGAACCGCGCCGGCGCCGTGATCGTAGGCGTCGATGGCTTCCTGGTAGTAATGGGTCGCCTGATTAAGATCGCCCAGCCGGTTGAAGTTTTCCCCGATCATAAAAAAAGCTTTCGAGGGATTGACCTCGGCGTCCACCAGAGTCAAATAAGAATCGATGGCGGACTGATAATTTCCGCGCCCTTCATAAGAGGCGGCCAGCAGTTCCACCGCCTCGGACATTCTGGAACTGCGGGTAAAGTTCGCTAAAAAAGTTCGGGCGACGATTTCGGCGTCGGCGTAATTCTTTTGTTCGAGGTGGAGCCGTCCCAGGTTGAGAAACACCCGGTCGCTGTACAGGCGGCGGACGTCCAGCTTTTTAACTTTCTGATAAAACTGAACCGCTTCCTGATACATGGATATGGCCTGATAGGCCTCGCCAATCTGCACCAGGGTTTTCAGGTTGTCGATGGGTTCGAGCCGAAGGTTTTGATAATCGGCGTAGGAATACAATATGGGCAGATACCCTTCCTGCTCGGAATAGCGGTCGACCAGAAATATCAAGGCCTGCCGGATATTGTTTTTTGCCTCCTGGTAAAAATGCGAATTAGGTCCTAAAGGCAACAGACGTTTAAAGTATTTGACGGCTTCCAAAAACCGGTGTTCCTTGAGCAGGGCGACGCCGCGGCTGAGCGTGACCTCGGCCAGGATGTCCTGATCCACCGGAGTTTTTTCGATCTGGTTGTAGGTATCGAATGGGTGGTAATAAGCCGAGAGATCGAAAACGATATTTTTCAGCGGAAGCGCCGGATCCCGGACGCCGATGTCGGCCAGGCGAATGAGGCCGTACTGGGATTCCCGGCTCCCCGGATTCAGTTTGGAGGAGTCGTCGAAAATAGCCAGGCTGTTTTCGTAATTCTCCTCCAGAAAATAGGAGTCGCCGATCCGGTTCAGGGCGCGGTGGCCTTCCTCCGATTCCGGGTTCAGGTTGACGTGCGCAAAATAATGGAAGCGCGCTTGTTTGTGGAGTTTTTTTCTAAAATATATTTCCGCCATCTGGAAATGAATCCGGGGATCGACGTTCAACTGACTGGGCCAGCGCTCCACGCCTTCCTCGAAAACTTCCAGCGCCCGGCCAAAATGTTTTTCCTCGTAAAGGCTTTGGGCGACTTCAAATATTCCCTTCTGCGCGTCTATATTTTCCGGCGAGGTTTTCAGGATTTTCTTAAACGCATTGTAGGCGTCGTCGTAGCCCTTTTCCTTCAATCTCAATTGGGCCAGGCCCAGATTGCGGGCTTCGCTGTAGGGGCTTTTTGGATTCCGTCGCAGTCCGTCTTCGTACAAGGCGCGGGCTTCCAATCCGTAACCCAGTTCCTGAAAAATGAACGCGACTTTTAACAACGCGTGATCCTGAAAGCGGGAATCGGGATAACGCCGCAAGGCAAATTGATAAGCCGAGAGGGCCGCCTCATACACCGGATTGATTTGGGTGAATCCCAATTGAAATTCCGTTTCGGCCTTCAAATAAGCCGCGTTGCCGGCCAGTGCGCTGTCGGGAAAATTCTTCAAAAATTTCTGAAACAGTTGGATGGCCTTTGAGTCTTCCTTTTTTTGAAAAGCCTTGAGGGCCTTGTCGTAATCGTCGCGCCCCGATGTTGCTTTGTCTTCGGCGTCCTTTTGAAGAATCTCCCGCAGTTTTTTTGGACTCATACCGGGAATGGATACCGCGGCGGTTTCCGCCTGGACGGCCTCGCGGACCGGAACCTCTCTCCTTACGGACGAGTCGGCTTCACCTTTCCCGGCAACGCGGGTTGTGATAAACGGTTTTTGAGTTCCCTTTATATCCAAAACAATGCGGGTCGGCTTGTCTTGAATGAAATGGATGAACCGGCTGTTTGGGTTTTTCAGGAAAATTGCGATTTCCACCAGGTTGCCAATCTGGACCACTTCGTATTTTTCCAGATTGACGTCCTTAAAAATCCGCGACCGCACCCGAGGACTTAATTCTGCGGCGTTCATCACCAGAGAAACTTTTTTCTGATAAAAATCCGCGTTGACGCGGTAGTCCACCCGGCGGCTTAGATTGATATAAATTCTTGTGAAATCCGGATGCGGGCCGATATGGATACTATCCACCCGGGCCATTTCCTCCGGAGGAGGCTGGAGGTCGAGGGTTTGGGAAACGCCGCGAGCGGGGACAAATAGCAGAATCCAGGTCAGGAGTCCCCAGGCGAATGTTTTGGTTCCGTATGTTTTAAAATTGACGTTCATGGACTTGCCCATTGGTTTTTTAATATTAAGCAAAAGGCATACCATATCCAAAAGGATCGGGTCCCCTAACTGGAAACCGGTTTTAGGCGAGTCCCTGGCCGTTCAACGGGATCGCGCCAGGCGCCCTCGCAGACCCTTATTTCATAAGGGCTGAACGGAGTTTCGAGGTTTTTTTAGAGACTTCCTTAAAATACTGGTTCTATCCCATGCAAGGGATGTTAACATATTACCCTATACATTTATTGCGGGCGCCTACCCTGTTTAATGATACCTTTTCGTCATAAAATTGACGACAGTTGGGCTTGCCAACGCGGACCTGCCACTACGGGTAAAACATGGAAGATCGGGCAAAATTAAGGCAAACGGAAAGAAAACTGATTTTTGATCTGGTCAAAAGGCAGAAGGAATTGCTCGGCCAATCCTTGTCGGATTTGAACAACCTGCTTTACCTCCATAAAAGCATCAGCCTTTTATCCCTCGACCATATCAAATCCATGCTGGTCGAAAAACTCCCGCATATATTATCCATTCGGTATTTTACCCTGTTTCTTTACGACGACAGCCGGAAAACCCTGGAGCTGGCCTGCCACAATCACGCTCGCATTCCAGGCGATTTGTCCCTGCATATCAACGACTCGGGAATCATGAAGGACGCCATTTCCAAAGGCAGTTATATTCTTGTCCACGACTTTGTCCAATCAAAATACTTCAAGGGCAAAAGGAACCCCCTGTTTAAAAATAACTTTTTCGTTTGTATTCCGCTGATGATCCAAAACGAGATCGTCGGCGCGATCAATTTGAACGACAATGAAAAAGGAACTTTTTCCGTTGGCGACCTGGATTATGTGTTGAACGTGGCCGACTTTCTGGCCATGTCCATCAGCAACGCCACCAATTTTGACAAGGTCAAAACGCTTTCGATCACCGACGGCCTGACCGGACTGAACAATCATCAGGAAATGCAGAGGGTTTTGAGTAACGAGTTTATGCGCAGTCGGCGTTACGAATCCCCCTTCTCAATCGTCATGGTCGACCTGGATCATTTTAAAAACGTCAACGATACCTACGGTCACCAGAAGGGCGACGAGATTCTGATGACGATCGCGGCGATATTAAAAAAAGCCTGCCGGGCAAACGACCTGGCGGCGCGCTACGGCGGAGAGGAGTTCATCCTGCTGTTGCCGGAAGCCAAATTGCAAGGGGCTTTCATTATCGCGGAAAGAATCCGGGAGGAAGCTTCGCGGCTGGAGTTTTCCCATGAGGGGAAAAGTTTCCAACTGACTCTCAGTTGCGGCGTCGCGGAGTTGGACCGCGAGACAATGAAAAATCATACCGAGTTTTTAAACGTCGCCGACAAGGCTCTGTACAAAGCCAAAAGCGGCGGAAGAAACCAGACGGTTTGCGGGTCGGCGGAAGATGGCAAATAACGCCGAGGCCTTTGCCAAATATAGGGGACTCCCCTGCCTGCCGCTGAAAATGGCGAGCCTGCTCGACGATATCGAGAGCATGTCGGCCATGGATTACGACATTCTGGAGATCATAAAATTCGACGTCTCCCTGGCCTGCAACGTTTTGCGGGAGGCCAACCTGCCGCTTTACGGCTATTCGGGAAAGATTTCTTCCCTGACCCAGGCTTCCGGTTTGCTGGGACCCGGCGCCATAAAAAATATCATTGTTTCCGCCCCCATTTACGAACGCTATACCCAGGACAATTTTGAATCCGACAACCGGGTGTTGGGCGATTTTTGGCGGCATTCGGCGGCCATGGCCGCTCTGGCGGGGAAGTTGGCTCAATGCTTTGGCGAGGCGGAAATCGACGACTTCTTCACCGCCGGCCTGGTGCACGACCTCGGAAAAATCGCCTGCGCCTTTGAAACGAAACAAGTCCTCGAATCGTTTATTCAGTCCGCGAAGGAAAACAAAACCACGCTGTGGGACGCCCAATCCAAAGAGTTTGGATGCACGCTGGCGGAGTTGGGAGGGATGATCGCTGAATCCTGGAATTTTCCGGAACCCCTCGTGGAAACCGTGCGGCAAACTGGCAAACGCCTGCCTTCCGGACAGAAGAGCCGCCTGACCCTGGTGGTGGAACTGGCAAAAACCGCCGCTCTGGAATTGGATTACGGAGACGGAATCGAACTTCCGCAAGGATTGGAAAAGCCCGGAATTCTCCAGGCGTTGAATATAAAACCCGCAGAGTTTGACGCGGCCCTTCCCGAATTAAGAAAAATCGCCGCCCAGGCAGTGGCCATCGCGATGGATTGACCGGCCAGGCAACGCCCGGTGGTAATAGGCGCAACTTGTTAGAGAAACGCTACGAGTTGGGAAGTAATTGGATATCAAACATCGCCTTCAGGCGCTGGCCCGAGGCGGCGGCCTCGACGGTGGGGGAGGGTCCGCTAAAAAATTGGAATGATCGGAAGGTTTCTTAAAGGTCCGGACCCATCAACATGATAAATTTGTCCAACAGTTTGGGGTCAAACTCGGGTCCCATTTGTTTCTTCATCAGGATGAGGGCGTCGAAAGGGGCCATCGCCTTTTTGTAGGATCGACGCGTGGTCAGGGCGTCGTAGACGTCCATGATCTTGCAAACGCGGGCAAAGGGGTGAATCTTTTCTCCCTCCAAATCATTGGGATATCCTCCGCCGCTGTATTTTTCGTGATGCTCTCCCGCCATGCGGCACACCTTCGTGTTGTAGCACTCCATGCCCTGCAAGATTTCCTGGCCCATGGGCGCATGGCTTTGGATTTCGTTGAACTCCTCGTCGGTCAGCTTTCCGTCCTTGTTCAGAATCTCGTAGGGCACTTTGGATTTGCCCACGTCGTGCAACATCCCCCCCAGCCCCAAATATTTTATGTCGTCCGGGGGAAGTTTGATTTTGATTCCAAACGTCATGCAATACAAACCGACGTTCACGCTGTGCGTGTAGGTGTAATAATCCTTGTTGGTGATTTCCGATAGCGCCGAGAAACCGACGTCTTGATGCGACAGGCATTCGTCCATAATGCTCATCACCTCCTCGGAAGAGGTGAGAATCTTGTTGGAGGCGTTGTACTCGAAAAACTCCTCCATGATGGTCTTGGAGACCTCGTAGACTTTTTGGGCTTTTTCCTTTTGCGGGATCCTGGGGTTCTTCGCCATCGCGCGAAGCGTGTTGGTGGCGTGCTTGTAATATTTGAACAGATCCTCTTCGTGAATGTAGAACTCTTCCTCGGTTTCCCCCGATTCGAGGATGTTCCGAACTTTGTCCTGGTGCTCCGGACTCGAACTGGCAAACTTGACGAACTTCACTTCGCCGAAGCTCTCCGTCCGGTAAAAAATATCAAACAGTTCGTCCCCGCCCTGCTCCAGGAACTCAATATTTACCGGCCGGTAATTTGAATCTTCCGTTTCAGTTTCAGCCATGACGTTTCAATCGCAATCATATAGTTGGTAAAGGCTTGGCGGCGCGGGCCTTAAATTCTCAGGTGCGCGAATGGGAGTAAGAGGAAGAATAATACAGTAAGATCGCTCAGGTTTCCAGCGCCAAAATAAATCCAATATCAGGAATTCGGAAACGCCTTTTCTATATGGGAAATAAAATGCGCGATGGAGCGCGCGCATCCCAGCAAATCCTTCATCGACAAACTTTCATTCGGTTCGTGCATCTGGCAATCCGAGTCGTAGGCGCCGATGCACAGGGGAGGAATTTCCCCCAGGGCGTCCATCAATTTGCCCACAAAAGGGATAGACCCGCCGCAACCATACAAGCAAGCCGGCGTTTGGAATCCCGCTTCCAACGACGCCAGCATTTTGGAAAAAGCCGGATGATCGATTCCGCTCATCCAGGGCGGCCCACCCTTGTCGTCATCAAATTCCGCGGTAAAGCCCTGCGGCGTATTCGCCCTCAAATGCTTCTTTAAAAACTCCCGCGCCTGTTCCTCGTCGTTGCCGGGAGCCAGGCGAATTTCCACGAGCGCTTTGGCCGTCTTGTTTTCAAAAAGCTGGACGGCCCCTTCCTGGTCAGCGAAAAGCGATTCGACCTTCATCGCCGGATGCCCGTCCGAAACTTCGATAAATTCCTCCAGCGTTAAAACGGCGCCTGCGATTCCAACAATCATTTTCGCCAACTGCATTTCCGGCACCGGGAACGGACCTCCGTTCACCCCGGAGTGCGGATCCTTGGTCGCCGATTGAACGATCAGGTCCAGCCGGAATTCGTCGCCCTCCCCGCCGGAAACCTTGTTCAAACCAACTTTGAGCCGAAACGGATTGAGAGCGTCTATCGTTTCCCGCAAGCGCGCCGTCAAGACGTCTCCGGCGCTCCCCGGCTTTAACTTAAAACCCAGGCGCGCGCCCGCAATCCCCAGAATAACGCCGCCGCAAACCCGGTGACCGGGCCGCGCGTTGGCGTAGGATTTTCGGAGTTGCGCAACGAGCATTTCCACTTTATCTTCCGGCACGGTCAAAAGGATTTCCGGAAGCAGACCCGCCATCTCGCGCAACGCAGCGACGGACGTCGGGACTTTCTCCAAACCGATTCTCTCTTCGTCTGTGACCGGCGCATCCGCACGGACGATCTTTTCCACCGCCAGTGACTGGTCGCCATCCGTCAAACTCGCCAGCATTTTGTACAGCGCCGTAGCGGCGTCCATGGACTGTCCGCCTCCAACGGATTTCAAACTCACGTACGTTTGAACAATGCCGCGCAGGGACGTGGTCAGTCCCGGAACCCCGGTTGCGGGGTTCACCACGTCGGTGATGATCACGCAGTCGCAGGAACTGAAAAACTCCCGGTTCTGCAAAATTTGTTCAATCAGCGTAGCGGAGCCGGATTCCTCCTCGGTCTCGAAAACGACTTTGACGTTGCAGGGCAGACGGAGCAATGCGTCCTCATTCAAAGAATCCGGAGCGCCGCCGAGCGATCTTAAAAGCGCGTCCACGGCCATGCCGATCGCAACGACCCCGCTCAAATCGTCCGCCGCTCCGCGCCCGTAAGCTCGGGTCTTATCTTCGTTCCACCGCAACTCCCAGGGCGGCGTCCCGCCCCACTTGTTAAATTGCGCGTCGTCCATATACGGTTGCTTGTCCAGATGGGCGTACAACAACACCGTCGGCTTTTCGTCTCCGGCGCGTATTTCCGCCATGAGAATCGGCGTGGCGCGGACCGGACCCGGAGCGGGTTCGTTGACGCGTATGTTCTGGAACCCGACGTCCCGCAGGTATTCCCCGGCCAGTTGCAGAATGTCCCGCATGTCCGTCGGCGTTTCGCGGTCGCCGGGATATTCGTTGACGCCAAAGCTCCGGCTTTCGACCGCCACCATTCGTTTCATGTACTCCAGGTGGCGAGCCGTCAGTTCTGAATCGGTTTGAATTTTGGATTGGGCCGCGTCGGCCAATGAGTCCGGGGTCATCAAGGAAGGTTTTCCAAAAAGGTTTCGAGGCTTCGGCGCAAGCGCGCCGTCTTTACTTGGTTTTCCCAATGATATATTATAGGTCGCAATTGGCCAAACGCTAAAAGCGCATTTAATCTGCTCTTCAACCTCCCATAGTGGAACGAATCCTAAATCTATTTAAACTGATTCAAATCCTGCGGGAACGCGGCAATTGGGTTTTCATCAAACGCAACCGCCGTCAGTTGCGCGATTTTATTCTCTGCCGGGACGGACTCAACAAAAGGTCTCTCGTTAGCGGATTGTTTCACTGGCTCCACATGTTGAAAGGGCTGGACGTTCTCGTGTGGAGGCTGGAAACTTTTGGGTTTCTATTTCTCCCCACCGCCAGCGAGCAGGAGAAACAGGATTTAAACCATTACCTCTAGCCCGTAAAAACATTTTTCCGACCTGACCCGACTCGGCCCGGCCCCCGCTCATGTCCTCCATTTGGTCCAACCGAACCTTTCAACTCTATTTTCTCATTGCCCTGGCTCTGCTGATTTTTCTGGGCCGTCCGTACGGCGTCACCCTGAGAAACAACGACGACGCCTACTACGCCCAAAAGGCCAAGGAAATGCTCAAGGCGGCCAACCCCATGGTCGTGACCTACCACGGAACGCCGTCGTTCGACAACACGCCTCTTCCCTTTTGGCTGATGGCGGCAAGCTACAAACTGTTTGGCGTCTCCGCCTTCAGTTCGGTATTGCACAGCGGCCTGTTGGGCGCCGCCACCGTGTGGCTGACCTACCTGTTCGGCCTGCGCCTGTTTAATGATCGCTGGACGGCCTTCATCAGCGCGGCCATTCTGGTCTTTCCCGGTTTCTACGCGGATTACGCCCGGCGCGCCATGGTGGACGTAACGCTTACGTTTTTCTTCGTCGCGGCTCTCTACAGTTTTTATCGAGGACTCGACCGACCGCGCTGGCATTTGCTTTTCGGCCTGTTCACCGCGCTGGCGATTTTGACCAAAAGCGTTCTCGGCGTGTTTCCCCTGATGATCGCGCCGGTGTTTCTGATATGCACGGGTCGATGGAAGAGCCTGTTCAACGGTTGGTTTTTATCCGGCGCTCTCGTCGCGCTCAGCCTGGGCGGCAGTTGGTACGCCGTCAACTGGCTGAAGTTTGGCGACCCGTTTCTCGAAACGCATTTCGGCTGGCTGATTCTACATCGCGGACTCACCGGGAGCGACGGCCTGGCGACCGGCGCCGGCGATCCGTTTTATTTTCTGGGCTATCTAAAAGACCTGTTGAAAAATTACTGGCCCTGGGTTCCCGTAACCTTTGCCGGATTCGCTCTTTTTTTAAGCGACGCGGTGAAGAATAAATCTCCGCAATCCATTTTCCTGCTCGTGTGGATCGGCGTGGTTCTCGCGGTGATGAGTTCCAGCCAGACGCAAACCCTGCGTTACATCCTGTCGGTCTTTCCCGCGCTCGCTCTGCTGAACGCGAGAACGCTGAGCAATTTGCTTTCCCCCGCGCAAAAAGAAAAAACCCTCGTCGGCATAGCGGGGGTTTTAATCGTCGCCGCCGGGTTCATCAACCTGACTTCGATCGAGATCAAACAAAGCGCGTCGCT
>JAJDBD010000130.1 GCA_029261575.1 Nitrospinaceae bacterium | reverse complement strand
CGCCGCCGTGCTGATGGCGACGTTGCTGATTTGTTTGGTTACCGCGCTCAGGTTCAGACCCGCCGTATTGGCTTTGACAATCGCTTCCGCCATGGCTTTGGTCGTCGCCGCTCCGACGTCTGTGCCATCCGCCTGCGCTTTTAAGATCGCTTTTTGAACGTCGGCGGACAACGAATCCGCTGTCACTTTCTGCTCGGAAGATTTACCTACGTCGTCGCCGCTAAACCCTTCGCCGCTTTTTGCGCGGCCAAAACCGACGTCGTCGCCGCCAAAGCTATCCCTACCGCCACGTTGGCTTCCGCCGCCGCCTTGGGATACGGGCGGGGACAATGCGCCTCCTTCTCCCTTACCATCTACTATTATGATGCCCTTCTCGGCGCCGCCTACGTTAGGATTTCCTTGGCCGGCATTAACGTTGTCGGCGCCTCCGGCTTGACCGCCAACGACTTTGGCATTAGGGTCGTCGCCGCCAAACTTCCCAAAGCCGACATCGTCGCCGCTAAAACCTTGGCGTCCGCCAAGTGGTGCGCCAGGCGCGCCTAGGCCTGGACCAAGTCCCGCGCCTGCTCCGGGAGGGAAGGCGCCAATGTCGCCGCCAGGGACTTTACCAAGATCTAAATCTAAACCTCCCTGGGCAAAACCCTGGGTCGCAAAAACAAAACCCACGGCGGCTATAAAGAAAAAAATCGCTGTTTGACGGATATAGGTATCCATAACGCCTCTTTTTTTCTGGATTGAGATGGTTTAATTATAACAGGACCACCTCAAAAATCAATTATATTATTGAAAAACAAGGACTTTTGCTCAAAATCCCTTTAGAGAAATTTTGAAAAAAATCCAGCGACTTAATGTACCATTTAAAAGGATTTTGTCAAATTAAAAAGCGTTGAATTTACCAGAGGTTTTCCGCGAGTGGACGGGGCCTTTTTCCCTTAAAATTATCCAAAAAAAATGAAGGGCTGGTTGTGAGCGAAAAAAACTAACTCGATTGAGGCGGGGCGAGCAAATCCGCGAGGTTTTTTGCCAAACCAAATATCCTGTTGAAGCAGTATTTATAAATAAAACCGGGCGCGCCCAGGGGATCGGAAATTTCCTCGCCGTCGGTTTCCGGACCCAGCAGGCTGAACAAAAAAATCTTGTCTTTTGCCGCAGGCGCCCGCTGGACCGCCTCGTCCCGGTGCAAAAACTCCATAGCGAATATCAAATCCGCCTGCTCGATCAAATCGGGATTCAACTGACGCGAGCGGTGGTTTTTCATGAAAATTCCGCGGTCGCCTGCAAGGTCGACCATTTTTGGGTCCGCCGGACGCGCCGAAAGATCCAGCAATCCCGCCGAATGAACAGTGAAACCGTCTGCATTTCGCCGGGTCAGTTCATGACGCAAAACGTATTCCGCCGCCGGACTGCGGCACACGTTGCCCGTGCACACAAACAGAATATTACGGGCGCCGGATTCGACGAGGCGCTTGAGACGGGAAAACTCCGGAGAACCGATGGACGTCATTTAAATTCCGGATGGGTAAAAGGTTTGTCAATCATTGCATTTATAACATCCTTGCGTTATAAAAACAGCGCAATCCGGGATTAAACCGAATGAATTTTGAATCCTATTAGTAAAGGTGTAACATTTAAGCGCTCTAATAGTGGAGTGGACAAATTAAGGAGGCTCTTGTGGACAATGTAATTCCCGAATCCTTGGCGGAAACGATTATCGCCAATAAAGTTAAAGAGTGGCAGGAGAAACACGGAGAATCCCCTGCGCCACACAAGCCGGAGGTCCACTCCTTCCTGGCCATTTCCCGCGACTTCGGTTGCGGCGAGGAAAAAATTATTCCCAAACTTGAAAAATCCCTGGGATGGCAAGTCTATGGAAAAAGCCTGATCGACCATATGGCCACCCAGGAAAACTTGAATAAAAAATTACTCGAAAGTCTGGACGAAAAAAAACAAAGCTTCGTGGACGAATGGATGAATTATCTGATCCGCTCCGGATCGATCCTGAAAAAAGACTATGTCCTGAAAGTCTCGCGATTGATCGAAACCGTCGTTCTCCAGGAAAACGCAATCATCGTCGGGCGGGGCGCAAATTTTATTTTGAAAAACAGGCCGGAAGGATTGCGGGTCAAGCTGACCGCGCCCTTTAAGAACCGGGCGGAAAATACAGCCAGGGTAAGAAACCTGTCCGAAAAGGAGGCCGAGGAATTGGTCCGGCAAAACGACGAGGAAAGGAGGCAGTTCATTCAAAACTATTTTGAAGCGGACGCGCAAAGCCATTGCGAATTCGACATTGCGTTCAACACCGCGGCGCTGGACGCCGACTGGATCTGCGACGCCATTTGCGCCTTGCTAAAAGAAAAAGCGGGCGGCGCATAAAAAAATTTAGACAGGATTTACAGGATAGGAGTTGAAGGATTTTAAATAATTCCTCTCCCCTTGGGGCGTTCGTCATTGCGAGGAGTCCTTCGTCAGGCTCAGGACAGGCTCTGTCGACGAAGCAATCCAGCTCTTCTGGATCGCCGCGCTCCTTTCAGTCGCTCGCGATGCCGGGGTACCCCGGCTTAATCAATGATCTGGTCCATGTCCAGAAAGAGAACCATTTTGAGTCCCAGCCACACGAACTCCATCAAACCGGGGACGATGGCCAGGCCCGCTCCCGCGCAGACCGCCATCAATATATAACCCGCCGCTTTTTTTTCTGGACGCGAAACGTCGACCGCCTTCCAGGGCAAATCGACAAAGAAACTGATCGCCACCCAACTGAACAGGGCCATCAACAGGCCGGCGACCGCCCATCTTAAAGTTTCTGATTCCATAGAATCTCAACTTGTTCCAGATTCTGCCCTGCCCGGAGGCCCCGCGGTTGGCGCCGTAGCCGATGAATGCTGATTGTCACCCTGAGCTTGTCGAAGGGCGAAAACAAGCGAGGGCGCGGGCTTCGACAGGCTCAGCCTGACAGAACACTGGCCCCGGCAATTGTTCCCTGTTCGCGATATTCACCGTATAAGTTCCGCCTACTGCCCCCGGGGGCTTCCCCGGCGCAGGACAAACAGGTCGCCCTTGACCCAGAGATTACTCTCCTTGCGGATGTCCGCCCACAGGCAAACCTCGACGGCGAACCGGTATTTTTTCGCCAGCGCCTCCACATAACCTCTCGAGTGGGCGTAGCGTCCGGAAGCGCGGATCACAAACCCGGACCCTTCGTGGCTCTCCGTGGAAAAAACAAAAAGTCCGCCCGGACTCGTCCGGCCCTCCAACGCTTCAAACAAAGGCTCGAGGTCTCCGGCGTAAACCAGCGCGTCGGAACTGACAACCAAATCGTAGCGCCCGGCGTCGCTTTGCAAAAACTCGAAAAAATCGCCGACCTGCAAGACGTCGTAAATATTTTTTTTCTCCGCCTGCGCAATCATATCGGGTGAAATATCCACGCCGGTCATACGGTCCACGAAAGGCCGATACTCCACGCCGCTCAAACCGGTGCCGCATCCCAAATCCAGCGCGTTGGCAAAACGCTCGGGCGCGCCGGGGCATTGGCCCAGGGCGCAGCACAGGAGCCGGGGCGTCTGGTATTCCAGCTTGTTCACCAGATGGTCTTCAAAATCCTCGGAGTAGCGGTTGAACAAATTGCGGACATAGGACGGCGGCGCCTTGGCCGTAGCGTCGCCGGTCAGGGCGGCGATCATGTGCCGGGCGGAATGATTCTGCGGATTCAGCTCCAGGGCTTTTTGATAAGCGGCGACCGCTTCCGCGCTTTTCCCCTGGCGATTCAGGTTCACCGCCAGGTTGCCCAGAACGACGGCGTCCTCGGGGCAAAGCTCCAGCGCCTGCCGGTAGGCGTCCTCCGCTTCCTCGAACCGGCCCAGATTGCTGAACGTGTTTCCCATATTGTTGTACCCGGAAGCATCGGGAGCGCCTATTTGCAAGGCCCGTTGATAGGCCGCCAGCGCCGCGTCGAATTGGCCCATGTCGTTGAGCGCGTTCCCGAGACAGCGGCAAGCCGCGGTCAAACCGGGGTTGATCTCCAGCGCCCGGTTCAAGCAGTCGGCGGCGCGGTGGTATTCCTTTTGTTCGTAAAGCGTGTGACCGAGGTTGTAATGGGCTTCGGCGAAATCGGGACTGGATTGAATGGCGGTTTCGTAGGCCGCCAGCGCCGCGTCGATTTCTCCCAGATTCCTGAACGCGTTTCCGCGATTGTTGTGAACGAAGGCGGCGCCGGGATCGACCTCCAACGCCCGGTCGTAAGACCCGACCGCCGCGTCGAGATCGCCCAAATCCTTTTGCGC
>JAJDBD010000129.1 GCA_029261575.1 Nitrospinaceae bacterium | reverse complement strand
AAGCGGTTGTCGTTGTAAATTGGCATCCGGTAGCCGGAAGCCCAGGTGAACGGGTTGTCGGCGTCGATTTTAATCGCTCCGGTTTCCAGCGCTATGCGGGCAAGTTCCTGTGAAAAGTCCATTACAAGTGCGGGTGCAAATGAGTGTGCCGACTAAGGGCGCAGGCGGCGATTAGAAATTAGAAAATGGAAAAGCCTTTGTAATCCCTGTGCAACAGTGTCTCTCGCTTTTTGGTGCCTATAGAACCCAGACCGCGCAGTTCCAGGGTGAACAAAAACTTGGTCTCCCTTTGGTTGATTCCAGAGTTTATGTTATTTCGGCTGATAAAATCAAAGCCAAAACCCCAGCATTTGCATTTGTTGTCGTAACGCACGCTGACGTCGTTTTCCTGGAATTTTTCCAGCAACTCGTCGAAGCGTGTGGAGTAAATCAATCTCCAGCCGCGGCTCAGTTCCAGGTCGATGGTCCCCATGATGAATGTGGAAACGTCCGCCGTATAGCGGCGTTCAAAATACATGGAAAGGTTTTTTAAGGGTTTGACGCCGAATTCAAAATTAAACGTGTCCAGCGTGTTGTCGTTGACGTTGTACGTTGTGTCGAAATTGATCATTAAGGGATCAAACAGGCGGCTGTCAAAATCGAACCTGATATCCGAAAAGGGTCTGCGATCGACCAGGTCTTCTCTTGTTTGCTCGCGAATATCGTAGGTTTGGCTGACTTCAAACCGCATGATTTGATTGGACTCGGAATCGTCGCCTTTGACGTCCTTGCTGTACAGGCGTTGGGTGAGCGAATATTTGAAAGAATTTCTGGCGCTGACGCTGTCGACGCTGTCGAACACCTCGATTTTTTGCCGGTCTTCTTCATCGATATCCGGAATGAAGTCATAGGTGAAACGCGGCTCGATAATGTGTTTGAATTTTGGCCGGAGACGGCTGTTGGTGTGAAAGATTTTTTTGAATTTCGGGCCTTCCAGCACGGTTTTAAAATCGAACAGTTCGCGGGTGAGCGCGCCGGTTCTTTCGTCGGTATTCTCCAGTCCCTCGGTATAGATCGTTTCCCTGGCTCCTATGGTTGGCGTGACGGAGAGCCACGCGGCGGGTTTCCAGGTCGTGCTGAGCTGGGGATGAAAGTCCAGGCGGCCTATAAAAATATCGTCGTCGTTTTCGATGGTCGGGTCCAGGTCCGTTAAAAAGCCGACGAACGACGAATCCTGATTAAAGTAAATTTCTGACTTTGCCAGTTTGTGTTTCTGGGTTTTGAAAACAACCTGCGGAAGTTTTGCCAACGTATCGTCGCGGTCGTCTTCGGTGCTGTCTCTAAAACGCGTGGTGAAATCCAGGGAGTTGTTGGTCCATGATTTAGACACGGTTAAAAATGAATCCGTGCTTCGCCGGGTTCTGAGGGCCGTATCGTCGTTGAAAGTTTTATCGAAATTGTTGTCGCCCACCAGGTCCAGTTTGCCGCTAAGATCGTAACCTTTCGGCAGGAGTTGATCGTGGGTCCACAGGACTTTGTAAAAAGTAGAGTCGGTCACCTGGTCGTTTAAAATGGAGCCGAAAAACTGGCCGGTAGTTTTTGTGGACGGCGTGTACCTGTATTCGATTTCCGGGCGAACTCCGCGTTTGCTCAAAACGTCCAGGAAAACCGTGGCGTCCGACGAGCGGTTGATCGCCCAGTAATAGGCGGGGCTGAAGATGAAACCGTCCTGGTTGCTGTTGCCAAACCCTGGGAAAAGGAATCCGCTTTTTCGTGTGTTGTCCAGGGGAACGTAGCCCACCGGCAGGTAAGCGACTGGGAAATTTTTAATCTTGAACAAACCTCGTTTGAATAAGGCGCGGTTGCCGGTTTTTAAGTCCAGCCAGTCGGTTTGAATGGACCAATCTGGAACCGCCCCTGTACAGGTGGTCAAATGAGCATCCACCGCCTTGTAGTGGGTTTCGCTGAGCCGGGTGACCTTTTGGCCCTTAACCCGGTATTGTTTCCCCACCGTTCCCTGGGCGTTGAAAATTTGCCCCTGCTTGCTTTTGGCGTTGAATTTGATTTTTTCGGCTTTTAAATCAGATCCTTCGTCCAGAATACGAACATGTCCGGTGGCGACCCCGGCGCCGCTTTTGGAATTGATAATTACTTCATCCGCTTTGATGATTCGCGTTCCAAACCGTATCACCACGTGGCCGGTGGCCCGGACCACATTTTGTTCTACCAGTTGTTCAACGGAATCAGCAGAGATATCAAGGGGTTGTTCCTCCCTGGCGGGAGCGGATAGAGAGTCCTCCCCATAGGCTTGCGCCAAAAAACTAGCGTGTAGGACCAGCAAGGTTCCCATCAGGCAAATTAAATGTACTATCACCTTTTTTATCAATGCTTTGTTTCGCCTCTGATACGGTGTAAAAGGATCCGGTAACCAGGACCAAATCCTCAGGTTCAGACGTTTTTAGGGCAGTGTACAAAGCATAGGGAATTTCTCTAATAAAATCAATAGGTTTATCGCATTTTTGGAGTTCGTTGTGGATACTTTCCGGGTTGAGCGACCGTGGGGATTTTGGCTGGGTCAAAATCAGATGGTCGGATATATCTAAAATAAAATCAATCATTTCCAGGCAAGCCTTGTCTTTCATCATCCCCAGAATGGTCCTGCACTTATTAAATTTGAAGTTTGTCCTTAAATAGCTAGTCATTTGTTTGACGGACTCTGGATTATGAGCGCAATCTAGAATTAGCCAGGGATTAGTTCGCACAACTTCCAGTCGCCCATCCCAACGCACTGTTTTTAAACCATTTCTGATAGAATTCTCAGAAATATTTTCGTCTACCTTCTGGAGTTCCAGGCTACAGGCGACTGCCAAACTTGCATTCTCCGTCTGCCACGGACCCAAAAGGGGAATTTTCAGGTCGTTCAGATGGGCATCCGCGTTTTGGAAAGTAAATTGTTGGCCCTCGGAAATAGCCTGTATATTTTGGCAATCGAATTGCTCTTTCAGACAATATATATTAGAGTTATTTCTAAGAGAATATTCTTTAAATATATTCAATAAATCATTATTCTTTTCACCGCATATAACAGAATTGGGGTTTTTGATAATAGCAGCCTTTTCTCTTGCGATAGAGGCCAGGTCTTCACCCAGATATTGGCTATGGTCCAAGGAGATATTTGTGATTATGCTAATTTCCGCCTGGCAAAGGTTGGTTGCATCGAGCCTTCCGCCCATTCCCGTTTCCAGAACGTTAAAATCTACCTTTTGCTCCTGAAAATGCAAAAAGGCCATGACCGTGGCGAATTCGAAATAAGTGATGGAAAGTTTGAGCGTCTCGGTGGCCTTACGGATTTCCTTTACCCAGCGGCAAAAACTTTCCTCAGAAATCCAGTTTCGGTTTATCTGGATTCTTTCGCGGAAATCTACAAGGTGCGGCGAGGTGTACAATCCCACCCGATATCCCGAACTACGGAGAATGGATTCCACGAATGCCGCCGTGGATCCCTTGCCATTGGTTCCGGCGATGTGGATCGAGCGTACGGCTAAATGCGGGTCGCCAAAATGACGGAGGGTTTTTCCCGTGTTTTCCAGGCCGAGGCGAATGCCTTTGGGCGACAGGCTGTCCAGGAAATTTAGGGAATCCAGATAGTTCATGAAATATAAAAATTAAATTTTAATTTAGCGCGCATTCTGTCACATTGTTTACTGATTTTTCACGCCCCTTTAATTATATGAATGATAAATTTTTAGAAATCAAAATTCCCCTGGTATCATTTTCCGTCCGGGAATCCGCCGAGATTTTCGATGCGAATGGAAATCTCCTGTCCGTGGAATCGACGGTCAAGGTTTTGGCCGAAGTGAAACTGTCGGGAAAATGTTATGCAGTGAAGGTGGTGGACCGGTCGATGACTCCTCATCTGGAGCCGGGGAAAGTGGCTTTGTTTGGCGAGGCTAATAATACCCCCGCTTTGCACAATATCTTTTCCATCGGCGTTAAAAACGGAAATCCTTTGATTCGGAAAATTTTAAAAAATGAAAGCGGGGTAGGGGGGCAAAACCTAGATTCTCATAAGACGGGGAACAACCCGCCGACGTCCCGAAGAACCAAAAGTTTTATGACGCCCACGCCGTTGCATATGCCGGATAGCACGGTGTCGCCCATTCCAGACTCCGCGCATAAAATGGTTTTGTTGTGCAAGACAGGCGGCGCGGGTGGGGCGTCCGCTGTTCCCGCCAATGAAATTTTGTGGATGCATCCGTTGTTGTATATATTAAAATTAAAGAATTAGAAACTTTTTATAAACCAGGTTCCCCGAGAGAAGAAAAATATGAGCGCATTTCATGAAATTGTTCCAGGAATTCACACCTGGTCGGAATTTTCCGAAGAAAAACAAATCGAATTTAACGGGTACTTTGTGAGAGGAAAGAAAGAATCCGTTGTTATCGACCCTCCGGGCCTGGAAGAGGAGGATTTGGCGGTGTTGAGAAGGTTTGCGGATTCCTTTCCTATAAAAGGCGTTTTGTTGACCAATATGCATCACGACCGCGCCAGCCAGAATTTTAAAAAAGCTTTGGACGTTCCTATCTTCATCAACGCCAGGGACGAATTGGGCCTGGACTTTAAGCCGGACAATATTTTTTACCATCGCGATCGCCTGTTTTGCGGAATTGAAGCCGTCAATTTCGAGGATCAAAAATCTCCCGGCGAGACGGGGTTTTATCTTCCCCATGAAAAAATCATGATCGTGGGCGACGCCTTGATTGGAAAAGTTCCCGGAAAATTAAGCCTGCTTCCGCCGGACAAATACGCCGACATTGCCGCCGCCAAACGCGGTTTACGCGTTTTGATGGATTACGATTTCAACACGCTTCTGGTCGGCGACGGAACCTGTATTTTGAGTCACGCCAAACATGCGGTGGAGGAATCTTTACGCGACTAGGCGCTCGCCGCGGCTAATACTACGAGGTCGTTGTAGGCCCGAACCCCTTCCTTGGCCCAATTTAAATTGGAAAAACTTTCGTCTCCCAAGGGGAAAATTCTGCAAAGTTTGACGTAACCGATTTTCTCGATAAGCTCGACAATTTCTTCCGAGGCCATGGCCGCCGGTCGCTTGAAGTTTTCTTCTTCAAGACTCCATTCCCAGGGGCTGGAAGCGGCGGCGATGTTGACGTCTGAAAAACGGGCTTCGCTTTTTCGCGCCGCAATATTTTGCGAATAGGCTTCCAACTCCGGTCCTTTCAGAAGCAGGGCAAACCCCAGATAGTGTCCCCACCAAAACAGGGTCCGGAAAGTAAAAAACTCGGTTTTGTTGAAAAACTGCGGCAGGTCGAGGGAGCGGAATGGAAAGCCTTTGTGATTTTCTCCGCGCACCAGTTGACCGTTTTCCCGGTCGGCGCCGGGCGGCAAGAGGTCGGCGGGGCTGTGTTGTAGCTCCCATCGCAAGGCGTCGGCCAGCGTCTCCAGATGGGCTTCCGCCTTTTTAAGAATTCGCGGCTTGTGTTGAAAAAGTTCCACCTCGCGAATCAGCCGTAGGTCGTGGGAATTCCAGGCCTCGTTTGATTCCGTTTCCGGTTTCATGAATTGCGGCGTTTCATGAATACAAGTCGGCCACCCAGTCGCCATAGCCGTTGAATTTTTGCGTGGCGAAAATTTCTCCCGTCCCGATCATCTTCTCGCGCCTTTGCGACCAGCGGGGGTGCGGCACGTCCGGGTCCACGTTCGATTCAAAAGGATACTCGTGGGGGATCAGGGCGTTCCAGAAGGTTTCGGGTTGGCGGTCGGTGAATTCAATCCCAACAATGGACTTGATACTTTTGTATCCATATTTCCAAGGGACGGCGAGGCGTAGCGGCGCGCCGTGTTGCTTGGGGAGCTGATGACCGTACACTCCGGTGACTATAAATGACAATTCGTTCTGCGCCTCGTCCATGGTCAGTCCTTCCGTGTAGGGCCAGGGTTGGCGGGTGTTGCGTTGGCCCGGCGCCGCTTCCGGATCGTTAAAACTTGTGAACCGAAGGTAACGGGCCTTGTTTTTGGGGCGGACCTTGTCGATCAGGGTTTTCAAGGGAAAACCCGCCCAGGGGACGACCATCGCCCAGGTTTCCACGCAACGGTGCCGGTACACGCGTTCTTCCGCGGGCATTAATTCGATCAACTCGTCGACGTCCAGTTTCATGGGGTTTTCTACCAGACCGGAGATTTCAATTTCCCAGGGCCGGGGTTTGAATTTGTCGATCATCGTCCAAACCCCTTCCTTGGTGGAAGTGAACTCGTAAAAGTTATTGTACTTGAGCGCCGCGTCTTCGTGCGTCATGGCGCGGCGGTAGGTAAATTCCGGGTTGCGCTTGAGGTCGGGAAGGGATTT
>JAJDBD010000128.1 GCA_029261575.1 Nitrospinaceae bacterium | reverse complement strand
TCCGTCGCCTGGGATCGAATCAGGGTTTTCAGATCGTACTCCTGGGTGGAGAACAGGCAAGTCCGCAATTTGCCGTCGGCGGTCATGCGTATCCGGTTGCAATGGTCGCAAAAGGGATTGCTCACGGCGGTGATGACGCCGATTTTTCCCTTCCCGTCGGCGAAATTGTATTCGCTCGCCGGGCCAATCTCCAGGGAGTCGGTGATGGGAACCAGCTCGTATTTTTCTTTAATGAGGTCGACGATTTCGTGTCCGAACAGGACCTTGTCGCGCTCCCAAATCTGATCCGAGTCCAGGGGCATGAACTCGATGAAACGGATTTCAAATCCGTCCGACCGGCCCATTTCGATCAGTTTTAAAATTTCCGTTTCGGAGAAATTGCGCATCGCCACCGCGTTGATCTTGATGGATTTGAATCCAGCGTCCGCCGCCGCCTTGAGACCCTCCAGAACCTGGTCCAGGCAATCCCGACGGTTGACGTCGCGAAACTTTTCGGGATCCAGCGCGTCCAGGCTCACGTTCAGGCGTTTCAGCCCCGCGTCTTTCAGCGCTCGGGCATGATCTTTCAGGAAAAACGCGTTGGTGGTCATCGCGATATCCTGAATGCCTTCCACTTCCGAGAGCATTTTTACCAGAACCGGGAGGTCTTTGCGCATGGTCGGCTCGCCGCCGGTGAGGCGCAGGCGATTGATACCCAGTTTGGCGACCACGTTGGCCACCCGGACGATTTCCTCAAAAGACAGCAATTCGACCCGGTCCATAAACTCCACGTTGTCCGCCGGCATGCAATAGGTGCATCGAAAATTACAACGGTCGGTGACGGAAATCCGCAGGTTGACGATCCGGCGACCCATGCCGTCGATCAATACCGCCTCGTTTGGCGTTTCCTGACTGGACAATGGCAATCCTTTAGGCCCTTAAGTGCAGGCCGAAGTTGTTTGGGTTATACATGGGAAGGGAAAACAAGCTTTTTTCCATTCCGTCAAAATATAAGCATTAAAGATTATACTCTTTTTCACCCCCTTGGAGGCAAGGATTGATTTAATATATAGAAACGTTAGATTTTATTTAAGCGATATAACGGTCTAAAGGAAATTGATTAGAAACCTCAGGGCAAGCTTGGCGTCTAATGTTATGATATTGTCTTTGCGGTGGGAATTAAATATAATGAACTCTACCAACTATTTTTAAATAAAGCCTTTACAGCCGGGCAGGCCCGGCCGGCGGAGCGCCGGAGCCGGTGGTTTGATTTGCAAACGCTAAGATGCGCATACTGGGTCCAGCTTAACGCTGGTTGCCTGGCAGGTTGAAATAAAAAAATGTCAGCCGCTGAAGAAAATGGCTAGTTGGAGTGACTCTTAATTGCCGCTCAATTTAATCCAAGTGAAATTCCCCGGCTTGAAACATTCTCAGTGGGGGTATGATGCCACCTGTTACCGTCGGGAGAATAACGCCAAGGGTTGTAATGTGGCCACTTTCTGGTTAATTGATAATAAAAGGAATTGGTGGACCGAGACGGAAATGAGCTTTAAAGGCCAACATTCCGAGCGACGGTGTTGGGATAATGTTAAAGCCGAATGCATAAAGGGTCTTTTAAAAATCTTTGCAGTCTATACAGAAAGAGAACCCTGTGGTAAGGATAATGCCAATTGCGCCGGGCTTTTGGCGCAAGTTCTTACGAAATTTGGCGTGAACGGAATCAAAACGCCGATTTATTATGTCACCAAATGGCCCGATTCTAACGATTTTAAAACCGCTTTAATTGTTAATTCCAACGCTAAAAAAATCGCTAGCTATACCCATACCAATTTCAAGGCGTTGGCCAAGATTAAAAGGCGAAAAGGGACCAATTATATACGGCGAATGCATACCGTGGTAGGTGGGAAGCTCCCTTACTTTGGACCGGCATTTGGCAAGCCAAACTCAGGAAAAACATAAAATGAAACTAGGATAGTTTTCCCCTTCTGAAAAAAAGTAAATTAAATCGTCGGATATCTCGGCGAGAAAAGTGAGAATCATGTCCGTCGCTGAAGAAAAATTTTCCGCCAAATTTGATCAGGCCGCCGCCAATCCCGAGAACCGCGGCGCCTATTACCCGGAAGACGCCACCGCCAAAGGTCTGGCGCTGGTTCAGGCTAAGCACAAGGATACCAAGCTTTACTGGATGGTCGACCCGGAGGAAGACCGGATTTTCAGCGCCAAGTTTTTCGCCTATGGCGGAAAAGTGTCCTTGGGAATCGGGGAAACCCTGTGTCAAATGGTTAAAGGCCTGACCTTACCGGAGGCTTGTTCCTTGAAAGGCGAGGACGTAGAACGGCAATTGCGGGACGACCCGGAAGTTCCCGCCCTGCCGGAATCCAAACTCAAGGCTTTGGACAACGTGGAAGCCTTGTTGCAAGCCATGGAGAAGGAATACAATTCCGCCAAGGCGCTGGCTTTGGCTTCCGCCGTCGTCAAGGAGAAGGGAGCGGGAGAATCCGCGACCAAGAATTTGTCCATGGCCGAGCAAGCCTGGCTGGGTTTGAGCGAAGCCGAACAAATCGATCAGGTCAACCTGGTGCTGGACGAGAAAATCCGCCCCGCGCTCATGGCGGACGGCGGCAACGCGGTGGTTTTGAAAATCGGCGACGGGAAAAAAATCGTTATAAAATACGAAGGCGCCTGCGGCAGTTGCGGCTCCTCGGTGGGCGCCACCCTGGCATTCATCGAACAAACTCTGCGAAACAATATATACAATGATTTGTCCGTCATTCCGGACACTTACGCCGATATGGTTTGATGTGGCAAATAAATGGAGATTTGAATAAATGAAACCCGACAGCGCCAAACCGGCAACTTCTCTCGAAGAAGTTCTCGAGGGTCAAAGCGAATATAAATACGGTTGGACGACCGACGTCGAAACCGATAAATTCCGCAAGGGATTGGACGAAGACATCGTCCGCGCCATATCTAAAAAGAAGAACGAACCGCAGTTCATGCTCGACTTCCGGCTCAAGGCCTATAAGAAATGGCTGACCATGAAGCCTCCAACCTGGCCCAACGTGAATTATCCTCCGGTCGATTTCCAGAATATTTCCTATTACGCTTCGCCCAAGCCCAAGAAAAAACTGGAAAGCATGGACGAGGTCGATCCGGAAATCCTGCGCACGTTTGAAAAACTGGGTATCCCGCTAGACGAGCAAAAACGTCTTTCCAATGTGGCCGTGGACGCGGTATTCGACAGCGTGAGCGTCGCCACCACGCACAAAAAGAAGTTGATGGAGCACGGCATTATTTTCTGTTCCATTTCCGAGGCCGTCGGGGAGTATCCCGAGTTGGTGGAGGAGTATCTGGGATCCGTCGTTCCCGTGGGAGACAATTTCTACGCCGCGCTCAACAGCGCCGTGTTTTCCGATGGGTCGTTTGTTTATATTCCCCCGGACACCATCAGCCCCATGGAGTTGTCCACCTATTTCCGAATCAATACCGAAGACACCGGACAGTTCGAGCGCACCCTGATTATTTGCGCCGAAAACAGTTATGTGTCCTATCTGGAAGGGTGCACCGCGCCGCAGTTCGACACCAATCAACTGCACGCCGCCGTGGTGGAACTGGTGACACTGGACAACGCCCAAATCAAATACAGCACCGTGCAAAACTGGTACGCCGGCGACCGGGAAACCGGCAAGGGCGGCATTTACAATTTCGTCACCAAACGCGGCAAATGCCAGGGCGAAGGATCGAAAATCTCCTGGACCCAGGTGGAAACCGGTTCCGCCATCACCTGGAAATACCCCAGTTGCATTCTTCAGGGAGACAAATCGGTCGGCGAATTTTATTCCGTCGCCTTGACCAACGGACTCATGCAGGCCGACACCGGCACCAAAATGATCCACATCGGCAAGGACACCAAATCGACCATCATTTCCAAGGGAATCTCCGCGGACAAGTCGAGCAACAGCTATCGCGGCCAGGTCAAAGTCAACAAGGGCGCCGATAATGCGCGGAACTATTCGCAGTGCGATAGCATGCTGGTGGGCGACCAGAGCAGCGCGCACACGTTTCCCTACATAGAATCCGCCAACAGCAGCGCCCATCTGGAACACGAGGCCTCCACGTCCAAGATCAGCGAAGACCAGTTGTTCTATTTCCAGTCGCGGGGAATATCCCGCGAGAACGCCATCTCCGCCGTGATCAACGGATTCTGCAAGGAAGTGTTCAAGCAATTGCCCATGGAATTTGCCGTGGAAGCGGAAAAACTTTTATCCCTGAAACTGGAAGACAGCGTGGGTTGAAGCGCCGGATTTTCCGATTCACCGCTCA
>JAJDBD010000127.1 GCA_029261575.1 Nitrospinaceae bacterium | reverse complement strand
GGCAACGGAAACGGCGCCCAGACCACGCGGAAAACCGCCGTTCTCAGAACTCAAATGCAAGGAAATCGGGCGGTGGTTCTCGCCAAGCTACAGGGCTACGAAGGCGACCCCTGCTCGGAATGCGGACAGTTCACCATGGTCCGCAATGGAACCTGCCTGAAGTGCCAATCCTGCGGCGCAACCAGCGGTTGTTCCTAGCAGCCGGCGAGGCGCCGGGGCCAGTAGGCGATAGAAGCCGAATGACGTAACTTTTTTTGGAAACCGCTTCAAGCAAGCGGCGAGTAGGCGTTTCAAACTCTTCCACCGGGCGTTGCCCGGCCCGAACTCTCGGGTAAGAAAATACCGTTCTCCCCATCCCCGGGGGGGACGGTATTTTTTTGCCCAGAAGCGCCTATCGGTGAAAATTTTTAGACAGGATAAACAGGATTAACCCCGTGAGGATTTAAGGGGACTTTTAATAATTCCTCTCCCCACCGAGGGAGAGGACATGGTGAGGGGGATTTCATAAGGCCGAAGGCCGTTCCTTTTAAAACGTCTTTAGGGACTTGGCGCAACGGAAACCGAAGGTAGGATTCGCAAGTTCGGGGTCCACGACGTTGCGAAAAGCTATTTTGGAAATCGACTCCGGACTCGTCCAGCCGCCGCCCTTGACGATTCGAAGCGTTGTTTCTTCTGAAGGGGTCGTCGCGCTGCCTACCGGTTTATAAGCCGTGTCCACCCATTCCCAAACGTTGCCGCTCATGTCCAGAACGCCGTAGGGACTCGCCCCGTTGGGAAAGGAACCGACAGGGGCGGGGCCGGAGTAACCGTCCCGGTCGCCGGAAATGTTGGCGCGGTTTGACCTCATGCGATTTCCCCACGGCCAGTCCCGATCAGTCTTCCCGCCGCTTGCGGTTTCCCATTCCTGCTCGGTAGGAAGCCGTTTCCCCGCTTTCAGGCAATAGTTTCGGGCTTGCCCCCAGTTTATTCCCATGACCGGGCAGTCCGGGCAGGGCTGGCCGGTGAAGCGGATTTCGTCGTATTCCGGATCGACCTTACGGTACAGCCGCACGGTGATTTCTTTCTGATCGATATAAAACGCAGGGACTCCCATGAACCCGCTCGGAAAACGCCGGTCAGCCGCGCTGTCGTCCGGGTCGATCAAAACCATTATCGTTTGGTCGTTGGGATTGACGATGGTGGGAAGTTTTTTGAAATCAAACAGCGGCGTGGGACGGGATTTTTTTTTCCGCGATAAAATTTTTGACGGGTTTGCCTTTTCTTTTTTGTTAACGGTTGTTGCAGGGTCCGTCTCGGATAATTTTGGGGCCGGCGCAGGACGCCCGCCGCCCGGCGCGCAACTCGCCAAAATCAGGAGCGCCAAACACCCTGTTGCCAGCCGCTTCAAGGTTTCTCGCTTTCCGTTTTCATCAGCGCTTCAAGCTTGGCCTTCAGTTTCCGAAAATGTTCGTACTCCCTTTCGGCGGACTCGCGGTCTCCCAGGTTTTCATAAGTAAATCCCAGGCTGTAATAGGCCTCGACATAAGTCGGGTCGATCAACAGGGCTTTTTTAATCGCCTTCAAAGCCTCGGCGTGGTTCTTTTCGCTGTTGTAAATTCCACCCAGCCCCAACCAGGCCCTGGCGTTGTTCGGGTCTTTGGCGACGGCTTTTTGGAAAGCCTCCTTGGCCTTGAGATAATCGCCCTGCTCGCTAAAACGGATGGCGTTCTTTAAATGTTCCTCGCTCCTTTTTTCCGAGCATTGCGGTAAAATCAGCAGGATCAGGCTCAGCGCAAATATTTTAAACAGACGTTCGACGGGCAACATGAGGACCCAGATTGAGGGGCGCCTTTTAGGGCGCGGGAGTCGCGGACCCGGAGTATCCTGTGGGCCGACGTGTTGGGTTCAATATAGCGCTAAAAAAACGTATTTGGAATTATTAGGTTGCAGAGAAAAAATATTTTTAGGTATCCAGTTGTTGTCACCCTGAGCTTGTCGAAGGGTGGTGGGATCCAATAAATCAAAACAATGCTTCGACAGGCTCAGCATGACAATTGACGCCTTTTCCTTTTTAAGCCTTGTAGCCGTTCTGATTCTGGCGTTCATCGCCGCGGCGTCGATATTCATTTTGAAAAAAGCCTGGGGCGTCGTTCGCCTGTGGCGGCAGAATTCCCAAAAAATCGACGCGCTCCGCCGCAAGATTCAATCCAGCGACGCAGCGGAGGCAAGAGCCTGGAGCGCCGTTCTTGCGCAATGCCAACAACTGCAATCGCGTTGGATCCTGAACGAAACCGATCTGGATATTCTGACCAACACGCGCCGCCTGGCGTTGAATATCGCCGCCGGATTTCATCCCGACTCCCCCGCGCCGGAAAAAGAAGTTCGCATCGGGCGTCTGCTGGAAGGGTTTTTGGAAATGCAAACCCGCCTGTTGGTGGTGGCGGAAATGGACGGCCTGCGCCCCCTGGCCCAGTTTCGTCTACGCCATGTGTTTTATCTGTCCCGCGCCTGGAAGGCCAAACAGGATTTGCAACGGTCGAAGGCGGGGCGCTTCTTTGAAAAATACAAACTGTTTTTTATCGTCAAATGGGTTTGGACCCTGTACCGTTTTCTCGATCTGGGTTTTTGGTTGGTGAAGATGGCGGCCTATGTGGGATACGACGTGACGTTCAAAATTTTCCTGATGCGTTGGTATCTGCTGGCGGGGGAGTTGGCCGTCGACGTTTATCGGGAACGGGGAGGCGGGATGAAATCCGACGAGGATATCCTTGCCGGCCTGTCTCCGCTGGACGAGCCGGACGGCGCCGGGCCTCTGCCGCCGGAGATTTCGGATATCGTCGCGCGCTCCAAAAAAGAAATCCTCCTCGACGCTTCCTGGACGTTGGAATGGGAGCGAGCGAGG
This sequence comes from Nitrospinaceae bacterium, assembly GCA_029261575.1. Taxonomy (GTDB): domain Bacteria; phylum Nitrospinota; class Nitrospinia; order Nitrospinales; family JACRGP01; genus JAJDBB01. Next base: position 22,342 of record JAJDBD010000127.1, on the reverse strand, counting down.
GAGATTTATGTTCGCCTGGTCGAGGACGTCGCCGGCTATCATCACCCGGAATCGGAGGACCCGCTCAAGGAAGCAAAGGTGTTCGACCTGATAACCGGCGCGGCGCGGTTCGCAGAGGAGATTGCCGCACTGAAATCCAAACCGGTCCTGAACAAACTGCTCGATCTACGCCTATCGCACCTATGGGCGGTGAAAGACGCCGCGGATTACTTTTCCGACGCGAAGGTGGTGGAGTGGATCCGTAAATACCATTTGCATCATGCGGTGAAATATTCCCGACTGATATACAAGGTCGTGGCCAAGCGGCATCCGGGAATTCTGTTCAAGGATTTCGCCTTTCAACTCGCGGGGGAAGGACTCAAGCGCTGGTTCTACATTTACCTGCACGGACGCGTCGCCCGCGAGGCCAACCTCATTTACCGCCCGGAACGCTGAGCCGATAGGCCGCGCGTAGGCCGCTGGAATAGATATCCGCCCAGTGCGAGTTCATTTTGTTTTCCTGCGGATACAAGTCGCGCCACCCGCATGGCCGTTGGATATAGTCCGACCAGTCGATTGAATGGCGCTTCAACTCCAGCGAATCGAACCAAAGTTCCAGAAGCGCTTTAGTCGGGTAAGAGGTCAGGCTCAGGCGCTTGCTCCGATACGGAAATGACTCCGGCAGGCGGTAATCTTTTTTTTCGCTTTGGGTCCGGGCGACGAGCAGGAAGGGCAGGTCGAGCGCCTCGTCGCTTAGGTGGGGATAAATTTCCAAGGCGTCCTTACCCTGAATCGCCGCGAATGCCGCCGTAAAAGTATCCAGAAGAATCGTCTCCCGCGTGACGCGCTGTAACTCCTTCAGCAGGCGCAAGGGTTCCGACGCATAATAAAGAAGCCCCAGGCAAAGCGACGCGTCAAAAGCGTTCTCCGGCTGACTCTGCAGGCACTCCAAAACCTCGGCGGATTGCAGGTCGAAGTTTTTCGGACCCATCCCGTGATCGCGCAACAGCTCGCGCCCCTGCTCGACCAATCCCTCTTCGACGTCCACCCCTTGCACAAACGACGCGCCCAGTTTCAACGCGGCGTAAGAAAAAGTTCCTCGATGGCACCCGACGTCTAGAATTTTTTTGCCCTGCAAAGCGTCGCGGTTTTTCCATAAAAGATTTTCTGTGCGGGCGTTCAGGCATTCATGGCTGTAAGGCACGGCCCAACGGTTGCGGCGTGAATCGCCCAGAATGAACGGCGAGTCCTCGGGAAAAAGCGGGGTCTGTTGCATGGCGGCGTCATGAAAAGGTTTTGAAGTGAGAAGAATGGTACCAGAGGATGAAATCCGCCGCGCTAAAATTTGATTGAATTTCAAAATAAAAACGGCTAACTTATATTTTATACCTATAAAGTAAATGAAACTCGAACGAACCGCTTGACAAGCAGGCCACAGCCTGCTATCTAAGTAGTTGATTTATAATGAGATATTTCTCGGTTTGCCGGGTTTCCCTGTTTGTGAGCTTGTATGCAGAATTTGACCGCAGTTTCATATCCAGACGTTCAGGAGCTTCGCGATAAAAAAGAAGAGCTTGGCCGTCTGCAACAGGAGTTGGCGGAACGGGAGCTGGAATTTTCCACCCGGCGCAACGAGTTGCATTTATTCGAAAAACATTACCACCAGGCGGTGGGAAAAAAATACGCCGAGTTGGACGAATTGAAAGCCCGCGTCCTGGAATTCGCTTCGGGATTTTTTCCGAAAACCGGGCCGCGTTGGGAACAGGCCGAGGCCGCTCGCGAACAGGCCGAGCGTTCCAAAAAAGAAGCGCGCGAACACGCCGACGAAGGCGAGGGAACCGGGGAAACCGGAAAAACGTTGACGTTCAATCCTCCGGACGATTTGAAAAAACTCTTTCGCGAGGTCGCCAAAAAAATTCATCCCGACCTGGCGGAGAGCGAAGCGGAGAGCCGTCGTCGGCATACCTTGATGGCGCGATTGAACAAGGCTTACGCGGAGATGGACGCCGAGGCCGTCCAAGCCGTGTCCCGCGAATGGGAGGACGAGGCGGACGAGAAAAGCGACTTGCCTTTGGGCGCTCAACTGGCGCGGATTATCGAAAAAATTTCGCGGGTCCGCAAACGGCTGGAAAGTTTGCAAACCCAAATCGACGACGTCGTTCATTCCGAAATGTTTGGATTGAAGGAAGGCGTCGAAAAAGCCGAACGGGAAGGGCGCGACGTATTGCGCGAGATGTGCGACGAAATTGACGAGAAAAGCCAAACGATCAAATCACGCCTCCGCGCCCTGGCCTCCGACTGCTCGCCGCAGGGGCAGTAGGCGCAACTCATACGGGGAACGCAACCGGCTGGCGAGCCGCCGGGAGCAGTTAAAATGAAACCACGGATGAACACGGAGAAAACCAAAATTTTCCAATTTCAACACACTGGGTCCAGCGGCACGCTGGCCTCTCCCCTGGCGGGAGCGCTCACGGAGCGACGGGCTGGGTGAGGGGGATTCCAGGTTACGTTGGCGGTAGTCGGTTGGCAGTTTAAGGGAATTTATTCAATGCTGAACAAAGAAAATAAAAGTCCGGCGCTTTTGGAAAAACGCGACCTGCAAAAACAAGGAGGCGTCCGTTCTTCCTCGTTGTCCCGTCGCGGCGTGGAGTTTGTCGTCAAACGCAAAATCAGCCGGGCCGCCGATCTGATTTACCGCCCGCGAAGCCTGGAAGGGATTCGCGTCACCCAACGCGACGCGGCGCTGTGGCGCAAGCAGGCGGAACGCGGAAAAGCCGCCGGACAATACAACCTGGGCGTGATGTATTTCAAAGGCGTCGGTGTGGAGCGGGATTATCGGGAAGCCTACCGATGGTTCAAAAAATCCGCCGCCAACGGCTCGCCTCCCGCGCAGGGGTTTCTTGGCGTCCTGTTTGAAAACGGGTTCGGCGTGGAACGCGATTTGGCCGCCGGGGTTCGTTGGTATCGCCTGGCCGCCGAAAACGGAAACTCCATTGCGCAATTCAACCTGGCCCGAATGTGCCTGAACGGCGACGGTATCGCGAAGGACCCGGAGCAAGCCGCCCAATGGTTCCGCCAGGCCGCCGAGCAGGGCGCCGACGAGGCGCAGAATCACCTGGGGGCGTTGTACGAAAACGGAGAAGGCGTGGCGCGCGATCTGGCGCAGGCCGTCCATTGGTACGAAACCGCCGCCCGGCAAGGCAACTCCGCCGCCCAGTACAATTTGGGCGACATGTACGAACACGGTAAAGGGGTCGGGCGCGACGAGGCGAAGGCGTTGAAGTGGTACCGAAAGTCCGCCGAGCAAGGACTCGACCTGGCGCAATATAAATTAGGTTCCATGTACTACTCGGGCGACGGAATTCGGAAAAATTCCAAAAAAGCGTTGAAGTGGCTTTGCCTCGCGGCGGAGCAGGGAAACGCCAGAGCGCGGTTTTTTATCGAAAGCGCCAACGACCATTTCGTGGCCAACGAAAAAGAATTTTTTTACAAGGCCCGGTTCTTTTACGAACGCGGGGACGTCGAGGAAGCTCTGATCTGGTTCCGCAAATCCGCGATGCAGGGCTACGCTCCCGCCCAGAATCAACTGGGAGTTTTGCACGATGGGGGAAACGGTTTGGACCGTGACTTCGGGCAAGCGATCGAATGGTATCGCCGTGCGGCGGAGCAGGGGCACGCCCCGGCGCAATTTAATTTGGGGCTGACGTCTTTTCTGGGCGACGGCGCGGCTCAGGATTTTGACGCGGCGTTCGACTGGTTTTCCAGGGCCGCCGGGCAAAATCATACCGACGCTCTTTTGTTTCTGGGAATCCTTTGCGAAAACGGCGGCGGCAGGGAACGGGACGACCAGCAGGCCGCGGCCTGGTATCGGAAAGCGGCGGAACAAGACAACCCCGTGGCGCAATATCAACTGGCGAAATGTTATTACCATGGCCGGGGCGCCGCCCAATCTTACGAGGAGGCGCTCCATTGGTATCAAAAATCCGCCGAGCAAGGTTACGACGTCGCTCAATATAACCTGGGAAGAATGTACGCCAACGGCGACGGAGTGACGCCGGACCCGCGCCCGGCGTTTGACTGGCACCGCAAGGCCGCCGAGCAGGACCACGATTATGCCCAGTACGCGCTGGGTAAAATGTATCAGCAGGGCCGGGGGACGCGGCAAAACTTTGCCGAAGGCCGTTACTGGCTGGAACGCGCGGCGGCGCAAGGCAACGACCGCGCTCAATTTGAGCTGGGCGCGATTTACGAAAACGGACGCGACGGCGACCGGGACTTTACCAAAGCCGCCGGATGGTATCGCAAGGCCGCCGAACAGGGAAACGAAAACGCCCGCGACGCGCTGGCCAAACTCTATTTCACCGGTCGGGGCGTGGCGCAAAATTTTGAGGAATCCGCAAAGTGGTATCGCGGCTCGCAGGAAGCCGGAATTTCCGACGCGAGGGAAAAGGATTTGGAGTGGCTGACGACGGCGGCGGAAAACGGATCGCCCCGCGCCCAGAGGATTTTGGCCGACCGGTATGAAAACGGCGACGGCGTCAAAAAAAGTTTATTGAAGAGCATGATGTGGTATCAAACCGCCGCCCGGCAAGGCGACGACCAGGCGCAATGCAACCTGGGGCGATTTTACGCCCGGGGATTGGGCGTGGAGCGCTCGTCCCAAAAAGCCTTCCAATGGTTTTCAAGCTCCGCCCGCGCCGGTAACGGAGAAGCCCAGGAGCGATTGGGAGAGATGCACGCCCAGGGCTACGGCGTGGAGAAAGACGCGCGCCAGGCTGTCGAATGGAACCGCCGGGCCGCCGAACAGGGCCGGGCCGAAGCGCAATACCGCGTGGGCCGGGCTTACCGGCTCGGCCTTGGGGTGGAAGAAAATATCGAGCAGGCCCGCCGCTGGTTCCGCCGCTCCGCCGAACAGGGCTGCCTCCTCGCCCTCGCCTCCCTCAAAAAACTCCAGCAAACCTCCGATTAAAAATCTGAAAAATTTCTTTGTCGTTGTAAGGTTTCCTTGTGTGGGCCGACATCATAATAATGTTTTTATTTTTGGGTCGGCGGCGAGTGTTACTATTGACGGCGGTTGATTCGGATTCTTTTAAAGGAGGCCTCCATTGTTAAAACCTACCGGGCTATTGGGCGTCGTTTTGGCCGTTGTTTTTTTACTGCCTCCAGGCGCTTGCCTGGCGGCGGCGAATAATAAAATCCTGGTGGAAGGTTCCACCACCGTGATTCCCATCGTTTCCCGCGCGGCGGAACGCTACCGCTCCATCCATCCCAAGGTGCGCATCCTGACCAAGGCCGGCGGTTCCGGCGTGGGCGCCCACGCGGCGGGAACGAAACGCGCCGATATTGGAATGACGTCCCGGGAACTCACGCTTCATGAAATCGATCGCTACAAATCCGCCAAACTACAAACGCACATCCTGGGCAAGGACGCCGTCGCGCCCGTAGTCTCTTCCGAGGTGTACCAGACAGGCGTTCGCGCCCTGACCAAAAAACAAATCGGCGACATTTATCTGGGGAAAATCGTCAACTGGAAAGAGGTGGGCGGTCCGGACCGCCCCATCGTTGTAATAGACAAGGAACGCCACCGCGGCACGCGCCACGTTTTCATGAAATACATTTTGGGCGACGCTGAGGCTCGCGCCCCCGGCGCTCGTCTGGTGACCGGCTCCAACAACGAGGAACAAACTAAAATCGCGCAGAGCGATTCCGCTATCGGCATGCTGTCCTTCGCCTGGATCAACGATCAAGTTCGCGGATTGGGCCTGCGCGACGGCGACCGGGTGATCGAGCCGAATCTGGAATCCGTTCGCGACGGATCGTTTCCCATCGCCCGCAATTTAAATCTCGTGACCGCCGGTCCGCCTCAAGGAGAGGTGAAAGGTTTCATCGAGTATTTACTGGGACCCGAGGGTCAAAAGATCGTGGAAGAGAGCGGGTTCATTCCGCTAGGGGAAACCCACCGTTAAATTTTTAAGGGCGCCTCTGAAATTTAATCGTGTTAGATTTGCAAATTCACTGTAGCTTGTAGCGCTTGCCGCATAAGTTACGCCTACTGCCTCCAGGCGCTTGCCTGGCCGAAAAAAATGAAAACAGCTCTGCTCAATTCCCACTCCGAAAACCTGAGAAGCCCGATGTTCTGGGCTGTGTCGACGTCCGCCTTGATCGCATTGGTTGCGGGTCTGGGTTTGTTGGGTTTCCTGATCATCGAAAGCGTTCCGGTATTCAGCCGTCAAGGCCTGGGCTTTCTATCGGGGACCGAATGGTTTGGCCCGGACGAGTTTGGCGCCTGGCCCATGATCTACGGTTCGCTGGCGACGGCGTTTTTGGCGTCCCTGTTTGCCCTGCCCATCGCGTTGGGGAGCGCGGTGTACACGGCGGAATTTTTATCTCCCAAACCGCGCCTCGCCGTCAAGGCGGCCATGGAATACCTGGCGGGCGTGCCGGGAATCGTTTACGGATTGCTGGGGATGACCCTGCTCGCGCAATGGGTCCGCAACGTTTTTGATTTGATCGACGGTAATTCTTTATTGACGGCGGGTTTGCTCCTTGCGGTGATGATTTTGCCCACGGTCACGACCCTGTCGGAAGACGCTCTGCGCGCCGTTCCCAGAAGGTATCGGGAAACCGCCTGGAGCCTGGGGATGAACCGGGTCGCAACGGCGTTTTGCGTCTCCCTCCCCATGGCCCTGCCGGGAATTTGCGGCGCGGTTTTCCTGGGCGTCGGCCGCGCATTGGGCGAGACCGTCGCCGTCATGCTCGTCATCGGCGGGTTGGACCGCATCCCTGTTCCCTGGTTCAACCTGTTCGCTCCGGGACAAAGCATTCCCTCAAAACTGGGACGCGAAGCCGCGGAAGCTCTGGGCGGAGGCTACCATTGGCACGCTTTGATGGCGCTGGGTCTGGTATTGTTTGTTTTGGCCCTGAGCTTGTCTCTAGCCGGACGTTGGTTTTTAACGAGGCAAAGAAGCGCGTGAGCCGCGACTTGATGGAGAAGGGGATTTTGGTTATGCTGAGGGCGTTCACTCTGATCGCCTGCGGCCTGCTGGTTTTTGTTTTGTCTGCGGCGATCGTTCGCGGCCTGCCGGCGATCGACGCGGTATTTCTCACCGCCGAATCGAAAAACTTTGGTTTGGAAGGCGGGATATTTTATCAAACCCTGGGGACGCTGATTTTAATTTCCGGCGCGGCGGCGGTGGGATTACCCATAGCCCTGGGTTCTGCTTTGTTTCAAACCGAGTATTTGCGGCGGGCGCCGCGTCTTAAAAAATCGTTCCGGGTTTTGATGGACGCGTTGAACTCAGCGCCCACCATTGTTTTCGGGCTGGTGGGGTATCTGGTTTTCGGCGCCGCTTTTGGCGTCTCCTGGTTGACGGGAGCTTTTACTTTGGCGGTCATGATTTTACCCACGATGCAGTCCAGCATGGTCGAGGCGTTTGAAGCCTTGCCGGAAACTTACCGCGAGGCGGGCAAGTCTTTGGGCATGGGACGGGGAGCGATCATTCGCTCCATCCTGTTGCCGCAATGTTTTTACGGGGCGGCGACCGGCCTGTTTTTGGGGCTGGCGCGCGCCGCTGGAGAAACCGCCGCCATCCTGTTCACCGCCACGACCTTTTCCGGAGTCACGATTCCGGAATCCGCGTCCGACCCGGCGACCACTTTGCAAACGCACATTTTTACCCTGGCGCAGGAAGGACTCGACCCGCGCGCCGCGGAAAACGCCTGGGGCGCCGCGCTGGTTTTGTTGACTCTCGTTTTTGTTCTGTTGTCTGCGGCCATGTGGATTCGGTCCCGCTTACATTGGGAGTCCGCCGCATGAGCGACCAAATCCCCGCTGTTGAACTGCGCATCGCGCACGTTTTTTTTAAAAATCATCGCGTTTTGGAGGACCTGAACCGTCAGTTTCCTTCCCGGTCCGTAACCGCGATATTCGGTCCGTCGGGAAGCGGTAAAACCACGTTACTGCGCACGCTGAGCCGGATGAACGACGACGTCGAAGGGTTCCGCGTCGAGGGCAGGGTGTTGATCGACGGAGAGAATATTTACTCGGACGCCGTCGAGGCCAGCCGTCTACGCCAAAAGGTGGGAATGCTTTTTCAAAAACCCTGCGTCTTCCCCAAGTCCATTTACCAGAACGTCGTCTTTGGGTTGAGACATCGAGACGGAATCGACCGCAAGGCCGTTCCGGAAATGGCGGAAAACGTTTTGCGCGAGGTTCGGCTGTGGGACGAAGTGAAGGACCGCCTGAACGAATGGGCGCCGAACCTGTCCCAGGGCCAGCAACAACGTTTGGCGCTGGCGCGTCTGCTTATCCTGGAGCCGGAAATTTTGTTGATGGACGAACCGACCTCTTCCCTGGACCCTCGCTCCGCCGAGGCCATCGAGTCCTTGATCGAAAGACACGCAAAGTTGCGGACGATCCTACTGGTCACTCACAACCTGGAACAGGCCCGGCGGGTTTGCGGCGAGATTGTGTTTATGGACTGCGGCCGGTTTTTGGAATCTCCTCCCGTGCAACTGCCCCCTCCCGCCGGAGAAGAACTCCTCAAAAAATACTAAACTCCCGCCAAAGTTATTTTTCCCTGAAATATTCTTCCAGCGCGGAGGTCAAGCCTTCGACCGTGTATTCCTCGGCCTCTATGGCCACCTGGAGGCCCAGGTCGCGGGCGGTTTGCGCGGTGACGGGTCCGATGCAGGCGAGGACAGTTTTATCCAGCAAAACTTTCCGGTCGGCGCCGATCAGGTCGATAAAATTTTTCACCGTGGAGGAAGAGGTGAAGGTGACGACGTCGAGCGCGCCGCTTTGGAGTCGGTCGAGCGCGTCGGGATTTAATTGATCTGGCGGCAAGGTCTGGTAAGCGGGAACGACGTCGACCTCCGCTCCCAGCTTGCGCAATTCTTTGGGTAAAATTTCACGGGCAACGGCGGCGCGGGGCAACAGGTAGCGTTTGCCTTTCACTGATTCCCGTCCCAGGCTTTCCAGCAAGGATTCGGCGACAAACTTTTCTGGAACCAGATCCACGCGCACGCCGAGATTGCGAACGGCGCGTTCGGTTTTGGATCCGATGGCGCAAATCCGGAGTCCCTTCAATTCCCGCACGTCCAATTCTTTTTCATGCAACCGGCGCATGAACCAGCGGACTCCGTTCACGCTGGTGAAAATGATTCCGTCGTAGCTTTCCAATTTTGCGATTGCGGCGTCCAACGGGGAATAGTCTGTTGGCGGATGGGTTTCGATCACCGGCGCCGATAAGGGTTCCGCGCCGCGCTCCCGCAACATTCCCATGAAACTTTCGGATTGTTCGCCGGCGCGGGTGACGGCGACGGTTTTGCCGAACAGCGGCAGAGTCTCGTACCAGTCGACCGTTTGTTTGAGGTTCACAACCTCGCCGATGATCGTCAGCGCGGGCGGTTGGATTTCCTGTGCCGAGTCGAGAATCGTTTCCAAAGTTCCCGTCCAGGTTTTTTGCCGGGGCGTGGCGCCCCACTGCACCACGGCGACGGGGGTGGACGCCGGTTTGCCGTGGCGGACCAGGTTCTCGACGATGCGCGGCAGTTTGCGCGCGCCCATCAGGAACACCAGCGTGCCCGAGCGCGTGGCGATTTTCTCCCATTCGATGGGGAGGTCGTCGCCTTTTTCGGAGCTTCCGGTGATGATGGAAACGTTGGACGCCAGCCCCCGGTGGGTGAGCGGAATGCCGGCGTAGGCGGAAACGCCGACGGGGGAGGTCACTCCCGGAACGACGGTGAAAGGGATCCCGGCTTGTTTCAAGGCTTCGGTCTCTTCCCCGCCGCGTCCGAAAATAAAAGGGTCGCCGCCTTTCAAGCGCACCACGGTTTTGCCTTCGCGCGCTTTTTGTACGATCAGGGAGTTTATTTCATCCTGCGACAGGGTGGAGTGTCCCGCTTTTTTTCCCGCGTAAATTATTTCCGCGCCGGGTTTGGCGAAACGGTTGAGCGCGGCGTTGACCAGGTGATCGTAAATCACAACGTCGGCGCGTTGGAGCCAGCTCTTTCCGAGGACGGTGATCAGACCTTCGTCGCCGGGTCCGGCGCCGACGAGAACTGCTTGGCCTTTTTCAGGAGGAGCCATGGCTGGCGTGGATGTGGTTGGCGATGGCCGCGAATTCCTGAAGGCTCAGGGACTCGCCGCGCCGGGCCAAGTCGATCCCGGCTATATTCATATTATCATGTTCGATTTGAAAAAGATTTTTCCACATGCTCAGATTGTTCTTGAGCATTTTGCGTTTGTGAAAAAAGGCGGCGTGGACCAGCCGGAAAAGCAATTTTTCGTCTACCACCTCCACGCGCGGGGCGGGCAGGGGAACGACCCGGATTACGGTGGAGTCCACCTTGGGCGGCGGCGAAAAGCAGGACTTACCCACGTCGAACAATTTCTCGAGGTCGCAATGGAGTTGGAGAAAAACCGAAAGCGAACCGTAATCCCTGCTTTCGGGCGAGGCGGTGACGCGCTCGGCGACTTCCTTTTGCAACATCAGGGTCATGTTCTTGAACCGCGCGCGAAAAACTGTCAAACGTTTCAGGATGGGCGTGGCGACGTAATAAGGCAGGTTGGAAACCACCTGCAGTTCGGAACCCAAAGCGCTGTAGTCGTATTTCAGGGCGTCGGCCTGGATGAGCGTGAACCTCGGGTTGCCGCCGAATTTTTTTTGCAGAACGGCGCAGAGTTTTTGGTCCAACTCGATGGCGACGACGGAATCCGCGCGGTCCAGTAAGCCCGCGGTCAATTGCCCCTGTCCCGGTCCGATTTCCAGAACGCGACCGCCGGAGTCCAGGTTGGCTTCGTCGAGAATTCGTTCAGCGACTTGCGGATCGGACAAGAAATTCTGCCCCAGAGGGCGGCGTCTTTTCATGAAGTTTTTACGGCGCTTTGGCAAAGCCCGGCGGCGACTTTAATCGCTCGGCACAGGCTTTCCGCTGAGGCAAGGCCTTGTCCCGCAATATCGTAAGCCGTGCCGTGGTCGGGCGAGGTCCGGATAATGGGAAGGCCGAGCGTGACGTTGACGGCGCAACCGAGGGATTCCATTTTTACGGGGATCATTCCCTGGTCGTGGTACATGGCGACGACGGCGTCGTATTCTCCTGACCGGGCGCGGGGAAACAAGGCGTCCGCCGAAAATGGGCCGTGGATATCGACGCCCTCGCGTTTCATGGATTCGACGGCGGGGAGGATGATTTCCGTTTCCTCGTCGCCGAATATTCCGCCGTCGCCGCAGTGTGGGTTGAGTCCGCAAACGGCGATTTTGGGATTATCGGAAACGTGGCGTTCCAGCCAATCGCGAACAATACGCAGGGTTTTTTCCAGACCCTGGGCGCTGAGCTTGCCGGGAACGTTTTTAAGGGATAGGTGGGTGGTGGCCAGGACTACTCTCAGTTTTCCGCCGATCATCATCAGAACGGAATCTGGCGCGTCGGTCAAATGGGCCAAAAATTCTGTGTGGCCGGGGAAAGGAAATCCGCCCAGATGCAGGGCTTCCTTGTTGATCGGCGCGGTGGCGATGGCGTCGATTTGCCGGTCCAGCGCAAGCTCGACGGCGCGTTGGATGTATTGCGCCGAGGCCCGACCGCCTTCGGCGCTGGCTCGGCCTTGCGGAAGATTCGGCGGGACGTTGTCCAGATCCAATACGTCGATTTGCCCCGGTTGAAAACGCGCGTCCGCGACCCGGCGGATGGAATGGATCGAAGCGTCGATTCCGAGGCGGGCCGCGTTTTTTTGCAGGACGCCTGCGTCGCCAATGACGACCGGCTTGCAAAATTGCTCAAGATTTCCTTCTTGAAAGGCTTTAACGACGACCTCGGGTCCGACGCCCGCGGGGTCTCCCATTGTGATGCCGATGATGGGGAGGTTTTCCACTAAAAATGTCCTTTGAAAAAAACGCGCCCGGGACCGACCGGCCCGGGCATTCAGGTTTGCTTGACAGACGGCAGGGGTCTTAACGTTTCAATTCGGAGACGCTGGCCAGCGGTAATTGGGGGCCGGCGGCTTTGATTTCCGCGTCGACGTTGGCGTCGAAATTTTTGAAATTTTCAATAAACAATCCGGCAAGATCCCTGGCTTTTTTGTCGTAAGCCTCTCCGTTTTTCCAGGTGCTCCTTGGATTGAGAAACTCGTCCGGAACGCCTTCCACTGTTTCAGGAACCTGGAGGCCGAATAGGGAATCCGTGGTCGTGGCAACGTTTTCCAGCTCGCCGCTCAGGATGCCGTGAATCATGGCTCGTGTGTAAGGGATGTCGATGCGTTTGCCGACGCCGTAGGGGCCGCCGGTCCATCCGGTATTGACGAGCCAGCATTGGGCCTTGGATTGGGAAATTTTTTCGCGCAACAGGTTGGCGTACACCGAGGGATGCAGGACCATGAACGGGGCGCCGAAACAGGTGCTGAACGTGGCGGTGGGTTCGCGGCTCAGGCCCTTTTCGGTGCCGGCCACTTTTGCGGTGTAGCCGGAAATGAAATGATACATGGCTTGCTCCGGAGTGAGCTTGGACACCGGAGGCAGAATCCCGAAAGCGTCGCAGGTGAGCATGATCACGTTTTTGGGGTGGCCTCCTATTCCGGAAAGGTCGGCGTTGTCGATGTGTTTGATGGGGTAGGCCGCGCGGGTGTTTTCCGTGAGGCTGGGGTTGTCCAGGTCCAGCCTGCGGTCCTCGCCGATCACCACGTTCTCCAGAATGGTGCCGAAGAGCCGGGTGCAATTAAAAATTTGCGGTTCGGCCTCTTCGGAAAGGCGGATCACTTTAGCGTAACAGCCGCCCTCAAAATTGAACACGCCGTCTTCGCTCCAGCCATGTTCGTCGTCGCCGATCAATATGCGTTCCGGGTCCGCCGAGAGAGTCGTTTTCCCGGTGCCCGACAGACCGAAGAAAATGGCCGTGTCTTTATCGGTTCCCATGTTGGCAGAGCAGTGCATGGACATGACCTTGTTCTTATACGGCAAGAGGTAATTCAAAATGGAGAAGACGGATTTTTTAATTTCTCCCGCGTAGCTGGTGCCCCCGATCAAAACCAGTTGTTTGCCGAAATCAACGATGACAAACACTTCGGAGTTGGTCCCGTCTATGGAAGGCACGGCTTTGAAGCTCGGCATGTCGATGATGGTGAACGCGGGTTCGTGGGTTTCCAGGTTCGGCTTGTCGTTGATCTGGATGAACAGGTTGCGCGCAAACAGGCTGTGCCAGGCGAATTCTGTGATGACGCGAATGTGCAGTTGGTTCTTGGGGTCGGCGCCGGCGGAACAATCCTGGATGTACAGGTTTTTATTCTGCATGTAAGCCAGAATACGGGCATACAAGGCGTCGAATTTTTCCATGGCGAAGGGTTTGTTGTTGCCCCACCAGATATTTTCCTCGCTGGAAGGTTCCTTAACGATGAATTTATCGTTCGGGGCGCGACCCGTATGCTCGCCGGTGGTCACGCAAATAGGACCCAGATGGGAAAGGGTTCCCTCGGCGTTTTTAATGATGTGTTCGTACAACTCGGGGGTGGAAAGGTTCCAAAACACTTCTTTTACATTCTTGATTCCGTGATGGTCCAACCCAACTTTGTGCTTCAAGCCTTTCAGTGGCATGACGTGATCTCCTTATATATAACCGGCGCGGCGACCTAAATTAATGAAAAAATTGGATTAAATCTGCCGTATTTTAAAAAATTAACTCGAAAATTCGATGAAATTAGTAGATTTCTTTCAGTTTAACACATAAAATATTGATATCAATGCTTTTTGCAAGAATTTTGGGCAGTATCGGGCAATAATTATCAAACACCGCAATTGAATTTTTATGTCTTTATTTTCAGTCGGTTCCAGGCTTTCAACCTTGTTGAATCCTAAGAAACTTCCTTCCAAGGTCAAGGTTTTGACCCGGGTGGCGACGGCCTACAACGATATCCTCGTTTTGCAGAACGACCGGACCCGGGAAATCTGGTTTGTGCGCGACGAAAACGATTTTTTCCTGCAAAGCCGGATCAACCTGGACGCGCCCAACTCGCCGGTATTGATCTATTCCAAAATGATCCTTGCGAGCCTGCTGTTCCAACCGGAGCCGAAAAGAGTTTTGACGATCGGACTGGGCGGCGCGGCGTTGACGAATTTTATCCACGAATGGTATCCCCAAACGCACATCGACGTGGTGGAGATCGACCGCGAGGTGGTCAAGATCGCCAAAAAATATTTTTTCTTCGAGGAGAAGGAAAACTATTTAGTCCACGAAGAAGACGGCCGCGTGTTTTTGAAAAATGCGGACGCGCGGAAAAAATACGACCTGGTGATTCTCGACGCGTTCAAAAGCGGGTCCATTCCCTACCATTTAAAGACGCGGGAATATTACGAGGAAATTCACAGGCTCATGGCGCCCGGCGCCGTGCTGGCCTCCAACCTGTACGGCAAGAGCAACAAATTAAAACCGCGCGACTGGCGCACCTTTTCCGAGGTCTTTGGCGAAGTCTATTTTTTGGAGGACCCGGACGAAGTCGCCACCGCCCTGATCGCCGTGGACCAGAAAGTCCGGTGGTCGCCCGAGAAGTTGCAGGACGTCGCCGAGGAATTCATGGCGCAGAAGGCGTTTCCGTTTTCTCTGGAGGAGATGGCGTCGTATTACCGGCTGGGAAAGTTTGAGGACGGAGGGGCGGAGGCGTTTGTCGACGACTTTTCGGCGCAGGGTTTCGACCAGGCGGTGACGCGCAACAATCTCAATCACACCAAGAAACGCGACTACCCGATCAGGAGTTTTTCGTGAGTTGGAACTATTTTTAACCTCAATAATAAACTGCCATGTTCGTTCCAATGGCGATGAGCCGAGGTCTCCTTTCCTTTTGACGCCACGCCTTTAACGGTCAAAGAATTTCCAACGCCTGTTCCAGCGGCCGGCCTATGGCGGCTTTCCCATTTGCAAGAACAATAGGACGTTCGATCAGAATGGGGTGTTCAACCATCAAATTAATCAGGTCTTCATCGGACAAAGATGGGTTATCAAGCCGGCATTCGTTATATTTATCTTCTTTTTTGCGCATCAACTCGCGAGGCGCCAGGCCGAGTTGAGAAAGAATTTCTTTAAGTTCTGACGCCGTTGGCGGAGTTTTGAGATACTCAACGATAACCGGATTTGCGCCGCGTTCTTCGAGTAGCTCCAAGGTCTGGCGCGACTTACTGCATTTTGGATTATGGTAGATGGTTACGGACATGATCAAGTTTTGAACAGTATTTTTGTATTTTGATTTATAGCCCTTCGATAAATTTTTTTCAAGTACCAGTTCGAAAAACGTTCTGGGAAAATATGGAAAACTTTTTAGATCGGTTCCCCGTGCTCCCAGATTAACTTTTTCTGGTCGTCTTTTATAAAGGCGTAATCGTTGTCGGCAATCTCGTTGAGGGTCGGCGGTTCTTCGATGTCCACCACCATTGCAGAAACTTTCTCCATGGTCCCGCCCAGTTTTAAAAACAGTTGACCTCCGTTATCCAACGGAGCGCTCTTAAAAACGAAAACAAAATTATAATAATGCGAGAAATTGAGCGGTTCGTCGCCGTAACTTTCAAACACCTCGTCGTCTGTCATATAAGCCTCTGTATGTTTGCTCAGGACCGGATCATGGTGAGGAGCATTTTGAAAGGCTTCTCAGCGCGCAGGGCGTGGGGGACGTTCGCCGGCATGAGGACCAAATCTCCCTCCACCGCTTGAACTTCCTTCCCGCCGATCGTTAGAAGCGCTTGCCCGTCCAAAATTTGAACGAGCGCGTCGAACGGCGCGGTGTGCTCGCTCAATCCCTGTCCCTCGGAAAAAGCGAAGAGCGTGAGCGTCCCCGCCTTACTGTCGTACAGGGTTTTACTGACCACCGAGCCTTCGGCGTATTGTACCTGCTCTTTCAGGCGGACGGTTTCGGCGGGTTTCAGATTTGCTTCGGTCATAGCGGTTTCCTTAATTTGAAAAATTTTTGATATACAAAATCAACTGCCAGATTTCGCGGTCGGTCAGGGTTTCTTTGTGCGCGGGCATTTTGGTTCCTCCGGAACCGTTCTTGATGATCCAGAACATTTGCCCGTCGGAGATTTCCTTCATCGTCTCCGCGCAGGTAAAGTTTCGGGGCGGCGGAGCGAGATTGACCGCCAGTTTTCCATTGCCATTTCCCTTGATCCCGTGACACATCCTGCAAGCGGTGGGTTTGGCGTTTTGCTGAAACAGCCGCTTTCCTTCCTGAAAAACTCCAACGTTTTTTGTGAGAGGATTTGGCGTCGCCAGAAATATTGCGGGCGCGCTTTTAGTCGTTCTATCTTGCGGGCAAATCCCCGAGGCGAATGCTTGTGATGAATAACAAAGCGTAACGTGCAGGAGGAAGAATAGATACCAGATCGACGGCGCTTTGGGAGAAAGCCGCATTCATCGTCTTCTGGCGAAGGTTTTTATGTACAGGATCAACTGCCAGATTTCCTTGTCGCTCAGGGTTTTAAAAGCGGGCATGCCGGTGCCGGCGGAGCCGTTTCGGATGATCCAGAACATTTGCCCGTCGGCGATTTCTTTCATCATTTCCTTACAGGTAAAGTTTCTCGGCATGGAATTTTTGCCCTGGGCCATCATTCCCAATCCGTTGCCCTTCGGGCCGTGGCAGATTTTACAGGTGGTGGGTTCGGACTGAACGTGAAAGAAAGATTCGCCCTGAAACAGATTCTCCTCGTTAAACTCCAACGGGTTTTTCATCTTTTGAAACTCGTCAGGGGCGGTGGGGACGGTCCGGTTTTGCGGACAAAAACCCTTGCCGCCGCGTCCCATGCCGTGGTGGTGACCGTGACGCGTTCCGCTGTGGGGACTGCCGTAATGCATGGCCAGCCGGTCGTTGTGTCGTTGGGATTCCGTCCCGGTCTGCGCGGTCGCGGGAGCCGCGCCCGCCAATAGCACAATCAATCCCGCAATAATTAAAACTCTCATCTTCGTTCTCTTTTCTAAAAGATTTTCTTTATAAAGGGTTCGGTCTGTAATCGAACTCGTACATGGGGTTCTTTTGGGCGTCCGCCGTCTCGTTGGCCGGTTTTTGGTTCACGCCTTGCTGTTGTGAAAGGTAATCGAGAATCGTTTTTCTAACGCTCGTTTCCAACTCCCACAGGCCCTGTTTTTGTTGCATCCAGGTGATGGTTTTATCCCAGGCCGCGCGGGTCATATGGTTTTGCAAGATAATAGCGGCGCTATGGCAAACGGTGCAGTTTTCCTGAACGAGTTCCCTCCCTTTGCCGGGAGCGAGTATTTCGTTCTCGTTAGCGACCGCCTGCAAAATAGGGACGAACGTAAGGCAAAAGGCAATTGCCAGACTCGCGCGTCTTTTCCGGGAAACATTTGCGTTCAGCACGGCGCGTCCTTTTTAAACCGCCGTTACCGCGATGCGGTGCATGGCATTGTTCAGGTAGCCCGACGGATTCCATCCCGGAACCACCATGGGTTGCATGGTCCCTTCGCTGTCGGTTGCGCGCGCCCAGACCTCGTAATATCCCTGTGTCGGAAAACGCAACGCGGCGCTCCAGTTTTGCCAAGCGTAACGGTTGACCGGTTTCTTTAAATTAGCCTGGACCCATGTGGCGCCGAAATCAATAGAAACATGAACCGCCTTAACCGACCGCTCGCCGGCCCAGGCGTGGCCGCGTAAGTTTAACGCTTCGCCCCGGCGAATCTGGATTCCTGTTTTCGGATTCGTGATCAAGGATTTCACCGGCATGGATTCGATGATGGCCATGTCTTCCATAGAGACGACCGCGCCGGGCCTGACCGGATATCGTGGGACGCGGTAGCGGTCCATTTTCATTCCGTCGTGGACCTGATTTCGCACCCATATTTTTTTTAACCATTTCGGCGACGTCGACGCCGGCCATCCGGGGCTGACCAGTCTGAGCGGGAATCCGTGTAACGCGGGCAGGGGTTCGCCGTTCATTTCCCAGGCGAGCAGGGTATGCTCTTCAAGGGCTTTGGCCATTGGGGTTCCGCGTGAGATCGACGCCTTGTCGGGATTGCCGGACAGATGCAAGTCGGCTCCGTAATATCCAGTGTAGACGGCGGAGTCTTTCAGTTGCGCCGCTTCAAGAACCTCTTTCAACCGGACGCCGGTATATTTTGCGCACCCGATGGCTCCAAACTTCCATTGATTACCCTTCGCCGGCGGGTAGTATCCCGCGCGTCCGTTTCCTCCGCATTCCAGCTGGAGGGCGTGAGTATAATGTGTGAATTTCTTTTTCAATTCCCCCAGAGTTAGCTTTAAAGGCTCATGGACCTCGCCCTCGACGGTGAACGTCCATTGATCGGCTTTGACTTCAACGTCAGGAGGGAGTCCGTTGTTGCGAACGAAAAATTTCCCCGCGGGCGTGAAGTCGTCGTCGAGCAGATGAGGGGGAGGTTCGGCGTTGACGGGCCGATCGTTTAAAACGATCAATCCCGACTTGCCTTCGATAATTTTTTTTTCGCCGGTTTTGGCCAGCGCCAGCGGGATGAATCCGTTGGGCATGTTGCGAAAAAACGGAATGTGCGAACCTATGGCCAGCGCCATCGCGGCCAAACCGGTTTTTTTTAAAAACCCTCTTCTGGAAACGGGTTCCGGTTTTCTTTGCCAGATATCCGCGTCGGCTTTTTCCGGGTCCTGTCCGTAGAGTTCCCACAACCCGCGTTCTTTTTTGCCTTTCATCGTTCGCCTCTATTTTCCATTAAAGGTCCTGATAAACCGGAGGACGTCCCATCCCTCATCTTCGGTGATCACTCGTCCGACGCGGATGGGCATTCCGGTTCCGGGACTGCCGTTTTTCAAAATCCACATCAACTCGCCGTCGGTGCGCAGGTCCTGCCATTTGGAATCGGTAAAGTTGCGCGAGGAGTGGCCGGGGACGAGCGCACCCTTGCCGTTTTTGCTGTGGCAGGTGACGCACTCGCCTTTTCCAAAAAATATTTTTCTTCCGGCTTCGATCCTCTCCGGCGTCGGTTCAAGAGGGTCTTCGATTTCCTGCACGCGCTCCAGAATTTCCTGAGGGACCCGGGGCGTGTAAATGGACGGGTGGAATGCCAGGGCGGAATCCAGCGCAATGAAAAAACAAATGATTATCGCAAACAATTTAAGGGCTATTCGCATCGGCAGGCTAACGGGAAATATGGAAAAAAGGAGCGCCGCCGCCTCCAGGGGAAACGGCGGCGCATTTTAGTTACACGAACCAGATTAATGATTTCCGGTGATTCCCATGCGCTTGTAATCTTCCTTGGTCAACTTCATAACGGAGGAAGAGGCTTTGGGCGCGGGAGCGGCTACGCCCGTCGAGCCGTGGGTGGATTCCCAATGACCCACGGATTGGGCGATGGAAACCGAGCCGTCCGGAATGGGCGCGCCTTTAGGCCATAAATGGAAAATGATTCCGTCCGTGCCGGAAACAAAATCCACCAGACCTTTTACCGTTTTAGGATCTTTGGGATTCACTACAATCACGCGACCGGTTTCGATTTCCTGTTTGTGGTCGTGCCAGTTTTTTTGATGCGACCAACCGGGGATTACAGAGCGCGCCAGTTTTTTGGAAACCATGTATTCCACTTCCGTCATGCGGGCGTTGGGGCTGTCGCTTTCAAAAAGAACGCACTGGACGATTTCGGAACTGATGGGTTTGCAAAAATGGTGAAAGGGTCCGACGATCTCGCCGTTCATCACGTGAGGCGCGGTGACGTGGATGTCGTAACCGTCCAGGGGATTGGCCTGGGCGGGACCCGTCGCGGGGCTGAACAGGAAACCGGCCATCAGTAAGAAGACCCCCAATAAAACAACTTTTCTCGTATTCATAACTTGCCTCCTCCAATTAATTGATTAACTCTCGACCAACCAAAACCTGTTTAAGAAACCGGGCCGCGCACCAGCCGGATGAACGCGTCGCTTCCTGATAATTTATCCTGATAATCTTTTCCGCCGCGGTCCTTGAACGAAACGACAACGGCCATTTTTCCCTTATCCTCGCTGGTCCAGGTGGCCCAACCGGGACCCTGCGGAAAAATGCGGTCCATGAAAATTTTGTCGCCGTCCTTGTCCATGTTGCGCTTGCGGCGCTCGTACAGTCCGCCGGCTTCTTCCGGGGTGGGCAACCGCCAGTCGGTGTGGCCCGCGTATTTTTTGTTGTTCATTCGCTGGACGAATTCTATGGCGGTGTACCAGTTGACCCATTGGGACTGGAGTTGCCAATAGTCCTTTTTCATCCACATCAATCTGGATTGCGTGTCCAATATGGTGCCGTCGCCGACGTCCCAAAATCGTTCGTCGGCGGACTTTTTCACCGGCTTCAATTTTTCCGCTTCCTGGCTTTGGACCGCTGCGCCGCCGCCCAATATTGTCAATATCGTCAGCAAGACGGTCGAAATAATTAATTTACGCGCTTTCATTTTGCCTCCCGATCACGTCCGGTTTAATTTGAAAACGAATGTAATTTGCTCGATTAAATAAAATTTTACACTGTTCGGCGCTCTCGTGCAAACGGGGAAATCGGCTTGACAGTCCGGGGCCTTGGAGTAGAATAATTTTAAATATTCATGGAATTCAGGCAATGAACGTATTCAAAACTCTTACAAAGTCATTCCTTTTGGCTCTTTTGACCGGGGCGGTTGCAACGGCTTTTTTTACGGCCTCCGCCGGGGCGCATGACAAGGACAAGTCTCGCTGGAACCAAAAATACGAAAACGAGGTTTATATATTCGGCAAGGAACCGATCCCCTTTTTAAAAAACAATGTGGACATTTTGCCCAAAGGCCGGGCGTTGGACCTGGCGATGGGCGAGGGGCGCAACGGGGTGTACCTGGCGACCCAGGGGTTTGAGGTGGTCGGGATTGACATTTCGGAGCAGGGATTGCAAAAGGCCCATCGCCTGGCGGCGGCCAACGGGACGACGATTGAAACGCGCGTTGCCGACCTGGAATCCATCCAGTTGGAAAAGGGCGCCTACGACGTGGTTCTCTGCGCCTACTACATGCAACGGGATTTGTTTCCGCAAATGAAAGACGCCCTGAAAAGCGGCGGCATGGTCGTGGTGGAAACCTACAACACCGACTATCTGAAATATCAGCCCTCGTTCCGCAGGCAATGGGCGCTGGAGGAGAACGAATTGCTGGAAATATTTAAGGATTATAAAATCATCCTCTACCGGGTCTACGACGACGGCGAGGAAGCCTACTCCAGCATCATCGCGCAAAAACCTTAAGACCGCGATTCCATCCGGTAATTTATCTCTCCTGTTTATCTAAACGTCAAGGCGCCCACCTTCATTGAACCGTATAGAAAAACTTTTCGTCGCGCTGGCCAACGCCTTTCCGGTCTGGGTGGCGCTGGGCGCGGGTCTGGCCCTGTGGCGCCCGGAAACGGCCCTGTGGTTTCAACCCAACTGGATTCCATTTTTCCTCGGCGTCATCATGTTGAGTATGGGACTGACGCTGGATTTCGAGGATTTTCTTCGGGTTCTTAATATCCCGCGGCGACTGCTCCTTGGCGTGGGCCTGCAGTATTTAATCATGCCGGTTTTGGGATACGCCCTGGCCAGGGGGTTTGACCTGCCCGTCGATTATGCGATCGGATTGTCGCTGGTGGCGAGTTGTCCGGGCGGGACGGCTTCCAACGTGGTGTGCTTCATCGCGCGGACCAACGTGGCGCTGTCCGTGAGCCTCACCGCCTGCTCCACCGTGCTGGCGGTCGTCGCCACTCCCTTGTTGACCGCTGGATTGGTGTCCGCGCTTTCCAGGGATTTTGTCGGCGGTCCGGTGGCGGTGGATACCGTCGGCTTGCTGATCAACACGTTTAAGATCGTGATCGTGCCGGTGACGGCGGGAGTTTTGCTCAATCATTATTTCCACCGCTGGATCGAGCGCGTCAATTCCTACACGCCTTTGTTGGCCGTGTGGGCGATCGTTTTTATTGTGGATTTTATTCTGGCGGCGAAGCGTGAGGAGATTCTGGCGACGGGTGGGGATTTAGCGCTAGCGGTATTGAGTCTGCACGTATTGGGATTCGCGCTGGGGTATGGTATTTCCCGCGCGCTGAAATTCCCGGAGCAAGACGCCCGCACGGTTTCAGTTGAGGTGGGAATGCAAAACTCGGGACTGGCGACGGAGTTGGCGAGAAGCAATTTTCCGGGGTTTGCGTTGGCGACGGTGCCGGGGGCTCTGTCGGCGTTGACGCACTGCATATTGGGAAGCGTCGTGGCGGGACTTTGCCGCATGTTTCCTGCCGGGGGTTCGGATTCGCGGAGGCCAGCGGCGGAACAGGAAAACTAAAAACCAACGGTGCGCTGTTTTTGTTTTTCGGGAACCAGTTTGGAACCGACGAACAGGATGTTTTCCAGAGGGATGAAGAATTCGTATTTATCCCCGACCA
>JAJDBD010000126.1 GCA_029261575.1 Nitrospinaceae bacterium | reverse complement strand
CCTGAACATAACCCTGCTGGTGGAACTGGCTTTGACCCTCGCCATTCTGGGCGCAATCGATTCCTTGTTGACCTCGGTCATCGCCGACAACGTGACCAAGACCCGGCACGACAGCAACCGGGAATTGATCGGCCAGGGGTTGGGCAACATGATAGCGGGCAGTATAGGCGGGCTTCCCGGCGCCGGGGCCACCATGCGGACTCTGGTGAACGTGAACTCGGGCGGAAAATACAGGATTTCCGGCGTCGTCCACGGAGCGCTTTTGCTCGCCATCCTGCTGGGGCTGGGCGCCTACGCCCAACACATCCCTCGCGCCGTACTGGCGGGGATCCTGATCACCGTCGGAATCGGCATCATAGATTATAGAGGTTTGCGCGATCTTCGCCATGTGCCCAAAGCCGACAAGTGGGTGATGATCCTGGTGTTGCTGATGACGGTTTTTATCGACCTGATCCAGGCGGTGGCCGCCGGCTTGATTCTTTCCTCCATCCTGTTCATGAAAAAGATGAGCGACGACTTGACCCAGGAAATTAAAATCGCCCCGCTCAAGGATTATATTCACGAAATTCCCTGGAAGGATGAAAAAATCCCCGACGATATCGTCGACAAGATTTATGTGAAGCACCTGGAAGGACCCTTCTTTTTTGGTTTCGCCTCCGCTTTCCAGAAGATGGCTAAAACTCTGCCCGACGTCAAAGCCGTCGTTTTTCGAATGAAAAAGGTGCCGCACATCGACCCAACCGGTTTGTACGCCCTCGAGGACGTGATCATGGATTTGGAGAAAAAGGGAATCGCCGTGGTGATGACGGGCCTGCAACCTCAGCCTCTGCGCATGCTTAGGCGCATCAACCTGATCCCCGGATTGATTCCGGAACATTACACCTTTGAACGATTCAACGCGTGTATCCTATGGTTGGAAAGCCAGTTGAAATTGGCGGACGGGGACGAGGCGCGATTTTTTGAAGAACTTGGCAACAAGGAACCCGATATGCCTCTGAAATATCGGTTATAGACCCGCGTCCCCGGCGTCTTGTCGACCGGGTCGACGAATTCAATTTATTTTTAGGGGAGTGTAATGGAAGCGTTTCAGAACTTGAAAGACGGCAACAAAAGATATCGCTCGGGAAATGCGAACCATCCCCACCAGTCGATGGCGCGTATTAAAGATCTTTCATCGGGACAAAACCCTCCGGTCGCCGTTTTGTCCTGCGCGGATTCCCGGGTGCCGCCGGAAATTATTTTCGATCAGGGGCTGGGCGATCTGTTCGCGCTTCGCGTGGCGGGCAACGTGGTGAACGATATGATTTTGGGAAGCCTGGAATACGGCGTCGAGCATCTGGGCGTCGGCGCGATTCTGGTGTTGGGTCACACAAAATGCGGCGCCGTATCCGCCGCCTGTAGCGGCGGGGATCCTGGCGGACACATTCCCAGCCTGATCGAGGCCATCGCCCCCGCCGTTTCAAAAGTCGACGCCAACGCTTCGGACCGAGTCGACCGCGCGGTGGTGGAAAACGTTCGCAACATGGTCGTGGTTATAAAAACCTGCGATCCTATCCTGCGCGGGTTTGTGGACCGGGGCGAATTGCAGGTAGCGGGAGCGGTTTACAATCTGGATACGGGAAACGTTGAATGGCTTGATTGATGAAGGAGAATGGCATGCCCCTGTGGTTACTGGTGGGAATCGGCGGTTTTATCGGAGCCATACTAAGATACGCGGTGAGTTTTGTGGTTCAGGGAAATAATCCCACTTTCCCCTGGGGCACCCTGTGCGTTAACGTTTCGGGGAGTTTCCTGCTGGGCGTTTTCATGGTCCTGGCGGAAAAGGGATTCATCGGTCAGGAGGCCCGCGTGTTTTTCGCTATCGGAGTCCTCGGCGCTTTCACCACCATGTCCACGTTCGGATACGAATCTTTTAAAATGCTGGAGGACCGGCAAACCGCTTCTTTTAGCCTCAACCTGTTCGGGAACTTCGGACTGGTCCTGCTCTCGGTTTTTTTAGGAAAACTTGCGGCCGCCTCCCTATGGGGCAAATAACCGGGCAGGCGCCCGGGGGCAGTTAGTGTAACGTTTAAGGGAAACGCTACAAATAACGGTGAGCTTGCAACTCAAACCTTTTCCACCGGGCGTTGCCCGGCCAGGCAAGCGCCTGGAGGCAACAGGCGTAAATTGTTCGGAGAATGCCGCGAGGTTACAAGCGAAAGGGTCTTGAAAAAGAACGACCGTAAAGGCGATGTGGCTGAGGCGGATCAGTTCATGGTTTGCAGGTGGTTTTTTACGTCCACCACCAGGTCGGGATGCGCGGCGGAACCGAAGGCGACGAAGCGGCGATAAAAATGTTTTGCGTTTCGGATATCTCCCGCCTCTTCGTACCAAAGGCCAAGATTATAATTGGTTGCGGAATGATTGGAATCCAGGGCCACGGCCTTTTCCAGAACCGCTTTTGCCTTGTCCCGCTGGCCCAGTTTTTTGTAGGCGGCGGCCATGTTGTTGTAGGCTTCCATGTTGTCCGGTTTGAGGTTCAAGGCCTTCTGGAAATTTGCGATGGCGCCGCTGAAGTTTTTTTGCAGGAGAGCCACTACGCCCAGGTTGTTATAAGCCTTGACGTACTGCGGGTCGAGGTACAGGGCCCGTAGGAGATCCTCCGTGGCCTGGTCGTACATTCCAAGGCCTTTGTAAATGACGCCGAGGTTGTTGTAGATATCCGGATTGTTGGGGTCCAGTTCCGCCGCTTTGCGAAAATTGATGAGAGCCTTTTCGCGTTTGCCGGACTCCTGAAAAAACACGCCGCGATTAAAAAAATAATTTGCGTCCTGAAAAATATCCGACGGCGGGGTGTGGGCGACGGGAGTCGGTTGGGGAACGGGCCGGGCCTTGGGAACCGGCGGCAGTCGGGGAACGACAGCTTCCTGCGGTATGAATTCGGGTTCCGGCTCCGGCGGCGATCCTTTGATGAAAACTCCGCCTCCGAGTTCGCCGGGAGAAGGAGAGCGTGTTTGCGGTTTACGCGCTACGGGTTTGGACGCGGGTTTTTTTTTAACCGGGGGCGTAAAAATCTCCAACGGTTCCTCCGGTTCTTCCTCCTCGCCGCTCATGGCGTCTTTCAGAAATTGAATGGCCTCGGCCAGCTTTTCCTGAGTTTCCTCCGGAGATTTTTCGACCGGAGTTTTCTCTACTTCCCCCGTAATAACAGGCGGCGCGCTTTTTTGCGGCGCGCGGGAAACGGGCGCGGGTTTTACTTCCTTGACGGTTTGTTGGAACGCCGGTTTCTCCGCAGGCGTTTGGACCGGAGCTTCGGCGGCGACCGGCTGTGGAGCTACGCCGGAAGGTTCGGTTACGGGCGCGGATTCCTTTTCCAATGGCAACGCCGCCGTTTGTTGAGGCTCCGGTGGGGCGGCATTTTGTTCGGCGGATTTATTAAATAAAGGCAGATCGGTGAAGGACGTCCGGCCCTTGTCAAACGCGCCGGCGTAGATCAAAAACGCCAGTATTCCCCCGGGAAGACCGATCAGCAAAAAAGCGCGGACCATCGAGCGCTGGTTCGAGGGAGGAAAAAAATCCTTCGAGATCAGGTTGATTTCGGTTGCGGGTTCGTCGGGCTTGGGTTTGTCTTTGACCGCTTTTTTAAGACTGTCGGCAATCAGGCTCATGGCGCTTACTCGTTCCGGTCGTTTTTGGCCACCGAATATAACATGGGATCCAATCCGGAATGTTTCAGGGCGTTGAAATGAATTTTTGCCGATTTGTTATCGTTGAACGGTCCCAAATACACGACGTACCAGATTTTTCCGGCGTTCTCCACTTTTCTCCAATACGCCGGAAAGCCTTCCTTAATCAATTTGCTCACGCCTTGCTGAGCCTGTTGTTTGGCGGTCAGCGTGTAGACCTGAATCCGGTAGGTCTCGCCCGTCTCGGGCGCGTGTTTTTTTTCGGCTTGATTGACGACGGAATCCGGTGCGACTGCGGCGGGCGCGGGTTCGGCTACTGGAATCTCCTGGACGGGTTGTTTCTCAATCTTCGGCGCGAACTCGGCTGCGGCGACGGGCGGCGCCGTTTGCGTGATCGTTTGCCGGGACCCCGGCGGAACCGGGAATTCGGCTTTCTGGAGCCATTCGGTTTTCCAGGACAAGAGGAAAAACAACAAACCAAAAATGAAAAACAAAATCGAGGCGGCAAAAGGCGGCGGGCTTTTTAAATATTTATGGACGAGGTAGTTCTTGTCTTCCTCTCCCAACAGGCTTTTCACCGCCTGCCTCACCTGCGCGGCGTTGATGACGTCGGTTTGCGCGTTGTACCCCGCCAACAGCGACCGGTCGCACACCAGGTTGATCAGCCGCGGGTAGCCGCGGGAATAATTGTAGATTTCATTCAAGGCGCCGCGCGCGAAGCTGATTCCCGAACCGGCTCCGGCGATCAGAATGCGATGGCCGATGTAGTTTTTCGTTTCTTCCTTGCTCATGGGGGTGATCTCGAAGCGCACCGAGATTCGCTGGTTCAATTGCTTCAAAGCCTGCAGGTGCAGTTTTTCATTTAGCTCCAACTGGCCCACAAAAATTATCTGCAGGAGTTTTTCTTTTTCCGTTTCCAGATTGGAGAGGATGCGCAACTGTTCCAGCACTTCCAGAGAAAGGTTTTGCGCTTCGTCGATGATCAATACCGTCGACCCGCCGCCTTTGTGTTGTTCCAGAAGGGATTTGTTGAGCGCGTCGATCATTTGTTTTTTGGTGGCGCGGTTGACCCAGTTCAAGTCCGGAGGGGGAACAATGGGTTTGGCAGGCAGGGCAGTTTTGCCCTCCTTGTCGACGTTCCCCACCATCACGGGCCGGGCCTGATAGGCGCGGAGCGGGCGGATTCCCAGGTCCTGAATGCAGGTGCGCAACAGGTCCATGTCCGAAAGCATCGGGTTGAGGATCAGCGCAACCTTGATATTGCTCTCAAGGCGGTCCAGCAGGCAACGGCAGAGCGTGGTCTTTCCCATCCCCACGTCCCCGGTAATCGCCATAAAGCCTTCGCGTTGCTTGATCCCGTACAACATATGCTCCAAAGCTCCCTGATGTTGCTTGCTCAGATAAAGAAACTTTGGGTCCGGCGTGAGACTGAACGGCTTTTCAAGAAATCTGTAAAATGTTTCGTACATGGTTCGAGCGCCCGTTATCAGTTGTATCGATTAAATGATTTGTGCATATCTTGCTGGTCGGTGGAAAAGTCCAGTTTTTTCATATTGGAGCCTTCTTCGTTCAGCCGGTCGTTGATCTCGGCCCCTGCCATGATATGCGGGGTGAGCATGATCACCAACTCGGATTTCTCTTTTGTCTCCTGCTTTTTTTGAAAGATGCGCCCGATATAAGGAATATCCTGCAACAGGGGAACGCCTTCGACTAGCGTTTCGGTCTTGTTCTTCATTAGTCCGCCGATGACGATGGTCTGGCCGTTTCCGGCGAGCACCACGTTGTTCGATTCGCGCACGTCCAAAATGGGAATGACGATGTTTCCGCTAGGCGAGGTGCGCTCGCCAGTTTGCTCTGAAAGACTGGTGTTGATGCTCATCATGACCTGGCCATTTTCGTTGATCTGCGGCAGAATATCCAGGACCAACCCGATGGTGACGGTGTTGAGTTGGAAGGTTGTGATAACGTTCCCCTGGTCGGTGATTGTCGTGGCGTCGGGAACGAAGATCACGTCGTCGGTTCCTACTTTAATGATCGCTCTTTGATTGTTGAGCGTGGAAATTTTCGGACTGGAAAGCACGCTCAATTCGCCTTGCAACGACAAGGCGTCGATCACCACGTTGATGCTGGATTCGCTGATTCCCAGAGTCAGACCGGTCGTGGCCTGGAGAATCACGTCCCTCGCGGCGGTGGTGTTGCTGAGAATATTGATGGGATTCACCGTAGACCAGTCGACGCCGAGTTGGTAGTCCTTGCTGAGGGTCACCTCGATAACCTTGGCTTCGATAAAAACCTGGCGGTGAACGGAACCCTCGACCGCTTCCAGGAACCTGGCCACTTTCATCAGGTTGTCCGGGTAGTCCTTGACGATAATGAGTCCCGCCTGTTTGTTGACGGTAAAATAGGCGCGCTCGCCATCGATCTCCGAAGATTGCCCCTCGGCGCCCCGAATGACAAGACGTCTTCGCACCGAACCGCCGACCACGTCGCCTTGAGCGGCTGAGGCGACGCCCTGGCCAGATGTAGCCGAGGCGGGGGCCGCCGTCGTCGATTGCATGCCCAGGATATTTTGCAAACCGACGCCGATCTCCTGCCACACGTCGGATTCCTCGCAGGACGCCACAGCGCTGGAAGTCCCGCGGTTGCTGGGGACCGAACATCCGCCCCCCTGGCTGGCCGAGGTCTGGGTGGAGTTGGTCGCGGTATTGTCCGTCCCAAAAGTGTTGACCTGACTGCCGCCGCGCGCCTGAACGCTGCTGGTGCCAAATCGTTGGGAAATGATGTAGTTCAGGCGGAACGTCCGCGTTTGCATTTTGTTCCGCGTGACGCGGATGAAATTATCCCGAATGGTGTAGGACAATCCAAGCGGCTTGAGTAAATGGTCCAACGCTTCTTCCAGGGTCACTTCTTTTAAATCGACCGTCGCCCGGTTTTGGATTTCCGGGTCGACGACGATATTTTTATCGATCTCTTTGGACAGCGCCAGAAGAATGGTTTTGACGTCCACCTCGTGCGCCGTCAGCGTAAAACGCGGACCCTTTTTGCTGATTTTTTTTGCGCCCAATTCGCTTTGCGTGATTAACAGTTCCCTGTTCAGAGGCTGGTCGTTGCCCGCCTGCTGGGTCTGCAAAATGGATTCAAGGACCCTGGCCTTTTGCAATGGGGCTTTTTGTGGAGCGGCGTCGGCCAGCGCCGACGGCTTGTCCAGGGCCTGCGGGGCAACGCAGGACAAGGCTCCGCCAAGGCCTAACAAAAAAAATAAAATTATCAGGGGCCGAGTTTTATGCAAAGTTTTACTCAATTTGGTAAAGTACATAAGATTTTAATCTAATTATACCAAATTAAATTACATTATTCCCTACAAAATGTCTATTAAATTGTTGTTTTTTTTACGCTTTTCGCCATACTTAAGGGGCGGGGTTTTCGCGCCGTTTTGGTTGGCGGCGGGGAGGGGGCCATGCGGGGAAAAATTTCTGGAGGCGATCAAAATCCTTCCACCACCTGAACGGAAAACTCAGGGCGGGTTATGGACAAACTGATCCTTCCGGTTTTGTCTGCCAGCACGACGCTTTCATTTCCAATCTCCACAATAGTTTTTCCATACACGTCGTCGCCAAGTTCGTAGTTTTTATTATTAATGGAGGCGACTTTTTTACCCATAAACCGGGTGACGGCTTGTAGAGTCAGATGCACCGGGGGCGGCGCGGGTTGGGCGCTTTCGGGGAGGCTTTTTTTAACAAAAACGCCCGGCGGCAGAGCGAACGGATTTCGCAATTCTTCCGCTCCAATGGAACCGGCGCCTGGAACCAACAGGGCGAAGCAGGCAACGAGGGCGCTTTGAATTCCAGCGTTCAGCAGAAATCCTTTTTTGCAAGTTGTTGCAATAAATTTTGTTCGAGCGGTCCGCATTTTATAGTACGTAAAGTTCCATTCTCAGGCGCGACTCCACCTGCGGAAGGATTTCCTCCAACCGAGAGGTCTCCACATGCTCCAGGGAAATGATGGCGGGAATACTTTCCAGGCTTTCGACAAAACGAATCAGGGAATTGTAATCGCTACGGATGGTCATGTTCACCTGGATTTCCTTGTATTCCAGCGTCCCGCTGGTTTTATCTTTTTCATAGGATTGAAAAGACCGCAGGACCGTGCCGTGCAATTCGGCCTCGCGTTTCAACTTACGCAGGATGGCCAGGTATTTCTCCTGCATTTTGGATTTGGTCTGGTCTATGGATTTGGTCAGTCGGTCGATTTCCCTTTTGGTAGTTTCCAGGTTCGCTTTCGCGGTTACAATGGCGTTGGGATTCATCACGGCGGTCTGGTAGGCCGCCAGGGTCTCGTTGACTTCCCTTAAATTTGAATCCATGCTTTTAATTGTTTTCAGACTGCCCTCATACTCAAGTTTGTAATAACCAAAACCGAGCGCCATCAGGACCGTCGTTACCAACAGAATCTTGGTCCTCAAGGGAATGGTTTTGGGATCAAACTCGCTCATCGACATGAAATTGCACAGAGAATGGTTTTAGGATCAAACTCGCTCATCAATATGGATTGCACGACGAATCACCCGGAAAAGGCGTTTAAGGTTTTCGTACTTCCCCTCAATACCGGAATGAGAGTCATTTTAAATTCGATTCCCGGCTCGGTATAAATATTTTCCGTCATGACCTCCGATCCGTCGAGTTGCGCTTTTTCAAACACCGGCGAACGTTTCATCTGGTCCAGAAACCGGGTCAGCGAATCCAGCACCCTGGGTTCGTCGCCGAAAATCTGGCCGCTGACGCGGAGTATCAAGCGCCGCTGTTTGCCGTCGGTATCATCCTCGTCCTTGTCTCCGGCTCGGCCCTTGTTCCCGGCGGAATCCGGAAGGAACGACGCGTATTCTATATGGGTGAAGGAGCCGTTTTCCGGCGCCAGACGCGCCAACTCCTCCATAACCTCGGGAAGGTTCACGGGATTCCGGTCCTTGCCCGGCAGTAAACTGAACTCTTCCTGCAAGCGGAGTTTTTCCTTGCTCAATTTCTCCAATTCGTCCATGGGCATTTTCGAGTCCTCGAAAAGTTGCCGCACCTGGGTCAGCAGGGTGGATTTGGTTTTCAACTCGATTTGTTTTTTCTTCAACAGGTCCCGCTGGCCCATACTATAAAACAGGAGAATAAGGATCACTGCCGGAACGGCGGAATAGGGGGCCAACTGGGTCAGGGTTTTCTTGATGTTGACGCGGTATTGCTCCGGCAGGACGTTGATTTTGTCCGCCTGGCCCAGGGCCAACCCCGCCGCCACCGCCAGACTGGGACCCATCAGCTTGATGTCCTCCATGGCCAGGCCGGCAAGATGCGTCGCCCCCTGCATGAACACGTTGCATCGCTCCAACTCGTCCGACTCCAGGTTCTCTTTCAAATAATTGTACAGCCCGTGGAGTCCGCTGGCCCCGCCGGAAAAAATAATACGATGCACCTTATTTTGTTTGTGGCGGTTTTTGAAATACTCGATCGACCGGTAAATTTCTTCCGTCTGCTTGGAGATGGGCGGCAAGACGTGCTCCCGGATATCCTTTAAAGAAATCCCCTCCGGCGTCGTTCCGGCGTCGTCGTCCCGAGGCAGGCCGTAGATTTTTTTTAATTCCTCGGCCTTTTTTTCGTCCACTTCAATTATGCCGTTCGGGCCGTCATATTGATCCGTCAGGGCTTTGGTCACGTGGTTGCCGCCGTTCGGGATTTCGCGGGAGAACAGCAGGCGGTCGTCCGTCACAAAATACACGCGCGTCCGCTCCGCTCCCATATCGATGTAGCAGGTGGCGATCCCCGGCTGAGTCGGCTCCAGGGCCTTGTCGTAGTCCCACAACGCGATCGGCACCACCGTAACGCCCTTGGGCTTCAAGTCCGCGGCCAGCGCCATTTCGATCAATTCCGGCGCCACGCTCTGTTCCACGACGACGGTCAGCACCTCTTGCAAACCGCTCTCCTCGCCCATCACGTGCCAGTCGATTTCCGCGCCCTCGATGGGAAACAGGACCTCTTCCTGGGCGTTCCACTTGACCGCCTCCAGCATTTCCTTTTCCGGCATTTTGGGAAACTCGCCCTGGCGAATCACCACTTGCTGTCCGCTGACGGATAAATAAACTTTTTTGTTTGCTATTTTGTTCTCGGTAAAAATTTCCTGAATGAGGCGGGAGACAACGCGTTTGGAGGCCTTGCCGCGATTTTCCTCCTTGGGAATTTCATGCACGGCGTAATGGACGATTTCGAATCCGTCGCTTCGCGGCATGAGTTCCACCACCTTGATGGAATGCGAACCGACGTCCAGCCCGACGCGGCTTCCAAGACCTTTGCTAAAAAACGAAGGTAAGTTTAATTTCATGATTCCGACCGGAGGAACTGAATGATAAAATTATTTCAATGAGAAAGTTTTTTTACTGTCAGGCTGAGCTTGTCGAAGCCCCCCTCACCCAGCCCTCTCCCGCCAGGGGAGAGGAGTTATTAAAACTCGCCCTTCGACAGAGCCTGTCCTGAGCTTGCCGAAGGGCTCAGGGTGACATTAATGCGTTCAACAAGAAATTATCTCACAGCATAAAAAATAAGTCCAATAAAATCAATGGCGTAGAGCGACACCCCCTAAGGTCATGGGCAAGTGATAGCGCCGGGATCGGCAGCCAGGATGGCGCCGCCTGCGCTGGGGTCGATGACGATGGTAGAATTGTTTTTGAGTTTGGCTGTGTCGCCGGCAAAAATCAAACCCGTGAATTGCGCGGTATCTTCGACTTTCACGTCCTGGTTCGAAATGGCTGCCCCGACAAACTGGGCCCTTTTCTCGACCTTGACGTCTTGGTCCGACATAAAAAGAACGTTCGCCGGGTCGCCGCCAACGACATTGATCAGGGCGTCGTCGGTCACAGTGATCTTGTCGTCGCCATGGAACTTAAGAGTTCCTCCATTGATCACCTCAATACTGGAGTCATCCTCAAAATCGGCTTTCCCCTTAACTTCAAAAATGACGTCGGCCCCGTCAATGATCAGCTTGGCCGTGTCCTTCATTACGAAATCTTTATCGACCGTAATTGTTATTTGTCCGGGTCCATTGATCGTACAGGTTGTATTGCCATCCATGTCAAATTTATCATAATCCAGAGTTGTGGGGTTGAGGGGGTCGAGGGGATTGGGAAAAAGGCCGCAGTCGTTATCAAAGTCAGGGCCGCCGGGAGGATTGGGGAGATTGGGAACCAGGTTGTTTTGGCACAGGGGATCAGCGCCGGGGAGTTCCACCGTTGAGCCGGTCACCGTCACGCCCCCCGCTTGGTCTAGTTGACAGGTGGTCACAACATTATCGGCGAGGCCGCAGGGGAGGACTGGTCGCGTAACGCTCTTGGACAACACCCGCTCCGCCCCTTTGTGTTTCCCCACGCAAGTGACGACGGATTCCGAGACGTCGACTTGCGCGAAGGTCAGGTCGAACGTCCCCCCGGCAAAGACAATGTTGTTATAGGGACCTAAAGGGTTCGCGGGATCGTCCCAGGTCTTGCAATCGTTGGGAGGAGCGCCGTTGTTGCAGATGCAACCGGCGTCGTTATTGAGCATGCACCCTTCCATCATGCGCAGTCCCGCTTCGGCGATGGCAAGCGCGTTGTCGCTGGTATGCGTTATAGCGGCGCCGGATTGCTTTTGCCGCGTTTCCACAATGAAGTTCGCGGAGATCGCGGCCAGGAGAATGATGACAAACACCACGCCAATGAGCGCGGCCATCCCCGATTCGTTTTGAACCGGGCGCTTCAAACGACTGAATATTTTTCGGATCTCGTTCATGGTATGCAATCTCGTGGCCTCACGGAGGAGGTTATAGTAAAAGTTCCCCCGTTGGGGGTGGACGCCGTGATAGTAATGTTGTACAGGGTCGGGTCCGCTACGGTCGTGCTCACGGCGAAGGCGGTGACGTTCTCGGCCAGCGTGTCTTGGACGGTTCCTCGCCGTCTAAAAAGCTGGCTTCCGCCAAATCGCCGATATCTTATTGCGGTAGTGTCTGGATCCACGGGATAGCCCGATGTTTTATCGAAAGTAATCCGGTTGCCAGCGATAACCGGGGCGGGGGTGGTGCACTCCGCCAGACGCAGTTCCCGCGTCAGCCATTCCATGGACAACGTGAGTTGGTCTACGATGTCCTTGCGCTCGGAGACGTCCTGCGCGGCTTTGGTATAAGTCCAAAGGTACTGAATGGTGAACGTCCCCATAATCGCGACCATCACGATGACCATAACGATCTCTATAAGAGTGAAGCCGTCCCGGCGTTTTAAGCGCTCTTTCTGTGGGTTTTTACCGAAGCGCATTTTTGTCTGTATGGGTTTTGAATTCATAACAAAAAATCTTCCGACGCGGCTTTGCTCCCCCTTGCAAAGGGGGTTGGGGGGATTCTTCCGCTAAAAACTGCAATGGTTTAATTTTGTTTTTCTACTCACTCCACCAACCCGGCGTCCACAAGTTTTAAAAAGAAAAACCGCTCCATTAAATTTTTTAAAGGAGGAATCGCCCCAACCCTCTTTGCAAGAGGGGGCTAAAACCCCCGTCTCCTTTTTATTTCCCGTCATCGATTTATGCAAAAACTCTCCTTTAAAATATGGTCGAATTGGTTGTGGAAATACTGTAGCCCCCAGTCGGCCCGGTCACCGTCAGGATCACTTTTTTAAAAGTTGAGGGAGGGACCAGCGGAGTGTCCAGCGCGCCCGCCGCCACGTTTTGCACCTCCCAGTTGTAGGTATAACTGGCGTCGCAAATAATCTCTGTAACCGTGGCTTGAAACGTGGCGCAGTCATAAGTTCCGCTGGCGGGAATATCAGCATAGGTTTTTCCCGCAATGGCCTCGAACTGCTGGAGGCTTATGAACGTGACCAGAACCGCCGACTCGGGCGCTTTGGAATCTTTCAGTCCGGAAAAGACAACGCCGAACGTGGGAACCACGATGGCGATGATAACAATGGCCATGATGATTTCCAGCAAGGTGAACCCAGCCTCTCGCCCGCCTGGAATTTTGTTTTGGCTCTCTGCCGATTCCGTCATTGTCAAGTTCCTCATAAAATCCTCGTCCAGCCGGTTACCCTTTGGACCCTCACCCGTTCCTGTATTCCATTCGCTCTCACTCTGACGGTTGTGTTCCCGCCCACTTTTTCTCCAACGCTGTTGAAGGATACGGTCCTGTTTCCATTGATGGTTGCGTTTCCCAGGTCGCGAGTTTCGCTGAAGATTCCCGCCGGATCGGTGAAGGTGTAGGTAGAGGAGCCGTTGGTGAAGGTGATGCTGATATTTCCCGGATCGTTGCGGGCGAAGGCCAGTTGCTGGATGAAGCGTATGTCCGTTTTGATGGTATTTGCCGCAGTCCGCGCGTCGACGGCGCCGGTGTTGAACGACGGGTAAACCATGGCGGCCATGATACCAATAATCAGCATGGCGCTGATGATCTCGATAATCGTAAATCCCTTTTCGGATTTCAAGTTTGCTTTAAGGTCAGGATTCATAAATTATGTCCATTCTGCGCCTGCCAAATTTTTAATGGATGTTTGTGAAAACTGCGCCGGGCATAGCCCTGCCTATGTTCAAGCGGTTTGAGCAAACAGGCGTGAAAATTTGCGGCGCCTTGCAGGTTGGCCATGAAAAACAAATCTACGGCGTCAAGCAAGCTCAGCGTAGCTTTTGCTATGCTTGCGCTTGCTTTCCTTGTATCTTTATTCTTCATGGCCAACAGAATCGTACATAATTTATGAATCCTGACCCTAGACACGAAACTTCCCCTTATAACCTATACAAATATTATAAGAAGAGCTTAACCCACTGTCAAAAAGCAAATTGTTCCAATTTGGATACAGCCGGGGCAGGGTCGCCTGGGGTCAAAAGATATGCAACCACAGATAAACGCAGATGAACACAGAGGGTTGCAAATAAAAACGCTGGGTCCAGCGTCACGCTGGCTCTGGGCGCTTGCCCGGTCAGGATATCTGGCAGAGGTCGGGGGTTTTGTTTTTGGGGGAGGCGGGGTGGCCGTTTTTCCGGGCCGGTTGGGGATAGCGAAACAGTTTGCCTTCAAAATTTTTGATCACGACTTCGTTCTCGTTGCGTTCGATCACAGTATCGGGAAGCAGGCGCACTTTGCCGCCGCCGCCCGGCGCGTCGATCACGTAATAGGGTACGGCCATGCCGGAAATATGCCCCATCAAATCCGCAATGATCTCCAGGCCTTTTTCCACGGTGGTGCGAAAATGGTTCGTCCCCTCCGTCATGTCCGCCTGATAAATGTAATAGGGTTTGACGCGGTTCTTCAACAATTTCAGCATCAACTCCCGCATGATTTTGGAGTCGTCGTTCACGCCTTTGAGAAGCACGGTCTGGCTTCCCAGGGGGATTCCGGCGTCCGCCAGCATGCGCAGGGCGGTTTCCACTTCCGGCGTCAGTTCGGATGGATGGTTGAAATGCATGTTGAAATAAATCGGATGATAATTTTTTAAAATAGCGCACAACTCTTCGGTGATGCGCTGGGGAAGCGTCCCCGGAACGCGGGTGCCGAACCGGATGATCTCCAGGTGCGGGATGGAGCGCAGGTCGCTCAATATCCGGTCGATCTCTTTGTCCGGGACCAGCAAGGGGTCGCCGCCGGACAACACGACGTCGCGCACTTCTGTATGCCTGCGGATGTAATCGATGCCGCCGCGCAGGGTCTCGCGGGTCACGATTCCGGGAAAGCCGATCTTGCGCTTGCGCGTGCAGAACCGGCAAATGATCGGGCAATGGTTGTTGACCATCAACAAAACGCGGTCCGGATAACGGTGGACCAACTCCGGCACCGGCATGTCGCCTTCCTCGTTCAACGGATCGGAAACCAGCAATTCTTCCTCGCTGAAAAAATCGTCCAGCTCCTCCGGCGAGGGAACCACCTGCTTCCATAAAGGATCGTTCGCGGACTTAATTTGCCGGAGGAAGTAATCGTTGATGCGGATGGGATAGGATTCCGAAACCCTTTTGAGTTTCCTGAGGTAGCTGGGGTCGTTTTGCACAAAGGGAAGGTCTTCGACTTTTACCACGCTGTTGCTGAGGAGCTTTTGCCAGCTTTCCATCATTATGCCTTTTTGGTTGGAGCCTTTTCGGCGTAATTGGCTTTCAAATATCGAATGATATCGTATTCGTCGTCGAACACTTTATCGCCATCCACCAGAACGGGCACGGTGTATTGTCCCGAGACTTGGTAAACCTCTTCCCGTTGATTGCGCGGCCAGGGGACTTCGATTGTCTCGAAATCCAGATTCATGGCTTGCAGAACGTCGCGCACCATGGCGCAGTAGCCGCAACCGTCGAGATTATATAGTCGTAGTTTGCTCATATTCCTAACAGTTTGCTTAACGATTTTCCTGGCGTTAAAAAATGGATTTTATTTACGAATGGCACAGGGAACCATGACGGCGTCCGACATGCCGTGAATTTTCTTTTTGTCGTGCGGACACAAAGTCGCCAGGATTCCGCCCAGCCGCGCTTGTCCTTCCGCCAAAAAGTAATACGGCGTCAACCGCGCCCGGCTGTCCATCTCCTCCAGTTGGCCCGAGTTTGGATGATAATAAGAAAACCTCACCCGTTTGCCCTTGTGAAACTCTTGCAGAATCGCCGGTTGGTCCGGAAAATTCGCCAGACTCTCGTCCAGGACCCGGTTCCATTCTTCCGATGAAACGTCGTGCCCTATCGTCACTCCCCGGCCTCCCCAGGCCAGAGGCGAAAAGCCCGACGTTTTGATCGCCAGTTCGCGCTCTTTTTGCGTCAGATTCCGCAATTCCTTCCAACTGCCAACGCTTCGCCCTCCGATCTTCAAACCGGGGACGACCGCATGGGGAGGTAGTTCCCGGTTATCCAAAATCCAGGCGCTTGGAATTAGATGAACCAAGGAGTCAAAAGTTTCGGGCGTCAGCGCTTTTTCCCAATAAGGTCTCAGGGCGGGGTGATGAAACAGGGCTAAAACCGACTTTTCCTCAAGAAAAGGCTTGTAAGGCGGGGTGGTAACGATCCGTCCCTTTTTGTGGGCGTACATCATAAGTTCGGCTTTGGGGATGTTTTTTAAATCGAACAACTCAAAAAAACGGTAAATCGCGTCGATGGCGATTTCCCGTTCGCCTTCGTCCTCGACGAGGCTCAATCCATCCTCGCGAAAGGTCAAGTCTCCGGGCCGGACCGCATAAACGGGATAATTTCTGGCGCGCAACTGGGCCGCAAGGTATTTCATTTCGCCTAAATAATCCGCCGCCTCCTCGGACACCACGATCGCGACGGAAGGATTTTCTTTTCCCGAGGCGGACGCCATCATCCGGTAAAAAAGGTCCTGAATGCCGCCCCCTTTTTCGCCGATCATTTCCCCGACAATTTCGTAGCCCGGATCCTGATAAATCCGCATGAGACGATCCGTCAGCCCAAACCCTCCGGGCACGGAATCCAGCTCCGTAACGGCGAAACCGTTTTCCGTGGGGATGACGTCCGGGCGAATGATTCCCGGCAAATCCCGGCGGAACTTTTTCATGCGGCCAAAATCCAGAAGCTGGGAAGGTTTGCCGGCGTCCAGGTACTCCGCTATCCAGGGGAGCGCCTTGCCCTTGGCGCTATCGAGGTATAATTGATTCAGCGCCGTATAAAATTCGAGCAATTGCGGTCCGAGGCGCCGGAAATATTCGACTTCTTTTTCCGAGAGGTAAAACGGCTCGGGAGAAATCCGCCAGGTCGGCTGGTCGGCGTGTTTTTCGGGGGAGTACAACCCCGCCTGTGCCAGGGAGGTTTGTATCACGCTAAATAAGTTGTCTTCTGGCTGAACGATCATGTTCCTGCAGGTTAAATAATTGTGCGCCGCATGTCAATCCGGGCGCGCGGCGCCGCCGGGGAAGCCCCCGGAGGCAAATAGTGTAGCTTATTTGGTTACGCTACAAATTACGGCGAGCTTGCAACCTAAACTTTTCCACCGGGCGCCGTTCTTTATAAGATTGCAGGCGCGGGCCAAAGGGTTTTGTTTTGTGTTATAACGGCAAATCCGCTAAGGTTTGTTGGTCGCGGGCGCCGGGTAGACGGCCCGGCGCGCCGAAAAACTGAACCCTCATCCAGGAAGTCGTTAACAATGGGAAACAGTCGACCGAGCCGGGTATTTCTTTTCCCTTTGCCCGAAACCGTATTTTACCCGAAGACGCGCCTCCCCCTGCATATCTTCGAGCCGCGCTACCGGGCCATGACCGCCGCCGCTCTGGAGGGAGAGGGCCTGATCGGAATGGTCCTGTTAAAACCCGGTTGGGAGGAAAATTATTACAACAGCCCGGCCACCGTTTCCGTCGGTTGCGCGGGCCAAATCGATCAATCCGAGAAGTTGGAAGACGGCAAATACAACATTCTCCTTCAGGGCGAGAGCCGGTTTCAAATCATCCGGGAAATTCCGGGAAAGTCCTATCGCCAGGCGGACGTGGAGTTCCTGGAAGAAATCAACGACCAAACGATTTCCGATAAAGCCTCCTGTCCCGAACACACGGAACTGGTCAAACTCTACAGCCGGTACCTGGAACTATTGCCGGAAAAAAACAAGGAGCGTCGGCATTTGGATTTGAACCGGTGCGCCTCGCTGAGCGAAGCCGTCAACCAAACCGCCTACTTGTTCGATTTGAAGCCGGGCGAAAAACAGAGCTTCCTCGAGCAAAGAGACGTTTTGAAAAGACAGCGCTATGTCCGGGAGTTTTTACAATTTCAAATTGAACTCGCTCGCATCTCGAAAGAAAAACTGGACGCGGGTTTCGACGTTCGCAGTAATTAACTGCTCGCCGCAGGGGCAGATAGTGTAGCGTTGAAGGGAAGCGGTTCATTTATCCGTGAGTTTGCATCTCAAACTTTTCCACCGGGCGTTGCCCGGCTGCTCGCCGCCAGGCCACTCGCCGTGGGGGCAACTAGTGTGACGTTTAAGGAAAACGGTTCAAGCATTGGTGAGCTTGCGTCTCGCATACAATAACGAAGGTTCGCTAGGTTGGAGTTCGAGTTGAAAGAAATCTTTCAATCGCCAACCACTGGGTCCAGCGGCACGCTGGCCGCCGGAGGCCTTCCCTTGATTTTTAACAAACAATTATTTTAACTTTCCAGAAAGGAATGAACGCACGAACATGGCGCCGTTAGAAGAACAGTTGCAAACCATCCGCCGGGGCGCGAGCGAAGTCATCGACGCGGGCGAGTTTGAAGAATTGTTAAAAGAATCGATCAAAACCAACCGCCCTCTCAAAGTGAAAGCCGGGTTCGACCCCACCGCTCCCGACCTGCATCTGGGCCACACCGTTCTCCTGCAGAAAATGAAGCAGTTCCAGGACCTGGGTCACGAGGCGATTTTCCTGATCGGGGATTTTACGGGGATGATCGGCGACCCCACGGGGAAATCCCAGACGCGCAAAAACCTTTCCGAGGAGGAGGTCCGGCAAAACGCTCGAACCTACCTGGACCAGGTTTACAAAATTCTGGACAAAACCAAAACGCGGGTGGTTTACAACAGCGAGTGGATGAAACAAATGAGTCCTGCGGATATGATTCGCCTGACGGGGAAATACACCGTCGCGCGCATGCTGGAGCGGGACGATTTTCAAAAACGGTTCAGCGCCCAACAGCCGATCTCCATTCATGAATTATTGTATCCGCTCGTGCAGGGCTACGATTCCGTGGCGTTGGAAGCGGATATCGAGTTGGGCGGGACGGATCAAAAATTCAACCTGCTGGTCGGGCGAGACCTGCAGAGGGCTTACGGGCAAAAGCCGCAACAGATCCTGACCGTGCCTCTGCTCGAAGGCCTGGACGGCGTTCAGAAAATGAGCAAAAGCCTGGGCAACGCCGTGGGCATTGCCGAGCCGCCCAACGAAATGTTCGGCAAGATCATGTCGATTTCCGACGAGTTGATGTGGAAGTATTATGAACTGCTCAGCGACCTGCCGACGGCGGAGATTGCGCGCAGGCGCGAAGAGGCGCAAACCGGAAAGCTGAATCCCAAAGACGCCAAGGTCCGGCTCGGCAAAGAGCTGACGGCCCGGTATCATTCCGAGGCGGAAGGTCAAGCCGCCGCCGCCGAGTTTGAAAACGTGTTTAAAAAGAAAAACCTGCCGGAGGACATGCCCGTCCTCCCGGCCTGGAGCGGGGAACCGCGATCGATTTGCAATGTGCTGGCGGATACGGGGCTGACGGAAAGCGTCTCGGCGGCCAGACGTTTGATCAAGCAGGGAGCGGTGTCCATCGACGGAGAAAAAATCTCCGACGAAAAACTTCAGTTGGAGGGCGGACGCGAGGCTCTGATCAAAGTCGGCAAAAAACGGTTTCTAAAAATCCAGAAAGTCCAGGGTCTAAACCCATAGCTCAAGGAACGATGGAACGCACCTTTTGACCTATCTGTATGGGCGTAGAGCTTTCCAGAATCATCGCCGTGGAGGTGTCAGGCTGGGTGG
Organism: Nitrospinaceae bacterium; assembly: GCA_029261575.1. Classification (GTDB taxonomy): domain Bacteria; phylum Nitrospinota; class Nitrospinia; order Nitrospinales; family JACRGP01; genus JAJDBB01. The sequence continues at coordinate 7,146 of JAJDBD010000126.1, read as the reverse complement.
CCAGAACCATCAACCGGCCAATTCTTTGGTCCAGAAGCGGACGGTCCGGAATTTCATCCAAAAGAGGATTTTCGCCAATGGTTCGAACGATCGTATTGGTTTTATAATTTGGAGGGAAGGTGGATCGCCCTTCCCGCGGGGTTAAATAAATTTCAAAATGGTCCCCCGGTTCCACGTTCTGGTTGGACCCGCGGTCCAGGTAGACGATGCTCGTATCCCCCAATGCGGATTCCGGATTCTTGGACGCGACAATGTAACCCTTCAGGCTCTTGATTGCCGGTTCGTCGACGTCGGGGATTTTTTGTTCCTTGAAGGGCGTGAGGAAATCTCCCACGGCAATGGGTTCGTAGGCTTCCGTCACCAACGCTTTGGAATGATCTCCCGCAACTTCCATAATTCGAATTTTGCCCAAAGCCTTGACCATGTAACCCACCGGTTTTCCCTTTTGATCGTCGAAATAGCTTTTGTTCTTGGTCATCACGTCCATGAGTTCAACTTTGTTGCCGCCAAACTTCAAGTCTTTGGGAGGCGGTTGCACCGCGTCCGTGGAAGAGCCAAGGTAAATCGGATGGTAAACAAAATGGTCTATCCGGTAGGCGAGGTATTCCGCGCCAACAAACACGCCGCCTTTGGAACCAAAGTCCACATAAACCGTGCTGTCAACGCCAATGGCGAGAATTTCGTCCAATGACTTGATGATTTTTCCATCGCCGGAAAAAGTCGGCGTGATAAAGCCGGCGGTTCTTAAAATAGGCTCTCTTAAAAACGAGAGTTTCTTATTATTGGTCGGGTCGCCAAAAATCAAACCCTTCTTTTGGGGAGTCAGCTCCATTCCTTTGGAAACGGCTCCGACATCGTGCTCTATCGTTCCAATCGTTCCGGCATGAGCAATCCCTTGGCCTCCGGCGAAGGCCAGAGCCGCCAGACCGATCACGGTCGGCTGCATCCATGTTTTTAAAATTCCTCGCATTCGGAAAAATCGATTTTTGAGTTCCATGGCTATATCTCTTTTAAATTCAATTTGTTGATGATCCTTGCATGGTACCATAAATTTCAATTATGTAAATGTAATTTAAACAAAAAATATCAACTTATTTCAAATTTAACCAGACGGACCCATCGGCCCGGATTGTCCTTAAAAAGGAATGTCCTTGACAAGAAAAACAGGCAATGAAATAATGGGGCCGGATTTGCATCCCCAATAAAAGCCATTGACGAATAACGCTTTTAAAACCAAAGAGTTTTTAGGTGGCACGATAAGGAATAAACCAAAAGATGAAAAGAACTTACCAACCAAAAAATATCAGAAGAAAACGGACCCACGGATTCCGAGCCAGAAAAGCTACGGTGGGAGGCCGAAGGGTGCTCGCCAACCGCAGACGCAAGGGACGCAAGCGTCTGACCGTATAAAAAAACAAACCTTCAAGAAATCGGAAAGACTGCTCAGCCGGGAAGCGTTTAAACGCGTTCTGGATGGGGGCCGTAAAACCAGGGTCGACCGGATTTGCATGGTTTTTTGTCTGCCCAACGGCCTTGCGGCTCATCGGCTGGGAATCATCGCCTCCAAAAAAATCGGCAACGCCTGCGTCCGGAACAAGGCCAAGCGAAAAATCCGCGAGGCGTTTCGCAGGATCAAGCAAAACCTGTCGACGCCCGGGGATATCGTGGTCATCGCCGGAAGAGACAGCGCTCCCCTGCCTTTTTCCATTCTTGAAAAAAAACTGACTCAGACCCTTCAGACTCAATTATAAACTCCGCGACGGCGTCGGAAAATCATACCAACCGGATTCTTATTGACATGTTGAACGGAATTTTAAAGCGCTGTATTGGGTTATACCAATGGCTGGTTTCTCCCATTTTAGGACCGGTCTGCCGGTTTCACCCCACCTGTTCGGACTACGCCGTCCAGGCTCTGGACCGTTATGGGTTCCTGAAAGCGCTGGGGAAAATCCTCGTTCGATTATCCAAATGCCAACCCTTCCACGCCGGCGGGCACGACCCCGTAAAATGAATCGGAGACTGAATCGTGGAAAATAGGGCGTTGCTGGCCTTCGTGCTGTCGTTAGCGGTGTTTGTGGCCTGGGGTTATATTCTGACCCTGATCCAACCGGCGCCGCAAAAAGGTAAAGACCCCTCGGCCCAGGGAGAAGACGTCGCCCAGGTCCCATCCTCCGCGACCCCGGCGATTTCCAACGACGGCTCGTTCCGGGTTCCGGCTCAATCTCTGGACGCTTCCGCTCCCTCTGCGACCGCCCCTTCCGCCGTTGACAATGGCTTTGGAAGCGAGCAAATCGTGCAAGTCACCAACGGGCTTGTCACGTACATGCTTTCCAGCAAGGGCGCCGTAATCAAAGAACTCTTCATCCCCAGATATAAAGACAACGAAGGCGCCCCCATCAACCTGGTTTTAAGCGACGAAACCAGTTTGTACCCGATGACCCTGCTTGCCAGCGATCCCGCGGTCTCCAATATCCTGCAAAACGCCCACTACGAACCCAGCGTCGGCGCGCTCGACTTATCCCCAGAAAACCCGGAAGGCAAAATCGTATTTCAATTAAAGCATTCCTCCGGATTGCAGGTCGTCCGCGAGTATACGTTCAGATACATGAACTACATGGTGCACGTGAACAACCGGATCGAAGGCCAGGCCTATGCGGACCGCAACCTGGTTTACCATACCCTGTGGGGACCGGGGCTGGGCGGCAACGTGGAACTGCAAGTGCAAATGTTCACCCACATGGGACCCACCACTTTCGTGAACAACAAGCGGGTCGAATCTGACGAAGAGGACGTGACCGACGTCCTACGGCATCATGGCGAGTTGGAGTGGACCGCGTTTCAGAACAAATATTTCGGCGCCGCGCTCATTCCAGAAAACGGAATCAAATCCGCCGTCACCCAACGCTTTAACGGCAAACTGTATGTGGGGCTGGATTTTGAATCCGTGCAATCCTCCGCCACCGCCTCCTATTCGCTCTATGCGGGGACCAAGGAATTGCAAATCCTGGAGGATGAGGGTCACAAACTGGTGCGCCTGATGGATTACGGCTGGATGGGAAACAAGTTCGCTTTTTTGGTGAAGCCGCTCCTGAAATTTCTGCAATGGTTTTACGGGCTGACCCATAACTACGGCTGGGCCATCATTTTCGTGACCTGCCTCATCAAGCTTTTGTTCTTTCCCCTCACTCACAAAAGCTTCAAGTCGATGAAGGGCATGATGAAAGTCCAGCCCTACATCAAGGTCATCCAGGAACGCAACAAGGACGACCGGACGCAAATGAACAAGGAAATGCTGGAGCTGTACCAGAAGCACCGGGTGAATCCGCTGGGCGGGTGTTTGCCGATGCTCCTGCAAATCCCGGTGTTCATTGCCCTGTACCACGTCCTGTTTTTTTCCATCGAACTGCGCGGCGCGCCGTTCATGTTGTGGATCACAGATCTCTCCGAGGCCGACCCCTATTACATCACGCCGGTTTTTATGGGGTTCACCATGTTCCTGCAACAAAAGATGACGCCCACCACCGTGGTCGATCCCATCCAGCAAAAAATCATGATGTTTCTTCCCGTAATTTTTACCTTCCTGTTTTTATCGTTTCCCTCCGGACTCGTCTTGTACTGGATCGTCAACAACCTGTTGACCATCGCCCAGCAATACTACATCTATAAAATAGCCAAAGATTGACCGGCCGGGGTAGCCCCCGGTGGCGTTCTCTGTGACATTTGAAGAACAATTACACGGTTTGGTGCGCTTGTATCTCAAACTCAACAATGAATATTCGACAGGTTGAGATGCAAACTGGAAAGGATTCTCAATCGCCAGCCGCTACCCCCGGAGGTACTCCGGCCGGCGCCTTCGCCGGTTGCATCTCGAATACAATAACGAAAGTTCGATAGGTTGGAGTTCGAGTGGATGCGATTGTCAGGCGCTTACGTCCGACCACACCGCATACTCATTGCCATTGGGATCGCCAAAGTGGAAGCGACGACCGCCTGGAAATGAAAATATTGGTTTTATGATTGAACCGCCCGCCTTCTCGATTTTAGTTTGAGTTTGCTTCAAGTCTTTACTGTAGAAAACGATAAGAGCGCCGCCAATTTCAGTGGAGGTATTCAAATCGGATTTAAAAAAGCCGCCGTCCATACCTCCATTTTGGAAAGCCGTATATTCAGGGCCGTAATCTACAAAAGACCAACCAAATGCAGTCGTAAAAAATGCTTTCGTTGCTTCCAGGTCCTTTGCTGGAAACTCAACGTAATTAATTTTCTCGTGCTCATTCATTTCTTCATTCCTAAATTATTTTTTGATGGCCTCTGGCCGTTGGCCGGTCGGCGAGTTTTTGGTGGGCGGCGGCGAGAGCGGCAAAATCCGGCGCATCATCCGGCGGCGCGTCCATCGTCTCTTTTAATTTCACGATGCGCCCGGCCGAACGTTCGATCGCATCCTTCCTGATGTCGCCTTTTTCGACGTCCGCGATCATCTGGTCCTGCAGGGCCTCGATTTTTTCGAAGCCGTGGCAAATCATAAACTGATCCAGCCCAGCCTCCACTCCCAACGCGGGAACGTCCTCCAGCTTGAAATGTTTTTCGACCGCTTTCATTTCCAGGTCGTCCGAAACAATCACTCCCTCAAACCCCAATCGCTCGCGTAAAATTCCCTGAACGATTTTGCGCGAAAAGGTCGCGGGATACTCCTCGTCCCAGGCGGGATACATCACGTGCGCGGTCATGACGACCTGCAGGCCTTGTTCCACGGCATGCGCAAAGGGAATGAGTTCGAGCGCTTCCAGCGACTCTGCGGGTCGGTCCACGGTGGGCAGTTCGAGATGCGAATCCTGCGACGTGTCGCCGTGACCGGGAAAATGTTTTCCGACGGGGATCACGCCCGCCCCTTGCATCCCGTGCATGAACTGGACGGCCAGTCGGCCCACAGCTTGCGGATCGCTGGAAAACGCGCGGGCGCCAATGATCGGGTTTTGCGGGTTGGAATGCACGTCCAGACAAGGCGCATAGTCCATGTTGATTCCGGTAGCGGCAAGCTCCGCGCCCAGCGCTTCGCCGAACCTGCGGGCGAGTTTGTCCGACCCCGCAGCGCCGACGACGCCCGGCGGCGGAAACGCGGTGAACGGCGTTTTCAAACGCGAAACCCGTCCGCCTTCCTGATCGACGGAGATGAACAGCGGCGGCAGGTTGGCCGAGGCGGCGGCGTTTTGCAACTCCCGGTTCAGCGCAAACAGTTGAGCGGGATTCTCGAAATTCCGCTCGAACAGGATCAGTCCGCCGACTTTGCGGTCTTGTATCAAGGCCCGCGTTTTATCCGTGAGACGCGTTCCTTCAAAACCGGCGATCAGCATCTGACCGGTGAGTTCTTTTAAAGAGAGGGAAGATTTCATGCCGCGAGAAAAATAAATTGTAAATTATTGAAAGGTCGTACGACTTCCATTTATGGAGAAAAACCGGTATGCGCAGACGTTCCCGTTATCTTTTTCCATGCCCTTTGTACCTTATGTTAATATGAGTTTTCGTCAACAAAATTTTGGATTTCATGAAATTGAATCAACTACGAAGAGTCGTCATCACCGGACTGGGAGCGATCAGCCCCAACGGCGTCGGAACAAAATCCTTTTGGGAAAATACCTGCAACGGAGTGAGCGGCATTGGCAGGATTTCGCTCTTTGATCCGGAAGGTCTTTCCTGCCAGATTGCGGGCGAGGCGCCGGACTGGGATCCCGCCCTGTATTACCCTCAGCAGGAATTGAAAAAAATGCCGCGCTCGGTCCCCATGGCCGTGGCCGCGACGACGGAGGCTCTGGAGGACGCGGGGATCGACCACAAATCGTTGACCGACGAGGAACGCGAAAGCCTGGGCGTGATTTTGGGGAGCGGCGGTTCGGGCCTGGATTTCGCCGAGAGCCAGTTCGAAATTTTCTTCGCCGGTAAAAATAAAAAAATCAGCCCCTACGCCGTGTCCAATTCCCTGGTCGGCATGTTGTCCAGCGAAGTTTCGATTTACTTCGGCCTGCACGGACGGAGCCATGTTATCGCCAACGGATGCGCCAGCTCTACCGACGCGCTGGGCTACGCTTTCGACGCTATTCGCTTTGGCCGCGAGGACTGGTTCCTCACCGGCGGCGTGGAAGCCTGCGTGACTCCGGCGATGATGGCCGGGTTCGAACGGATGAAAGCCAATCCGGTCAACTTCAACGACGATCCCGAACGCGGGTCGCGTCCTTTCAACCGCGACCGAGAAGGATTCGTCCTCGCCGAGGGCGCCTGGGTTTACGTTGTGGAGGAACTGGAACACGCCAAAAAACGCGGCGCGAAAATTTACGCCGAAGTCCTCGGATACGGAACCACCTGCGACGCCTACCACCGCGTATCCATCATGCCGGACGGGCGGCAGTCCTCGCGCGCCATCCTGCTGGCGATGAAGGACGCGGGCGTCAACGAAGACGAAGTGGACTATGTCAACTTCCACGGCACCTCGACGGTGATGAACGACCGGCTGGAAACCCTGGCCGTCAAACAGGCGCTTAACGGTCAGGCCATGAAGCTCGCCGCAAGCTCGACGAAATCCATGGTCGGGCATCCGCAGGGAGCGTCCGGCGCGTTGGGCGTATCCGTCGCCGCTCTATCCTTGAAGGAAGGAGCGCTCACCCCTACCATTAACATGGAAGAACCCGACCCCGAATGCGACCTGGACTACGTCGCCAACGAAGCGCGGGAGCGGAAGGTGAACGTCGCCGTCTGCAACTGCATCTCCTTCGGCTCCAAAAATTCCACCGTGGTTTTGAAACGGTTTGAATGATTGGCCTCGAAAATTCCGTTGGTTTCCGGCGCCGGACTCCGGTATTCTATGTTCACGATAAACAATACTTAATAGGCGGAACGAGAGGGTGGATTTTGTCTGATCGAAAAAAATTCATAAAAATTTTCGCGGCTCTTTCTTGCGTCGCCATGTTGTCCGCCTGCGGTGGACCGTTGGTGGACGTAGACGTCACCGTGGTCGACCAGAAAACCGCTCTGGAAAATCAAATCCTCGGCAGTTACGAAGAGCTCGGCAAGGACATGATGCTCCTCGCCTCTGTACGCTCCGTCGACCAGGACGGCAAACTGAAATCCGCCGCCAACCTGCCGCCGGGCAAGATG
>JAJDBD010000125.1 GCA_029261575.1 Nitrospinaceae bacterium | reverse complement strand
TTCTATTTCGATTGCCGTCGCTCCCTCCTGTTCCAACAGCGCGTCGATATTCTTTATCTGCGCATCCACATACATTTTCAAATCGTTTGGGTCGCCGGGCGTTAATTTAAAGCCGCCTTCACTATCCAAACCCAAAAAATTCTCTTTTAAAAAGTTAAAGTAGAGCGCCAGCCGTGTCCGGCGGTCTTTGATCTTCAACTGATATTGAAGCGTCAACAAAGCTTCGGTTTTGCGATTGATGACGTAACCCAGACGAATGTTGTCGGTTTTGAAAATTTGATTTTTGATAATCTCGAAAGCCCGCTCTTTCAACTCGTCGGCGATATTCAAATCCGGCGCGCCCAGGATTTTTACCGCCGCAAGCTCCAGGGCCAGAGCGGGATTCCCCGTTTGTGCGCTCCAGAACGCCGCCTTTATAGGTCGCTCCCGGTTGAGCCTGCTCACCTCGCGAAACAGCGGCTCCATTTTCTCTGCAGCATCCGCCAGGCGGTTTAAGGAATCCTCGTTGAACGGCGCCATGAACCATTGCGCCTCGCGCGGCAATTGGTAATCCTCGCGCGTGGGCCGCACAAAAAACGCGCGCAAAATTTCCGCCATATCCTCCACAAAATACGCCTCGACCGCGTCCGCAAAATACGGATAATTCAAAATCAAAAAACGCGGGTCGGAGCGCGCGTTCAGGGCGTAAGCCTCCAACTCGTTGACGTGGCCCACAAACCGCTGGGTCAGGTGCATGATCTCGTGGAGTTGCGTGTTTCCGTCGTAAACCTTGGAGTCGATCAGCAGGGTGCGCGGAAACAGGCGGACAGTATCGAACGTGGCGTGGGCGAACTGGCGCGGGCGCAACCAGGCGTCCGCGTAGGGTTGAATGATGAATTGCCGGAGCGGAATTTTTTTGATTTCCGGATCGATTTGTTTCAAGCGGGCGATGGTTTGGCGCAGATTTTTCGCGACGCCCCGCAACAACTCGGGTCCATCGTGGCACTCGCCGCAACCGTAGGTTTTGAATCCGGGGATGGAGAACAGGACGGGGTCTGAAGCGTCGTCCAGGGAAATTTTGAGTTGGACCTTATCGCCGGGCGGGAGGGCGACCGCTTTTTGCGGCGCGTGGCGTTCGATCAAACGCTCCACCTCCTCGATGCCAATTTGGACGGGCGCTCCGGCCAGCAAAAAACCGGCGATTGCGATCTGCATGCATATACGGAGCGCCAACCGGCCATGTGTCCGGAAGCAATATTCAGGCAAAAGAAAAATTTTAGACAGGATTTATAGGATAGAAATTAAAGAGAAGAAAATTTAATATGCCATCTTAACTGAACAGGGTTCAGATTAACGGCGATCAAAAATTTTCAGTTTGGTGTAGAAACTGCCCCGTTGCATTTATAGCTATATTTTTCCAGGAAAAATTCCTTCAACTTTTTCGGCCAATAGCACCGGAATCAAAGAATCTTCAAATTCCAAACCAAAAATTCCACTATGGGAAGGATCATTCGGTTCAGGTTCATGCTTAAAAATTAAAGTATTTTGATCGGGGCTATTTTGCAAAACGTGATCCTTTGATTTCCCTACATTTAAAACAGCAAATTTCCCATTTTTTCTTAAACCGAAGTCTTTATTTATAAAGGCCTCTCTAATTTTGTCTATTTGATATTTTTTATCGGGACTATCAAAATATTCCAACCAATTAACCGACAAAGAATTTTCATCCTCTTTTAAACGGAAGGCTTGACCCGAAACGCGCCCACTTTCTAAAATGGAAGAAGGTTTGCAATACCGAGACACATGGTTATTATCTGGAATTTCAGAGGATGTCATTCTTCTTTAGCCCACCTAAATACACCGTGTAAACTAATGATATCCGATAAGCTTTCCCACGGCGCCAATCCAGACAATCTAATTGGTCTTTCTTGATTGAAAGTGTTTGGTTTAAAAATTACAAATCGAACTTCACCGCTTGGAAGAAACTCTGCGCTGAAATGCCTGTTAGGATCGGCTCTCCATTCAGAAACAATATTCCCCGATGGGCTTAACACCACATCTGGATACGTTAAATTTTGGAAAGCTTGAATAAAAGCCACAAAGTTTTGAAGCGATTCGGTTGATATTTCCGGTTCTTCTGGATCTTCGTTGGAGTATTCAAATAATATTTCAATTCGCTTTGACAGTTTAGAGCTATAAGGGGCTTTAAGAAATTTCCTGATAAAGGAAATAAGTTCGACAACTTTAGCGTCGTTATCTCGAAAATCGTCAACAATGGCAAAAGGGCTTTCTTCTGAAAACTTTTTATAAATTTCCTGCCATGATAAACCCGTATTTGGATTATCGTCCTCAAGCCCACTTTGATACAAACCATATAATGGATTCGTGGTGGTGACTGATGGAAACAAGAGATCATCTTCCCCTTCTTCCAAATCAGTAGGACCTTCTTTTTTATCTGTAGCAATAAATCGCGCTAATTTCTTTTTAGTTTTAACAACACCAAATTCTTCTTCATCTGGATAACTTTTGCCCGAAATGTTTGTGTGGTAATCATAATAGGAAGAAAGGTTATTTAAAGCATTTCTCCCTATAACAAACCTTTTAACGTTTTCATATTTTTGAATGTTTTGTGTGCCCCAATAATTAGCTGCGGACATGTTTTCTCCAAATTTTATCCTGAATATTCTTATTTGTTAGATCTTCAAAACTTTTCACAATCCATTCATGCGCCAATTCAAACCAATCAGCCATAGCTTCCGGGCTTTTATTCCCGCCTAACCCTTGGGCAGAAATTTCTAAAACAAGCATAGGAGATTTATCTATCCTCCGGGTCGCGCTGTTTAATTTTATTAAAAACTGACCTTTATCTTCTGGCAATTGAAAATTAAATTGTATGCTTCCCTGATTTGGATTTTTTAAAAATCTATTTTCGCTATTGCGCCAAACAAAATCTGGGAAAATAAGTCCAATATCTTCAACCTTATTGTAACCTTCATTTAAAGCAATATGATTTATATAGGTTAACTCGCAGGAAAGGACATTAGGTTGATTCAAGTTCAGTTCGTTTAAAAAACTCCAAAAAACATTCAAATAATTATTAAATTGCTCGCTTATTTTTTCAAACGAGGGATATATGTGTGCCTCTTCCATTTTCCTCCAATTAAAAAAGAATTTATTTAATTGAAGTTGAATTAATTTATCTTTCGATTCGTTTATATACCAAACTCTAGGAAGGGGGAAACCTGTTACTGGATCATCGATAGATGGTTTGCCAAAATCCAAAGGGGGGGCGTGCTCACAACCCGGAAATTCGTCGGCAATTTTATTCCAAAATTTCCCGAAATACGGAATTTTAAACCTTTCTAATCTTTCGAAAGTTATGCCAGATACAACTTCAATTACAGGAGGAGCATTATATCCAGGAAGGTGTGGGTATTTTTCTTCTGAATTTCCCATTTAACGAGCGATGTAATTTTGAAGGTTTATATGATATAGCGCTTGGGTTGAAAAAAATTTCAGTCTAAAACACGATTTTATTATATGCGTTATCTGAATTTAATATTACAAAAATTTTTTTGGGAAAAATTAATCTTATATTACGTCGATATTGCGAACGGTGAAATTATCCCTGTTCATTGGCGTTTATCGTTGGTTGCACCTCTACAATTGCTTGCTGGTCCGGAGCGTTTCCCGAATTAGTCGTTTCTACTGGCTCTGGCGCCTCGTCGGTTTTTTCCGGCTCCGGCGCCTCGCCGGCGCCTGGTTGTTCCATCAGCAGACAGGACGGGCAGAATCCAGAAGCGCCGGAGGCCATGCGGAACAATCCCTTCAAGGTCTGGATGCGTTCCGGGCTGTGGATCAGAAAAAACCCCTGCGCTGGCGCGTGTTTGGGGCAGACGGCGGCCATCTTTTGCATTTGCCGGACGCCTTTGCCGTCTTCCTCGCCGATGAACGCCGAGAGCAAAACCGATTGCTCCTCTTCGGCAAACGGGTTGCGCACCGCAGCGGTGACGTTGTGTTCGCCGTCGGTGTAGATCAACACCCGCGCGTTGGGGATGGAGATGAAATCTTCTTCTCCCTGTGCGCCGCCGACCCGCACCGCCTTGTGGACCAGCGGTTTGAAGTCTTTTATTCCGCCGTGTTCGGAAAGGTCGCCTTTCAGATACGCCTGATAAATTTCGTGGGCGAGTTTTAAAGCTTCGTTGAGGTTGGTGGTGCGCGGTTCCGGCGTTTTCGTTTCCAGAATCAACCGGATGTATTCGCCGAAGGCCGCTTCGTCGCCGTAGTCGTCGACGATTTCCCGGACGCTTTTAATCCATTCCAGTTTGGGTCCCCCGCCAAAGACGCACAGAGCGATGAGCGCGTTTTCCGCCTGGGTGATGTTTTTCAGGGACCAGACGCCGCCTGCCGCGTTCATGGAAACCAGTTGGAACTTGTCCCCCGGATAGTCGGTGGTGGGGAACGCCAGATCGCCCATGGAGAGGGATCCGTCCATCATCAAAATGCAAAGCCCGACCTCGTTTTCGAATCCGATGGGTTCAGGCGCCGGGGCCGGGGCGGTCGCTTCGTCGGTTGCGGAACCCGCTTCCGACGCGGGAGCGTCTTTGACTTCCTTCAGCCAGCCGGAGCCGTATTCGCAGTCCGGCTGGTTGCTACAAAAACCGTCCGGCGTGGGCTGGTCGTATTCCTTGTTACA
>JAJDBD010000124.1 GCA_029261575.1 Nitrospinaceae bacterium | reverse complement strand
TTTTTGCGAGGAGCGGTTGTCTTTAATGGTAAACCCCTGTCCCTCAATTTCTTCGTGTTCGTCGGAAGCCATGATTTCCCGCCATCTTGAAAGGGTTGGCGATTCGATCAGTCGTCGTCTTCGTCCATCAGGAGCCGGACGGAGAACGCGAGAACGATCATTATGAGTCCGAGCATCAGGGATAAATATCCCTTGCCTTCGATAAATTCCATATAAGTGCCGCCCAGAACCGGCCATTGACGGACGACGCCGACCAGAACAAAAACCAGTCCTCCGCCGATCAGGCATTTTTTCATTAATCGGGAACTGTCCTGGCTGGTTTTAGATTTCATAGTGGTCTTGAGTTAGCTGAAGAGTTTGAGGTTTGTTGCCGAATCCGCCAACAATGGAATCATATCAATTCCCGCGTTTCCTGTCAAAAATCCGCGCCGCCGGTTGTTGGGCGACAAGCCTTTTGATATGATCCTTCGGTCATGAAAACTTTTCAATACCTCATTCTAATAATATTTCTTGCGGCAACGGGATGCTCCACGCAACAACTTGCCGTGCGCATGACCGGTACTTTGATGGACGGGCAAATTAGATCGATTCAACAAGAGAGCGATCCCGTCCTTGCGGAACGGGCGATCCCCGCCAATTTAAAATTCATGGAAGGGCTGTTGGAGTCCGATGGAAATAATTTGCAACTGCTCCACGCCCTGGCGGAAGGATATTGCAAATACGCCTTCGCTTATGTGGAGGACGACGATCCGGAAAGAGCCTCCGCCCTGTATTTGCGCGGCAAGCGGTACGCGTTACGGAGTCTGGCCGGGTATGAAAACGGGCAAAACCTGGCCGCAGTTTCTATAAAAGAATTTCCCGAGGCGTTGCGGGAATTTGAAGTCGATGCCATGCCCGGCCTGTTCTGGTTGACGCAAAGCTGGGCGGGTTGGCTGAACCTGAACCTGCACAACCCGGAAGCGTTGGCGGATATTTCCAAAGTGGAGGCTCTGGCGCTCCGGATCCGCGAACTGGATGAAACGTTTATGTATGGCGGGCCGGATTTGCTTTTGGGCGCTTTTTACGGAGGCCGGACCAAGCTGTTGGGCGGCGACCCGGACAAGGCCAGGGCGCATTTCGAGAAAAGCCTGGACCTCGGACAAAACAAATTTCTGCCCACGCTTTTCTGGTACGCTAAAACCGTGGCCGTTACTACACGCGACCGGGAACTGTTCGAGCGGTTGTTGAACAGGGTATTAGAGACGCCCGCGGACGTCCTGCCCGAACGGCGACTGGCCAACGAAATCGCCAAAATCAAAGCCGGGAAATTATTGGACTCCGCAAACGATATTTTTTGAATTTTAAAACTCCCTCCTGAACGGAAAACCTGCCCTATGAATATTTTTCAACGAATGAGTCGGCGACGAACCTTCGTGTTGGCCTTTTCGCTTCTTTCGATTGGATTGCTTTCGGGCGAAGTCCTCGCCGGAGGGAAAGAATATATTAAATTCGCCACGCTGGCTCCCGAGGGATCGACCTGGATGCAGGAAATGCATCGCATGGATAAAGCCCTGGGCAAGGCGACGGGGAACGAGTTGCGGTTCAAGTTTTATTCCGGCGGAGTGTCCGGCGACGAAAAGGACGTGATCCGTAAAATGCGCATCGGCCAAGTCCACGGCGCCGGGTTTACCGGAGTGGGATTGGGCGAGATCCTCCCGGAGGTCCGCGTTCTGGACCTGCCGTTTCTTTTCGACAACGACGAACAAATCCAAAACGTTTACGAAAAGACGACCGAGTATTTTGCCGGGAAGTTCGACGAGGAAGGTTACGTTCTTTTGGGATGGGCGCCGGTGGGTTGGATTTATTTTTTTTCCAACTATCCCGTGCAGACGGTGGACGATTTAAAACCCGCGAAATCCTGGATGTGGCAAGGCGACCCGCTGGTCGAGGCGGCTTATAAATCCTTAAACGTTTCGCCCTTTCCGCTGGCTCTGCCCGACGTCATGCTCTCCCTGCAAACCGGGATGATCGACACCTTTTACGCCTCGCCCGTGGGCGCGCTGGCCTTCCAATGGTTCACCAAGGTCAAATACATGTCCCGGGTGCGCATGGGAAATTCCACCGGCGCCGTGTTGATTTCCAAAAAGCGGTTCAACGAAATTCCCGAAAAACACCGCCGGGCGCTTTTGGATATTGGCAAGAAATCCCTTCAGCGGCTCGTCGAAAGAACCCGCGAAGACAACGACAAGTCAATTGAAGTGATGTTGAAAAACGGATTACAGCGGGCGCCCGCTCCCACGAAGGCTGAGTTGGCGCGGTTTCAAAAAGTCGGCGTGGACGTCCGAAAAAGCCTGACGGGAAAACTGTTCTCGCAAGAACTTTTGGACCAGGTATTGGCCCACCTCAAGGAAGCGCAATAGCCTCGTGCGCGTCCATTTTGCTATGCCATTTTACAATAAGCAATTTTAACTTAATTTGATAAGCGGCGAATGCTTTAGGAGGCCTTGTGGAAATTAAATTTCGCTCTGTAATAGTTATTTGCTTTTTTCTTATGGGTATTATTCAAATGACTGTTAGTCCGGTCCTTGGAGAAGAGTGGTATGATGGTGGGACGTTACATAAAAAAAATATAAAAGAATGGAAAAACGCAGTTATCAAGAATAAATTGGCGACTTGCGCTGATTTTATTGTGACGTTAACACCAAAACAAAAGAAGGGTTTGCTATTCGAAAATAATGCGAAAATTTTAAAGGAACGGGCAGGCTCCCTTGTGATTTGTATATCGACGGCAGTATTAGATATAAAAGAAGTGGATCATTTAGCAATTTCTGAAATAGCGGTAGTATGTGCTTTAATGCTAGGGTTTAATAAATAGCCGTCCCTAAAAAGGGGCGAATTTAGGTGGACGGTGGTCTAGGATTTGGTATGGGGCAAATCTCGTCTTGACCACAAAGGAAAAATACTTTTCACCCTCACCCAGCCCTCTCCCCTCAAGGGAGAGGAGTTATTAAAGGTTTTTATTTTGGACGTTGCTCTTAGAAGCTACGCTAATACTTGAGGCAAGCCGCTTCTTTTATTCCTCTCCCCATCGGGGGAGAGGATGAAGGTGAGGGGGATTTCATGAGGCCGAAGGCCTTCCTGTTTTGTTTGACAAGTCGTTTGAGCCGTCAATTTGTACTTATGCAAAGCTCCCAACGCGGACGGGGCATTATCCGTTCTTCCTCAATTCCACTTCCGCCCAGACGGCCAGCTTTTCCCGGAAAATTTTTGCGTTGTGCCGGACGTCCACCGGGAAATCGGGATGAAACAGCAAATGTTTTATGTCTTTCGTCAGCGGGTTTCCCTCCGCTTGTTGCATCAATTCGGATTTTAAATTGTTCATCCGCGTCGCGTCGTTAAGGATCGCCGGGTCCTCCGGTTGGATCACGATAGCCGCTTGCTGATCGGACTTTTTGCCGACGCCGACCAGGGCGGAGCGCCGGACTTCGGGGCGGCGGTTGAAAATCGCTTCGCAGGGAATGGTGAACATTACGCCTTTTTCTGTAACCACGCGCTGACTTTTCCTGCCGCAGAACCATAAACGGTTTTGGTCGTCGAGATAACCCACGTCGCCCATGCGATGCCAGAAAGAATCGCCGTCCTGGATTTTTGACAGCCGGGTGGCTTCCTCCCGACGAAAATACTCGCGCGTGGTCCACGGACTTTTGACGACAATCTCCCCGATTTCACCTCGAGAAATTTCCAATTCATTTTCCCAACGTTCGATCGGCTCGTCCGTGACGCCGATGATTTTTACTGCGACGCCGTCAACCGGTTGGCCGACGCAAAATCCTTTACCCTGCTGGCTTTGCTCCCATGTCGCGTTTAGTATTTCGCTCCGTTCGATGGAGGCCAGCGGCAACGATTCGGTGGCGCCGTAGGGCGTAAAAATTTTAGCGTCCGCGTCGAGTATGGAATCGAAGCTTTTGAGAAGCTTGCCGGAAACGGGCGCTCCGGCCATCAGGATTCTTTTGAGTCCGGGTAGACATAAATTATTTTTCAGGCAATACCGGCTCACAGTGTCCCACAAGGCGGGCGACCCGAAACTACTGACGACCTTAAACTGCTTCACGGCCCGAACGATTTTTACCGGGTCCACCTGCGCCGGGCGGGTCGGGTCCATGTCCGGAATCACGCAGGTCATGCCCATGCCTACGGCAAACAGGGCGAACAGCGGGAACGTGGGGAGTTCGACGTCTTTTTGCCGAATGCCATAAAGCTTCCGGATCGCTTCGACCTGATTTAAAAACATGGCGTGGGTATAGAGCACGCCTTTCGCCGGACCGGTACTGCCGCTGGTGAAAAGGATGGCGGCGGGATCGTCGCTCCGAGTCGGCGTCGTTTCAAAACTTCTTTCTCCCAATTGTTTTACCTGTTCCAACGTATGCCCGCCCCAAAACCATTTCGTTCCGACGGTGATATTTGTCTCGATGCTTTTAAATGATCGTTGGTACAGCAGACGGGCGATATGGGCTTTGGCGACGCCGATCATGACCGTGGGCGCGGCTTCCTCGATCCCTTTTAACACGCTTTCCTTTCCCAGTCCGGGGTCGATAAGCACGGGAACCGCCCCGGTTTTGAACAAGGCAAAGGTCGCGGCGGTGAATTCGATTCCCGGAGAAACCATCACCAAAACGCGGGTTCCCTTGCCGACGCCCAGCCGGTCCAGTCCGGCGGCGATTTTTCGGCTTTCTTGTTCCAGTTGGGAGAAACTGACGCTATCGCAATGCGCGCCTTTTAAAACGTGAAGCGCGGGCACGTCGGGGATTTCCTGCGCCTGTTTTTCCAATGTCGATGCGATGTTGCCAAAATCCGGGTTCATGTTTTTCTCTTGATTCAGGATAGGTGCAGAGCCGATTTGACAAGCGGCAGGGTGACTTTACTTTTCTTCTCCAGCGACTCCGCGTTAATGGCCGCCAGGGAGGCGCGAATGGAGGGGAAATCCCGCGGAAGCCGGGTCAGCAAATAAGTGAGAATTTTTTCCGGCAGGGCAAGCCCCGTCTCGCGGCAAATCTTTTGTATCACCTGGACCGTGGTTTCCTCGTCCATGGGTTTCAGTTCCGCCGTCATCCCCCACTTGAAACGAGAGGTGAGAAAGCTTTCTGTTTGCGCGAGGTCGCCGGGAATCTGCTTGCCGGTGAAAACGATTTTTTTGCCCTGCTCCACCAACGCGTTGTAAATGAAATACAATTTTTCCTGGGAGGGCTTGTGCCCGGCCAGGCAATCAACGTCGTCCACCAAAAGAAAATCCGCGTCCCCCAGTCGTTTGACCATATCGTTGGCGTCGGCCTGTTCCTGGTTTTCAAGTTTGTCGACAAATTCCGGCGAGGACAAGTACAAGGCGCGCGCGTTGGTCCCGGTTTCCGCCAGCCGGTTGCCAATGGCGATCAGCAGATGGGTTTTCCCCAGGCCCTTGCCGCCTGCAATGTAGAGGGTTTGATAGCCGACCGGTTTTTCCGAGCAAATGTTTTGGGCGGCGTCGAAGGCGAAGCGGGAACTGTCCGAGACGATGAAATTTGAAAAGCTGTATTCGGGCGAGGCGGGGAAATTTAAAATTAATTGCCTGGGAGATTCTCGGTTGGCGGTCATGATAAATCTGGACGGAACAAAAAATCGGCGTCGGTTAACGCGCCGACGGTCGCTTTACCGGGGTCCAATCTGGATTTCCACCGTGGCGGTGGCAAAGCCGGACTGGACGATGACGTGGCAAATCTTGCTTTCCTTTTCAAACAACATGATGGTCCCGGAATGTTCGATGATGCGCACCTCGGTCCAGCCGTTATTGATCATTTCGTTTTGGTAAAAATCCACGACGTTGGTAATATTGTCGTAGCCCGTATAAACCAATCGGCCCACTTTAGTGGCGGATTCCTTGGCTTCATAGATAAAGGATTTGTCCCGGTCGAGTTTGAAATCCTGGGGAAAAGGGACGTCGGGAAAACGATAATGCCGGGAAACTTCTTCCTGGCTGGGGGCCTGCGCCGGGGTTTGGGTTTGCATGGCCGCGCAGGCCGTCATGGCAGACAAAGCGCCAAGAGCCAAAAGTTGAGCGATTTTTTTTAGCATGGAATCAACCTATATCGGCCATCGATTTCCCCCAGTACACCGCAACGAGGCCGAGGAGCATGATCGCCAAACCGATTATGCGCAAGACGCCGTTTTCAATGCCGGGTAATTTTTGCGCGAACTCCTTGACCTGTTTTGGGAAACAGAAATAGGGAATTCCCTCGAAAATCATCATCAAACCCAGTGCGGTGATAAAAAAACTCATAGCCGGTTGATTATCTTGAATCGCAAAATCGGAGTCAACCTTAATTGTTCGATGAAAGGCGGCGAATGAATAGATATTGTAAAGGCTCTGATGGGGATAATATAATAAGGCATAAAAAATTTGTTTGGATTGTCCACGCTGAACACAATCGCCTCCCTTCAATTTTACAGTGAACGCCTCATGCATTCCCTTTCGCCAAGCCTTTTGTCTCGCGCCAGCATATGGGTGGTATTCGCCTGGTTGTTGACGCTTGGGTTTTATTCTCCGGATTCCGCGTTGGCTTTGAGTTCTAAAAGCCATCCCATGGGCGGCGACGTTTTTGTGGAAATCGCCAAAACAAAAAACCCGGCGGTGGTCAATGTGAGTTTTAAGTCCAGCCGCCGGTCGCCCGGTTCAAAAAATTTACCGGACGCCTTTCAGGATTATTTGGATAAGTTCTTCGGAGGCGAACTTCCGCCGGATATTCCGCGTGGGGCGGGTTCCGGATTCATCATAGACGCGCAAGGTCATGTCCTCACCAATCACCATGTGGTGGACGGCGGCGAGGATATCAAGATCGCAGCGCTGGAAGGCGGCGAGGAAGTGGAGTATTCCGCCGTTTTGGTGGGGGCGGATTCCAAGGCGGATATCGCTTTGCTCAAAATCATTCAAGAGGATTCTCCGTCAAAAAAATTTCCTTATTTAGAGTTCGGGGACTCCGACGACCTCAAGGTGGGGCAATGGGTGATCGCCATCGGCAATCCTTTCAACCTCGACCATACCGTCACGGTGGGGGTGGTGAGCGCGATGGAAAGAAATATCGGTTCCGAGCCTTATGAAGAATTCATACAAACCGACGCGTCGATCAATCCCGGAAACAGCGGCGGTCCCTTGCTCAATATCAAGGGCGAGGTGATTGGGATCAATACCGCCATCATCGCTGGAAACGCCGGAGGAAATGTCGGCATTGGATTTGCCATTCCCATCAATCTGGCAAAAAAAATTCTCCCCGACCTGCGCAAAATGGGCAAAGTGGTTCGCGGCTATCTCGGGTTGATGGCGCAGGACGTTCGCCCGGAGTTGGCGGAGTCCTATGGATTAAAGTCCGGGGTCTTGGCGGGCGAAGTGGTCTTCGACGGTCCCGCGCAAAAGGCGGGAATAAAACGAGGAGACGTTCTGGTAAATTTTGACGGCAAGCTGGTGGAGTCGAAAGAGGATCTATCCAAAAAAACCGCGTCCGCAACGCCGGGTTCAACCGTGCAGGTCGAGATAATCCGCGACGGAAAAAGAAGGACGTTGACAGCGACGATCGGCGTTTTGGAGGATAAGGAAAAACAGGCGTCCCTTCCGGACCCTGCGGAGGGTTGGTTGGGGCTGGAGGTGAGCGAGGTTCCCAAAGGTCTGGCCGAAACGCTGGGACTGAAAAAGGGAGACGGCGCCCAGGCGATCGAGCTTACGCCCGGCGGACCGGCCCATCAGGCGGGATTGCAAAGAGGGGACGTCGTCGTTCGTTTCAACGGTCGGGAGGTGGATTCTTTAAAGTCCTTTGGCGAGCAGGTTAAAGGCCTCGATCCGAGGATGAGCGTCCCAATGGAGATAATCCGGGATAAGAAAAAAACGGCGCTGAACATCACCATCGGTTCCAGAGGAGAAAGAAAGCTTGGCCTCGGCCAGCCGAAACGGGCCTGGTTGGGTATTATTTACCACGGCGTTTCCGCTACAACCGCCGAGAACCTGGGGATGAAACAAGCGCAGGGCGTCCAGGTGGTCGACGTTATTCCCAACAGCCCCGCGCATAAAGCCGGACTCAAAATCGGCGATGTGGCGCTTGGATTTAATGAGAAGATGATCGAAAACAGCGGCGACTTTCAGGAGGAGATTTCCAGGTTGTCTCCGGGCGACGGGGTTAAACTTAAAGTTCTGCGCGACGGAAAAACGTTAACGGTGGAAGCGGTGTTGGGGACGCTGGAAGAGACTTTGAATTCCTTTGGACGATTTGGTCTGGAAATCCAAACCGCCCCCCCGGAGACGGCGCAAAGCGGTCGATTAAAAAAATCGAGCGGCGTATGGGTCGCCCGCGTTCATCCCGGCAAGGCGGGGCAACGGGCCGGTTTTCGTAAAGGCGATCTGATTTTAGAAGTGAACAGGCAAGCCGTTAAAAACCTGTCGGATTTTCACCGTCTCCAGGAGGAAACGGAAGCTGGGGATACGGTGTTGTTTCTGGTGGAAAGGAAAGGGACGACAATTTTTCTGGCGGCGAAGCTCGATGGGGCCAGGCAAGCGCCTGGAGGCAACTAGCAGGGCGCTGAAAAACTATTTTGTATGTCATTCTGAGTCCTTCACTCTGAATGTCATCGCGAGCCGCCCTGTGGCGGCGCGGCGATCCAGCTTTCTGGATTGCTTCGCTCCGCTCGCAATGACGATTTTGAGAGTTTTTCAGCGCCCTGCTAGCGCTACTTATTTGGGTAAAGTTACAAACTGCGGTGATCTTGCATCTCTAACTTTTCCACCGGGCGTTGCCCGACCGGCGAGGCGCCGGGGCCAAATAGTGTAATGTTTAGGGGAAATGATTCCGGGTTCGGTGATCTTACATCTCTAACTTTTCCACCGGGCGTTGCCCGGTTCTACCAACTGCCTTTCAGAACCTTGTCCATGGAACGTAGACGTTCGCAAAGAATTTTTCCAAGGTTGACCATTATTTTCTGGCCGATGCGGGCTTCCTTCTCAAAAAATTCCAGCAAGTCCGCTTTATGAAACTCCAGCAGGGATGTGGTTTTTCCGGCGAGGGCGGAGGCGGACCGGGGCAAATCGTCGAAAATGCAAAACTCGCCAAATATGTCGAAGTCGGAGAGAATGGAAACCGTTAAATCGGATTCTCCATACAATTGGTTGTCGACCACAATCTTGATTTGTCCGTCGAGGACGACGTAAAGCTGGTGTCCCAGGCTCTCTTCCCGAAATACAAAATCGTCCTTTTCGACTTTTAGAGGAAACGCCAGGGCCTGGACGGCATTCAGCTCGTCTTCGCTCAAACCTTCAAACAGCCTGACCTGATCGAGTATGTGCATGGTTTGTCGCGGGTGTAATAATAAATTTCGATGACGATCAATACTTTATTATAAGGTTGAGCCGGGAATTGCGCAATATTGTTTTTCCGCGCCGCCATTT
>JAJDBD010000123.1 GCA_029261575.1 Nitrospinaceae bacterium | reverse complement strand
ATCGCTGATCGAGCCATTCATGAAACAATACAATCTCACTTTTCCGGTATTGCTGGATCCGGATAGCAAGTTGGCGAAAAAGAAATACAAAACCACCGGCGTCCCGGAAACTTTTATTCTCGACCGCACCGGACTCATCGTCCATAAAGCGATCGGTCCCAGGGAATGGGACACGGACGAAGCCATCTCCGCGTTTGAACAAATGCTCGAAGGCTCCTGATATGACGCGACGATCCGTCTCTCTACTTTTTGCCTTTCTATTTATTGCCTATCTCTTTCCATATCCCAGCCATGCCCACGGCGGCGGCCATTCCGAAAAAAAGGCGCTTGACGCCTTGATGAAGGCCGACGAGGCGCCGGCGGCAAAAGAACTGGACTCAATGGACTCGATGTACGCCGTTGAGGAGGAAAGCTCCCCCATGACCGGGCAAGGTTTGCCGGGACTGGATAATGGGTCGCCGGACCTGGGGCTGGGTTCCATGGACATGGGCGGCATGCAACATGAGCCGGGCCATACGGAAAGCGCGGGCGAACACACCGGACATAAAATGCCAGAGGTGGAAGTTTCCAGCCATGAATGGGTCTCCTCGTCCCGAAAAGGTTATCGCGCGGCTTTGGGAATCACCCTTCTGGTCGGTTTGGGATTCGTCGCGTTGACCGTGATAAGGCCCAACGAATGATTCACTTTTAGGCCGGACTCATGATCAATCAGATTCTGGAAGTCTTCAAACACCGCCTGGGACTGGAAGTTCTGGAATACGACATTCCCGAACACGCCAACACCCTCCCCTATTCCCTGGGCGGCATGACGGCCACCGCGTTCGCCCTGCTGGTGTTGAGCGGAATGCTGTTGGCCCAGTTTTTCATTCCCGATCCCGAAGCCGCCAACCGAAGTTTGCATTACCTCGTGGACCAGGTCTATCTCGGCTGGTATTTGCGCGGCGTCCACTTCTGGTCGGCGGAGGTGTTGACAGTCACGCTGGTCCTTCACATGATCCGCGTGTACGTCACGGCTTCCTACAAAAAACCTCGCGAGGCCAACTGGCTCGTCGGCGTGGCGTTGCTGATCGTCGTCATCGGTCTGCTGTTCACCGGAACCGTGATCAAGTGGGACCAGGAAGGCTACGAAGCGTTCATACATTTCCAATGGGTGGCGGAGAAGCTGGGGATTTTGGGGCTTCCCGTATCGGAGGAATTCGCTCCCGGCGTTCCCATGATAGCGCGCCTGTACATGGCGCACATTTCCCTTCTGCCCATTGCCGGCGTTGTTTTGATCGGACTGCATACCTTTTTGATCAAGCATCACAAACTCTCCAATCTTCCCGACCGGCCCAATGGCGGCAGGATGATCAAGTTCACCCAACACATGGCGTATCTCCGGAGGACCGGCGCCGGAACGATTGCGGTTATTTTTCTGCTGGCCTTTTTGATCGCCCCGCCCCTGGGCGACCAGCCGGTATTGGGAATGGAAGTCACCAAGCCGCCCTGGCAATTCGTTTGGATTTACGCGCTGGAAAATTTGTGGGTGCCCACCCTGATTTTTGTGCCGCCCCTGTTCCTCTTCATGCTGGCCGCCGTGCCATTTGTCGACCGGGACGAGGAAACCCACTGGAGAAAACGCCCCAGAGCCATGGCCGTCCTGGCGGCGACGCTATTGTTTTTTGTCACGTTCATCCTGTGGGGGAAATTCACCTCCATGTCCCATTCCATGTGACGGTATGAACGGATCCGCCGACTCTGCAATCCAGATCGAGATCATGACCAAGAGCGATTGTTGCCTGTGCGACGACGCCAAGGAAATCGTCGACAAAGTTTTGAAAGAATATCCGGCGGCAAGCATTACGCTGACCGATATCGCGGAGAGCGAAGCCTTAATGGAACAATATGGAGAAAAGATTCCCGTTGTGTTGATCAACGGCGAGGAGAGTTTCAAATTCAAAGTCCATCCCAAAACCCTGAGAGCTAAACTGAACAGGATTTTGGACCCACAATAATCTTGCGGAGAAACCATGGTCGAGAAAAGCGCTTTAACGGCGGACGAGTTGGAAGCAAAACTAAAAGAAATGGCGCCCGAATGGAAAACGGGAAAGAATGAAAAAGGCTTGAACCATATTGAACGGGTCTATCACGCGGCCCAATTCATGGGAGGAATCGAGTTCGTCCACAAGGTGGCGGAAGCGGCGGAAGCGGAGAATCACCATCCGGACATTTTCATCAACTACAAACGCATCACCGTGAGGTACTGGACGCATACCGCCAGCGGAGTGACCCTGGCCGACGTGCAGATGGCGCAGAAGATCGATCCCCTATTTGCAAAATAATAGCCTTCTCCTCCTTGCAAAGGGGGCTGGGGGAATTCGGGTCACTTTATTTTATTCCAAAACTTCCTCTTGTAATATATCGTCCAGGGTCTGCCTGCGGCGCGTGAGAGTCGCCTCGTCGCCGTCGACTATCGCTTCCGGAATCAAAGGCTGAGTGTTGTAGTTGGAAGCCATGACCATGCCATAAGCCCCTGCCCCGCCGACCACGACGACATCCCCCGCCCTGGGCATGGGGAGTTTTCTAGGAACAGGCATTTCATTCTCTTGAGTCAAAACGTCGCCCGATTCACAGACCGGCCCCGCGACAATCAACTCCTGTTCCGGTCCCAAATCCTCGCCGTCAAACCAGATCGGATGGTAACTGCCGTAGGCCATGGGCCGAATCAAATGGCAAAACCCGATATTGGTCAGCACATAATCCAGCCGCTTGCCGGACTCGTCGAACGTGTGATTTAAAGAGCGCACCTCGCCCAATAGATAACCGCATCCCGCGACAAAGCGTCTGCCCGGCTCGATCTCGCAGACGATTTTTCGCCCAAAATGTTTTTCCAGAATTTCGACCCGTTCCCGCAAAATCGGTTTGTAATCGGCAATTTCGGCCTGCGGCAAATCCGTCCGATACTGATAGGGAAGCCCGCCGCCAAAGTTTACGATTTGCAAATCCTCAAACTGTTTGGCAAAGTCCACCAGCTTGCCGGTGAGGCGCTTGAGGTGTTCCATGTCCCCGCCGGAACCGATATGAATATGCGCTCCGGTTATTTTCAGCCCGTACTCTTTAGCAATGGCTTTGGCTTCGTCGAGGTTTTCGTGCCAGATCCCATGCTTGCTGTAAGGTCCGCCGGTATTGGTTTTTTTTGAGTGCCCCGCTCCTTCGCCTGGATTGATTCGGATGGAAACTTCGTTCGATCCTTTGCCCAGGCGGCTTTGCGCCTGACCGTATTCGCGGAGCATCCCCAGCGTTCCGCAATTGCAATAAATTCCATTTTCCAGACAGTAGTCGACTTCGCCGGCGTTGAAGAACACGTCGCTGGTAAAACAGACGTCCTCCGGTTTAAAACCGACGCGCAAGGCGCGTTGCGCTTCGAGAACGCTGACAGCGTCGATCTTGACGCCCTGCGCCAGCATTTCCTTAAGGATGCGACGGTTCGAGTTGGCCTTCATGGCGTAGCGCACGACGGGCGCCAGAGGTTTAATTTCCGCAATAGCGGCTCTCAGCGCCTCCATGCTGTATACGTAAACGGGAGCGCCGAATTCCTCCGTAATTTTTCTTACTTCCACATTTTCGATTTTCATTCCTGCTCCAGGTTGATTGAACAAGTACAGGTCAAGTTTATATCATAATTTTCAGGGCGACCGCGCCGGAAACCGGACGGAAAAATAAACGTCGCGCCGCATTAATTGATTTGACATTTATGCGCCGGAAATCTAATTTAAAATATTCGTTAAATCAGAAACAGAACTCGTCACGGTATGCCGCCCATGGAAAAATGGAGTATTGAAAAGTCCCTTGAGCTTTACAACATTGAAGGCTGGGGTTGCGGCTATTTTGGAATCAATGAAGCCGGACATGTCGTCGTCCGCCCCCACAACAATAGAAACCAGGTGGTGGACTTAAAACATTTGGTCGACGATATTTGTTCCAAGGGATATTCCCTTCCCGCGCTGATCCGTTTTTCGGACATCCTCCGGTCCAGCATCCACAACCTGACCACGGCTTTTCGCAAGGCCATCGACGACCATAATTTTACCGGAGAATACCACGGCGTTTATCCGATAAAGGTCAACCAGCAAAGGCAGGTGGTCGAGGAAATTGTTAAATTTGGAAGGGAGTACAACATTGGACTCGAGGCCGGCTCCAAACCCGAACTGCACGCCTGTCTCGCCATCATGGACAACCCCGCCGCCCTGCTCATCTGCAACGGTTACAAGGACGAGGCTTTCATTCGTCTGGCGTTGATGGGACAAAAACTGGGACGCAAAGTATTCATCGTCGTCGAAAAAACCTCGGAAATAAAAATCATATTGAAGGTGGCGCAGGAGCTGAATATTCGCCCCAACATCGGTCTGCGAATCAAACTGGTCAGTTCCGGTTCCGGTCGTTGGGCCACTTCAGGCGGCGAGCATTCCAAGTTTGGACTCAGTCCCACGGAACTGATCGAAGCCCTCGAAATCGCCCGGAAAGAAAACGCGATGGAATGCGTTAAATTAATTCACTTTCACCTGGGAAGTCAAATCACCAACATCCAACGCATCAAAAACAGCCTGAAAGAGGTCGGACGATATTACTCGGAATTGCTCAAGCTGGGTTGCGCCATTCAATACATCGACGTGGGCGGCGGTTTGGGCGTGGATTACGACGGGACGCGGTCGAAGGCGTCTTCCAGCGCAAACTATTCGGTGCAGGAATACGCCAACGACGTGGTGTACCACATCCATGAAATATGTCAGGAGGAAGACCTGCCCCATCCGCATTTGATTTCCGAATCGGGACGCGCCATGACCGCGTACCATTCCATTCTGGTGTTCAACGTTTTGGACGTCGCTTCTTTTCCGGAAATGGAAGGCCGTATCGAAATACCCGAGGAAGCTCCCAGCGTGGTTCATGAATTGTATTATGTATGGGAGCAGGCCTCGAACAAAAACATCACCGAATCCTGGCACGACGCGGTGAATTTAAAGGAAGAAGCCCAAACCCAGTTTCTACAAGGACTCGTCGGACTCCAGGACCGCGCCGTGGCGGAAAAAATTTTTTGGGGAACTGCCAGAAAAATTCAAAAACTGGCGGCGCGTCTGAAATTCATGCCGGAAGAATTGAGTTCGCTGGACAAAAGTCTGGCCGACAAATACTTTTGCAACTTTTCCGTGTTTCAATCGCTACCGGACTCCTGGGCAATCGACCATGTTTTCCCCATCGTCCCCCTGCAACGCTTGAACGAAGAACCCGACCGCCAAGCCACGCTGGAAGACATCACCTGCGATTCCGACGGGAAGATCGATTTGTTCATCGGCCATCACCGTTCGGCAAACACCCTGCCCGTGCATTCTTTACAGCCCCAACAACCGTATCGGATCGGGATTTTCCTGGCCGGGGCCTATCAGGAAATCCTGGGCGATCTGCACAACCTGTTCGGCGACACCAACACCTTTCACGTTTCAATCCAGCCCGACGGCTCTCTGAAGTATGAACAAATTATCCGGGGGGAAAACGTGACGGACGTATTGGATTATGTGTCTTTCCGGGCGGACGAGTTGGCGGGGCGCATGGCGGGATTTTTGATCAACAGCGTGCACAACGGCGGCATCACCCAAAAGGAGGCGGACTCCTTTCTCGAATTCTACAAGGAAGGCCTGAACGGCTACACCTACCTGATCAAACAGGCGGATGATTAAAACTATTTACTCCGCCGCAAAACCTCGACCATTGCCTCGTGCACCAAACCGTTGGTCGCCAGGATTTCATTATCGTAAATGCTTTGCGGCAAACCGTCGAAACGGGTAACGCGTCCGCCGGCTTCCTCCACGATCAACTTGCCCGCCGCCATATCCCACGGGCGAAGCTTCATTTCCCAAAATCCCTCGAAGCGACCCAACGCCGTGTAAACCAGGTCCATAGCCGCCGACCCTGGGCGCCGCACGCCTTGCGAGGCTTTGATAAAGTTTCGAAAATGGTCGAGGTTGTCGTCGTCCGATTGCGCAACGTCGTAAGCAAATCCGGTGACCAACAGGCTCTGTTTGAGGTTGGCGGTTTTGGAAACGGAGATGGGCTGGCCGTTCATCGTCGCACCCTTGCCTTTTTCGGCGACAAATAATTCGTCCTGATTGGAATTATAAACCACGCCCAGAACCGGCTCGTCCTGAAACGTCAGACCAATGGAAACGCAATAGAAGGGAAACCCGTGCGAATAATTGACGGTTCCGTCCAGCGGATCGACGACCCATTTATATGCGGAATCTCCCGGGGCCTCCCCCGACTCCTCCGCCAGAATAGCGTGATCCGGAAATCGTTCGCTGATGCGTCCGATAATTTCCTTTTCGCACAGCAGGTCGGTTTCCGTGACCGGGTCTATTTCTCCCTTGAACCCAACGAGGCAAACGTTGTTGCGTCGTTCTCTTTGAATTTTTCCCGCCGCCAGCGCGGCCTCGACGGCGAGTTCACGCGCCTGCTTTAAACAATCCATCCGCCGCCCAGTATCCTGTCGTTTTTATAAAACACTGCGGCCTGGCCAGGGGAAACGGCGGACTGCGGTTCGTGAAACTCCACGCGCGCCTGGTTGTCCTCCAAGGGGAAAATTGCGGCGGGCGCGCCGTTATGGCGGTAACGGATTTGAACGGAGACGTCGTTCAATTCGGATTCCATGGGAAGGCGCCAGTTGACGCGCTGGACGATCATGGAAGAGCGTTCCAGTTCGCGTCGCGGTCCCACGGTAACTTCATTGGATTCGGGATCGATGTGGGTCACGAAATAAGGCTCGTCCAACCCTCCCAGGTTCAACCCCTTGCGCTGACCCACGGTGAAACCGACGTACCCGCCGTGGTCGCCCAAACGCTTTCCAGAAGAATCAACAATAGAGCCTTCATCAAACCCTTTTCCGTTGGTGTGTTTGGCGAGAAAATTGCGGTAATTATTATCCGGCACGAAACAGATTTCATAGGATTCGGATTTTTCCGCAACGTTCAACCCCAGCGATTTTGCGATTCGCCTCACTTCCGGCTTGGTTGTATTTCCCAGGGGGAAATGCAGTCGCGCCAGTTGCTCCTGGGACAGGCCGAATAAAAAATAACTTTGATCCTTGCCCCGGTCCCGCCCCCGCTGTATGGTCCGCCTCCCATCCTCGTCGGCGACGACGGAAGCGTAATGCCCCGTCGCGACTTGTTCAATCCCGAATTCCCGCGCCCGGTTCAGCAGGTGGTCGAACTTCAATCTTTGATTGCACAGCGTGCAGGGGATGGGCGTTCTGCCGCTCAGATACTCCGAGACGAAGTTATCGACCACCTCTTCTTGAAATTCCTTTTCCATATTGAGGATATAAAATGGAATCCCTATCTTGTCCGCCACGCGGCGCGCGTCGGCCAGGTCGTCCAGCGAACAACAGGAGCCGAACCGCTCGTCCCCGTTCCTGCTGTAGTTCCAGAGTTGGAGGGAGATTCCCACCACCTCATGCCCCTGTTCCTTTAACAAAGCGGCGGCGACCGAGCTGTCCACTCCGCCGCTCATGGCGATTACGATTGGTTCTTTCACGACAATTCCATCAAGCGCTATTGGGTTGAAACCCGTAAAAAGAAAGGCGGGTATGGCCGATCTTTCTGGATTTAATTAAAACCAGTTTACCATAATTGTCCGCCAAACCCTTTTTATGGGAATGCTCCACCACCACGCGACCGTCCGTTTTTAACAGGGACGAACTCTCCAGAGCCAGGAGCGTTTCCTCATACAGGTCGTCGGTGAAGGGAGGGTCCACATAGATCAGGTCGAAGCGGGAACCTCTTTCGTCCAGCACATGGACGGCGCGCAGGGCATTGGACTTCAATAGCGTCCAGGGCGCCTCTTTGCTTCCCTCGCTACTTTTCCAGAATCGACAATGCTCCAGGTTTTTATAGATAAGAGTTTGAGCCTTGGAATTGATTTCCACGAAAACCACTTTCGCCGCCCCTTCGCTCAAGGCTTCGACGCCGATACTTCCGCTTCCGGCAAAAAGGTCCAAAAACCAGGCGCCGGGAATGTCCGGGCGAAGTTGATTGAACAGGGATTCCTTAACCCGGTCCAGGGTAGGCCGAACCGCGTCTCCCTTCAAACACTCGAGCTTGGCGCCCCTGGCTTTTCCGCTAATTACGCGCATCTGAAAAATGCCGTTCCTTCGAATTCAAACCTGATTGCGTTTTCATTTAACCGGTTACCCAATTTACCTTGACAGCCTTTGGCGATCAAATTATTATGAAAAAAAATTCGGGTATCGTCTAACGGTAGGACGTCAGGTTCTGGTCCTGAAAGTTGAGGTTCGAATCCTTGTACCCGAGCCATTTTGTCGCTTAGAGCCTCGCTCTACTTTGATTGAATAAATAATATGGACTACACACGCAATCCTTTTATCGTCGGACTTTGGACGCCGGTTTATCTTTTTGCCGGAGCCTTGGCCGTGACCAACGATTTTCTCATGGCGGCGCTTTATATCATGGGAACGCTCGGTCTCATCGGAGCTTACGTCACCGAGTTTCCCGTTTTATCCACGCTGTATCAGAACGAAATCGTGCACAAAGTCGCTATTTCCTCGTTGCTGGGAATTTTACTGGGAATGATCATCGGCCTGGCTTTTGCCGGAAACACCGATGCTTCGGATTCCAACCCGGTTTCCATGCAAGCCAAGTTGATGATGGTATGGGGGATGATGTGCCTGCCCGCCTATCCCTTGATGGTGTACCTGGTTTCCAAGGTCAATAAACGCGATCTGGACGCCGAACAAGCCGTTCGTGAGGAGAAAAAGAAAAATCGCAAAGGCGGCGGAGGTCCGCCGATACTCAATAAGGACGGCGGCGGACTTTAAAACCGTCGCCCACCCGCCAATCACATGGCCCCATCGTCTAGCGGTTAGGACGCTGGCCTCTCACGCCGGAAACAGGGGTTCGATTCCCCTTGGGGCTACCACCACTCGCC
>JAJDBD010000122.1 GCA_029261575.1 Nitrospinaceae bacterium | reverse complement strand
TTTGGGGCTGTCCTAGATAACGGGAAAATGTTATCAGTATGGGCATGCGAAAAAGCCGGTTGAGTAAGGAGAAACAAGAACGCTTGATGGAGCATTTTGTGTCGGGTTCCACGGCGAGATGCGCAAGCGAACTGATCAGTGTGAACAAAAGCACGGCAGCCTATTTTTTCCATCGCTTGCGTGAGATTATCTTTCAGGCAACCGAAGACGAGGCGCCATTAGCAGGCGAGATTGAAGTGGATGAAAGTTACTTTGGCGGCGTCCGCAAGGGCAAACGGGGACGCGGCGCCGCCGGCAAGGTTCCGGTGTTTGGCCTTTTAAAGCGTGGCGGCAGGGTTTACGCGAAGGCGATCCCCAACACAAAGAGTAAAACATTGATGGGGATCATACAGGATCGTATTCTCCCCGACAGCATCGTTTATTCGGATGCGTATCAATCCTACAACGTGCTGGATGTTTCTGAGTTTAAGCATTATCGGATTAATCATTCTAAGTTGTTTGCGAATGAGAAAAATCACATCAACGGGATCGAGAATTTCTGGAACCAGGCCAAGAGGCACATGCGTCGATTTAACGGCATTCCAGCCAAGCATTTTCCTCTGTTTTTGAAGGAATGTGAATGGCGATTTAACAACCCCAATCCAAAAACCCAGCTAAAGCAACTTAAACAATGGGTTAAACAATATATGGGCTAGTTATCTAGGACAGCCCCAAAATTTTTTTTTATGGTGGGAAGTCATGAGCAAAACCGGCAGAAATGATCCATGCCCATGCGGTAGCGGAAAAAAATATAAAAAATGCTGTCTCGCCCAAACCTACGATCCTCCTGGCCGGGAAGATGCGACCAGGAAAAAAGTAATTGACGATCTTTTGGCTTTTTGCAAACGCCATTATAAAGATGAGATTGACGGCGCCTTTAATCAGTTTTGGGGCGATTTCGACCCAGAGCTTTCTTTGTCCGACTATGAGTCAGGAGTTGCTGATATCAATTTTTGGGAATGGATGGTGTTTGATTGGAAGCCAGACACGGAAAAAGACAAAACGTTGATCGATCTTTATATGGAAAAGAAGAAACTGCTTTCCCAAGACGACGTTTCGATGCTTCAAAAAATGAAACAGACCAACCTGACTCTTTTTGAAGTCCAGTATATTTTCCTGAATCAGGGCCTCATCGTAAAAGATTTGCTTGTGAACGGCGAATACGACGTCAAAGAAAAAATGGCCACTCGCGGTTTAAGAAAATGGGATCTATTAGCGGGACGGATTTTACAAACCGACGGCAACTTTATACTAACCGGTTCGATGTATATATATTTCAGACGCGACAAAGGCCAGCTCGTCAAAAAAATCAGGAGCTCATTTAGAAAATACAAAAAAGATAATAGCAACGCCTCCATGCAGGAGTTTTTAAAGAAAGAGGGGTGTTTATTTAATCGCTTTTGGGTGAGCTATTTTCTCAATCCACCCAAGCCGGGACTGCTCAATACCAGCGGGGATCCTCTTTTGTTTTCCAAGGCAACATTTGAAATCAAAAACAAATCGGCGTTCATTGAAGACTTGAAATCCATAGAAAGTTTTGAGCAAAACGGGGAGGACCAATTTGTTTGGTTGGATAAAATAAAAGACGCAGAAAGCCCAACCATTCTTGGGAATATGAAAATTTCGAAAAAAATTATTACCGTTGAAACCAACTCCAAAGAACGATTGGAAAAATTAAAAGGTTTGCTCAATCTATCCATCTCTGGTCACATAAAACATAAAGCCGATTCCTTTCAAGATCCATTTCAGGCCGTGGAATCCTCAAAAGATCGACCTGGAAAAACCGATGCAGAAGAAGTTCCCCTAGAAATCCAGCAGGAACTCATGCAACAATTCTACGACAAACATTATAAAAACTGGTTGAATGAAAAAATTCCCGCCCTTGCTAATAAAACTCCCCTTGAATCTGTTAAAACGCCCACAGGGAAAAATAAAGTAATCGAGCTTTTAAAGCAATGCGAGAACAGCGAAGAACAGAACAGGGTGGCAGGACAACCTGGGTACGATTTTTCCTGGATGTGGGAAAAATTGGGGCTAGAAAAGGAATAAACAAAAATATTGAGCCAAGCTAAGCCAGATAGCGCAATCGATACATGAAAGATTTCTATTGATCCGTGTCGGCGGCCAGCGCTTTGGCGATTTCGTCGTCGCTAAAACTTCCGCCGCGTTCAATGGCGGTATCGATATGCTCCCTTAGCGCCGTGAGCCTGGCTTCGCGTTCTTCAACCAAACGCAATCCTTCGCGCACCACTTCGCTGGCGTTGTTGTACCGCCCGGCTTTGACCTGTTCCCGAATAAATTTGTCGAAATGTTCTCCAACCGCGTAGCTCATAATCGTATTCTCCGTCTTCAAGACTACCAGCTATTATACTAATAGTTGTTAACTATTGACAATAGCCCGCCGGGCCTAAGCTTGCAACTTCGGACGGGCCGCCCTGCCTCAAAATTCTTTCTCTGGAAAGGAATCCGGCCAGCGCATGGAGCTGTGGATCACCGCCACGATTTGAACTTCATTCCCCTTGACGATATAGACCACAATATAAGGAGTACCCGCTAAAACCAGTTCGCGGGTTCCGGGATAACGTCCCTCCCTCCCCATTTCCGGATGATGTTTCAGACGAACCGCCGCCTCCTCGATACGCGAAACGGTTTCACCCGCGGCGGACGGGTTATCCTCGGCAATATATCCATGCAGGTTGCCAAGGTCTTGGAGCGCCCGGCGGGTCCAGCGCAGGTTCATTCAGTCCGTCCATACTTTTTGAAAAACTTCCGGACTTCGCGTTCCGAGGCAAACTCGCCCTTGGCGGCGGCGTTCACGCCCTCTTCGATATGGTCCAGTTGCCAGTCGTACAGTTCGATATAACGGTCCAACGCCTCGTTGACGACCCCGCTCAGGTTTTTTCCAAAAACGTCGGCCATCTGGTCGAGCTTTTTGCGTTTGGCTGCGGGAGTTACAAATGAAATTCGATTGGATTTTTCCGGCATGCAGTCGCCTCCTTCAAAAATTCATAATATGATAATATCATAACATATATTATGATAAGTCTTAAGTTCAAACGCCGCCCTGTGGTGGCGCGGCGATGCAGCTTCCTGGATTGCTTCGTTCCGCTCGCAATGACGATTTTGGGAGTTTTTCAGCAACCGGCTACTCCAAAATTTCCGAGATATCTTTCACCTTAACCTTGTCGTGCAGGTTTTTTGCTTTGAGGGCGTCTTCGATCATGAGGACGCAAAAGGGGCAGGAGACGGCGATGGTGTCGGGCTGGGTTGCCATCAGTTCATCGACGCGGTTGTGGCTCATGCGCGTTCCGGTATTTTCTTCCATTAAAAAGCGTCCGCCCCCGGCGCCGCAACAGGTCCCGTTCTCGCGGCTGTTTTCGACTTCGCGGCGAGCGGTTTCATCAACCCCGGCGGACAGGACGTCGCGCGGGGCTTCGTATTCCTGGTTGTGCCGGCCCAGATAGCAGGAGTCGTGATACACGGTCGTCGATTCCGATTTTTCCTCCCGCTTCAACTTGCCTTCCTGAATCAATTTCGCCAGCAGTTCGCTGTGGTGGATCACTTCCAGGTTCGCGCCAAATTCAGGGTACTCGTTTTTCAGCGAGTTGAAACAATGCGGGCAATGCGTGACGACTTTTTTGATCCGTTGCGCCTTGAAAGTTTCGGCGTTGGTCGAGGCCAGCAGGTCGAACAGGTACTCGTTGCCCGCCCGCCGCGCCGGGTCGCCGGTGCACCCTTCCTCCATCCCCAGAATGGAAAAGTCGACGCCCGCTTCTTTTAAAAGTTTCGTCACCTGCGTCGATATCTTTTTCCCGCGATGATCGAAGGAACCGTTGCACCCGACGAAGTACAGGTATTCCGTGGGATTTTCCTTGTCCCACAGTTTTATGTCCAACCCGTCTGCCCAGTCGGCGCGAGTGTTCTTGCCGAATCCCCAGGGGTTGGAGTTGACCTCCAGCGACTTGAAAGCTTGTTCGAGTTCTTTGGGCATGCGCGATTCCGTCATCACCAGTCCCTGCCGCATGGCGATGATCTTGTCCACATAATCAATCATGACCGGGCAGGCCTCTTCGCAGGCGCCGCAACTGGTGCAGGCCCAGAGCGTTTCGTCGTCGATCACTCCGCCCAGCAAGGCGGGACCTTCGCCGGGCGCCGGGCCGCTCGTTTCTAACAGGCGCGGGGTCGCGGCGTTTAAATAATCGCGCAGGTCGGTCGTCAACTTTTTTGGGGACAACGGCTTGCCGCTGTTGAGCGCCGGGCATACCGAATCGCATCGGCCGCATTCCGTGCAGGTGTGCAGATCGAGCAGGCTCTTCCAGGACAGGTCGAGGATATTGTTCACGCCGAAGGATTCTTTCCCCTCCTCCTCGAAGTCGATGCGGCGCAGGCCCGATCCCGTTCGTTGAGGATTGGAAAAGTACACGTTGGGGATGGAGGCGACAATGTGGAAATGTTTCGAGTTGGGCAGGAGCGTGATGAAAAATAATATAAAGGAGACGTGTCCCCAGTAGGCGGCGTTGTGCGTCGCGATCAGCGCAGCGGGACTCAGATGATCCATGAGCGCCCAGGAGAACAGGGCACCCAGCGGCGACCAGAGGGAAAGTTGATCCGGGTTGCGGGAAAACCAGGCCGCCTCGAACAACACGTCCGTTAACATGATGAACAGGATCAGGACGAGTATTAATATTCCGTCGAAGGAGAGGGTTAAATTTTTTGGCTTCAACACCAAACGGCGATAGAGACCGTATTTCGCGGCCAGGACGACGAGAAATATCACCGCGTCGCGGGCCAGACCGTAAAAATCAAACAAGCTTTGGGAGCCGGGGAATTGAATTTCCACGCGAGGGAAAAATCCAATGGCGAAGAACTGGGCGGCGCGCAGGAGCAAAATGAGAAAACCCCAGAAGAACATGGCGTGCATCAGTCCCGGTTTGGAATCCTTGAAAAGTTTGGACTGTCCGAAGGCGATTTTGAGCGTGTTTTGAATTCTTTGAAGGGGATGGTCCCAGCGGTTTTCCGGAACGGCGAGCCGCATGACCCGGATTTTCGGCCAGATGGAAAGAAAAAATGCGCCCATCGAGAATAAGAACAAGGCGCCCAGAATCCAGGGCTGGACTTGGGGAGGCGTCCAATCCCAGGCTCGATTCGCAGTTGGAATATCCATGGTTTCAAGCGGCGTGGTGAAAGAGAAAAAGCGATTTCATATTACAGGACGCCGCTAAAATCGCTAAAGAAAAATAAAGTTCCTGCGGGGAACTACATTGGGATAGCGGTTGAATATAAAAGCCCCGTGATATATTATTAATGGTACCAAGTTGAACCAATCAATCTACAAGGGAACATATTTACCGTGACTTTTCACAAGCCATTGATGAAAACGTTGATATTCGGGATATCCTTGATTTTTTTGGCGGGGACGGCGTCCTTGATCTTCGCCGGCGCCTTGGAACTGGGTCAACCCCTGGGCGACGCTTTTGACCGCAAGCAGGCGGAAATAACCTCGGCCCGCGGGACAAATGCCGGCCCCGAAGTTTCCGGTTCCTTGAATGGAGCCTTCGACCCTCAGTTGAGCGATCAGATCAACGAGCCGCATCCCTTCCCGGAGTACATGAGAAAGTTTGCGCATGGGGACCGGCTTCCGGAATATTACAAGGACTTGATCGGCGCCCCTCGCAAAAACCAGATCCAGAGCATCGTGTTTGACGAAAAGGCGTTCAAGGACTTGCGGCGGATCGGGGTTTTCGAGTTTGAAAACAAAACCTATTTTCCGAACAGGGACGAATCCGCGGGCGATTTTGTCGCGCATCAAATGTACATGGGGTTGCAGAGCTTTCCAAAATTCACGGTGACCTCGCCGCCGAAAATGCAAGAGAAAGCCTTTAAAATGAAAATCGTTTCCACCCCCACGACGCCCACGGCGCCGCAAAACGGCTTTCGCCCGACTCCGGATCAATCGACTGGAAATAATTTCACGCCGCAATCCTTCACCGAGTTCAAGGAATTGGACGCGGTAATGATCGGCGCAGTTACAAAATATTTGGACTCCTACAAGGACCGCCAGGGCAATCTGGTGAAAAGTTATTCCGGCGGATTGGAATTCGGAGCCTTTTTAATCAGCGCCCGCACCGGAAAAGTTATTTGGGGCGCCCGTTACGTTGGCTCTCAGCCGAGAGGAATCAATCTGCTTTCCGTATTGGATCCGAACGCCAGACCCAATTCCTTGCGTTGGCTTGATAAAAAAGAATTGACCCGGGAAGCCATGAAGAAAGTGGTCCGGGTTTTCGAGGACGCCCAGCGCTAGTCGCCGTCATGAGCAACTCTTTAGACAGCCCCCCGGTTTCCAACCGCCCCGAACCAGACCTCCGCAAAAGGAAGATGTGGCGGAATTTGTTTTTGGTCAATCTCGTCCTGTCCCTGCTTTTGGTGGCCATTTTCTGGTTGCCCTTGAAAGTTTCCAAACTCGATAGTTTTTTAAATTCTCCCAGCGTCAACCTCCCGAAAACTGGAGAAATGGAAGCCGTTCCGGAGCCGGTTTTTGAAAATCCTGTCCAGGTTGAAAACATGTTGGACTCCCGGCTCGGGGTGGTCAACGCCTCTTCCGACAAGGATTGGGCGTATTTGAATTTTACCGAGGGCAAACAGGTTTTGGTGAACGACTCCAAGTCGTTGGACTGGGATCTGGCTTTTCGCCGCGGCAAGGTGATTTCGAACGGCGGCGCGAGTAATCCCCACGGGCGGGCCGGACTCATCGATCTCGGGGAAGTGGATTTCGACTCCGTCACCGAAGCCCCCAGACAAGGCTACATCCAGGATAACTCGACGCGCACCGAGCCTGAAAACTCGGTTTTATTGAAGTGGTACAAATACAATTATCTGACCCATAAGCTCTCCGCCAAGAAAAACGTGTACGCCCTGCGGACCGCCAACAATAAATACGTCAAGATGCAATTCCTGAGTTTTTATTGTTCCAACAAAGAACCCGGTTGCGTCCAGTTGCGTTATGTCTATCAGGGCAACGGTTCCACCAGTTTCCTGAAGGATAAAACCACCTGGGTCCCGCCGGAACCAACTCAAAACCCGGAAAGCTGACTGCTCGCCGCCAGGCAAGCGCCTGGAGGCAACAGGGCGTAACTTATTAGAGAAACGCTACGCACTTGGGTGCGCTTGCAACTCAAACTATTGAGTCCGGTTGCGCGCCATTTCCTCCAAATTTTCACGAACCCGGTTTTTCCTACCGGGTTTTGAAAAAAATTGTTACACTGCACGCTTGGTTTTTATTCCGCCGAGGTATACGCCCGGACGATAAACGTCGAATTTTTAGAGAACCTCTAAAAATTTGATTTGAAAATGATCTGTTTAGGAGAGATTGATGTCGACGTTAAAAGGAATTTTATTCAGCCAGTTTGTCAACGAAGGACTGGGCCGCCTTGTTGAAGAAATGCAAACCAAATACAAACCTAAAAAAGGCCGCCGGTTCAGCCACGGCAACATCACCTACGAAGTGGGCCGATCGCTCCTCGGCGACGAGAACGTGGCAATCGAAATCAGTTCAAAAATCCCCCAGGACGATCTTCAAACTCCCAAAGAGATGAAAACTTATTTTTCCGAATTGAAAAAAGCCGTTTCCCTGGGAAAGAAAAAACCCAAATCGGTGGAGATGGAAAATATAGTTTGGGGAGCCAAGAGAGACTCTGAAAAGGAAAGAGACTACGTCAAAGTAATTTACAATTATTCTCTGGACGAATTTTACGACGACAAAGAAATCCAAAAACGTCAGCAAGCCCTGGACTCGGGAACCTATAAAGAGAAACTTCCCGAAATCCCCAGCGTATTCACCAATCAGGGAAAACTGGTATTACAGTTGGTCGGTGAAAGAGCGCAGGGATTTGGCCGCGCCCACCTGGAAACCCTGATCGCCGCCAATGAAAAGGTCCAAGCAAAATTGAAGTGATCCGACCCATGGAGCCGTATCGATTTTTTTTGGGCAAAGCCCTGCAACTTGCCGGCCTGGTCACCATGACCGTCGTCGTTTTTTTCTTCTTCACCCAAATGGGCATGGAAACCTTGCTTGTCTGGTCGCTGGTGGGAGCCGCCGAGTTTTACGGCGGCACCTGGTTGCTCGATAAAGGTTGACTCCAACCCGCCTCCCCCTACCCCGAACATGAAAGAATTTCTCGCCAAACCCGGATTCATGACCGACGCGGGAACCTTGGGCGCCGACCTCAGCTATTTGCTGGCGGTGATTTTTACCTTTCTGTTTTTAATCTCCTGGGGACTGGCCAAAAAAGGTCTGGGGACCAAACATCACAAGCTCATTTTCGTCTCCATGATTTCCATGGCCCTTTATTTTTGCGGCTACTATTACGCCCGGCAACTGGGGGTTTTGGCGCTGGAAGGGAAGGAAGGGTTCGGCGGACCGCAATCGGTCTATAACAACGTTTTTGTCCCCATTCTCACCATCCATTTGATTCTCGTGACTTTTGGCCTGATCATGGCGGGTTATATGATTGTCCAGGGGTTTCGGGCCAGTCGGCGCGAGAACGGGGATTACGTTCTGCTGGACCAGGTCTTGAAAGTTTCTTCGGGACCGTTCAACCGCGTCCTTCTCATCATCCTGGGACTGTGGGCGGCGAACCAGGCGCTTTTGATTTTCGTGCGCCACGCCTCGACGGCGGCCAGTCTGGCCTGGGGCTTGATATTTGCCTCCATCGCCGGGGTTGTCAGCCTGGAAAAACTTATAGAAAGGTGGTTGCCAAACGGAGCGCGGCGACACCGAATCCTGGGGCGCGGCACCATGATCGTCTACGCCCTGATTTTGGTCACCAGCACATTGACTTATTTGATGCTTTACGTGATTTACCCCGCGAAACACTAGGGAATGGAGGGAGGGCGCCTTGGAAAACGGCCCTCAAATCTCGTCGGCGGGAGGGACTCCAAAAACTTTTTTGCGAGGAAGTTTTACCCTTGACAGATTTTAAATTCTTATGCTAAAGTCCGCAATCTAAATGATCTCGAAGTACATGGCGAGTAGATAAACCGCCGTTAAGACGTTTACTCCCAAGCCGATTAGAACGATTGTATCGAATATTTTTCCGTCTTTGCTGGCCATAAAATTCCTCAAAGATTGAAGTCGCTGTCTGAGGATCAAAATATCATTCGGGGATTTTAACTGTCAAGAGCAAACTAATTATTAATTTTTTAAAGGGTCGCGCAAAAAAATGGACTTACAAAAACTCAAGGATAAGGCCGGACCGTGGATTTACATCGGCACCATTATTTTTTGTTTGTGGTTCTTCTACTGGTTCGCTTCCGTTTGGCGCTAAGGGAGATTCTTTAAAGAAAACCGCTCACAGCTAAAAAAATGTTCACACAGGGGAGAATTTGAAAAATGGAAGATACGGGCGTCACCGAAGAGAAAAGACCGTTTATAACGGTTAAATCCATTATTTGGTTTATCATCGCTTCAGTTGTTTGTATGGCGTATTTCTTTTTTATCAATTGGGGTTTGATGAAGGTCCAGGGACTTGATTTCTTCTATCTTTGGGCTTCTGGCGGAAGCGGAGGCGGAGGACACTAAACGGCTCTCCCCTGTCCAAGAATTTTATTAAACGGCAAGTCTTTTAAAAAAGGCTTGCCGTTTTTTTTCGTTTAATTTTCCTCATATCAACGCATAGAGGAGAGCGTTCAAACTGCCTTTTCGTATCGAAAACAAAAATGGTTTTTCCCAAAGGCAATCTGCCTCCACGGCGAGCGGCGTCGCATGTCGAGTGTATCTCATCCGCCACGGAGAGGTGGCCAACGCCAGCGAACCGGTTTTTAACGGCCATCACGACGTCGAGCTCTCGCCCCGCGGCCTGAAACAAATCTCCAAAGTGGCCGACCTGTTGAGCGCCACAACTTTGAACGCCGTCTACGGAAGCGACCTGATCCGCGCAAAAAAAGGCGCCGAGATCATCGCCCAGGCCCAGGGACTCGCCCCCATTATTTGCCCGGAACTGCGCGAGGTGAACATGGGCCTGTGGGGTGGGATGACCGTGCGCGAGATTGAGGAAAAATATCCCGGAGAAATGGAACAGCGCCGCCATACCCTGGAATCCTATCGTCCCGAAGGCGGGGAAACCTTTCTGGAACTGCAAAAAAGAATCCTTCCAAAATTCGAGGCCATCGTAAAACAACACGCCGGAGAAACCCTTGCCATCGTGGCGCACGGCGGCGTCAACCGGGTGATCCTCGGCCAGATTCTGGACTATCCACTGAACCAAGTAAAAAAGCTCGAACAGGATTTTGCCGCCGTCAATATCATTCAGTTCCGGGGCGGACAAGCCGCCGTGGAATTGATCAACGGACCTTGCGGACCGCTCCCCTGAACAGAATAGGAAATAGCATGCCTTCCTCATCGTCAAAAACTCCCGCGTCAGACTCCGACGGATTTCTGATTGAAATAAAGAGCGCCACGGTATACATCAACGGATCCCAGGTATTGGATTCCATATCCTGGACCATGAAAGAGGGCGAAAACTGGGCGGTCGTCGGGAACAACGGCGCGGGGAAAACCTCGTTCATGAAACTGGCGCACGGCGAATTGATCCCCGTGTGGGGCGGAACCGTCCGCTGGTTCGGCAGGCGAGACAGGACTCCGATCTGGGAAACCCGGAGCCGGATAGGATTTGTCTCCGCCGAGTTTCAGGAAACCTACGACCAGAACGTCACCGGCCTGAAAGTGGTTGCCTCGGGATTTTATTCAAGCATCGGGCTGTGGGAACCTCTGGGATCGGCGCAGGAAAAAACCGCCATGGAATGGATGGACTTTCTCGGTATCGCTCATCTGGCCGGGAAACATTTCCGGCGAATGTCTTACGGCGAGGCGCGACGCGTCCTTTTGGCGCGGGCTTTGGTGAACCGGCCTCACCTGCTGATTCTGGACGAACCCTGCAACGGCCTGGACATTCCCACCCGGGAAACGGTGTTGGCGACCATCGAAAAACTATCGCAAACGGACACGCGGCTGATCTACGTCACCCACCACATCGAAGAAATCCTGCCCTCCGTCACCCACGTTCTGTATTTGAAAGACGGTAAAGTTTATCGCCAGGGAGGAAAAGCAGACATGTTGCAGGAGGAAGTCCTCTCCGAAGCGCTCGACTGCAACGTCTCCCTGACCCAGTCCGCGGGCCGCTACTGGTTGACCGGATCCAGCTCAAAAAACTTGTGACGCCGTTCAACCAAACCGTTTGACCGCAATAGCGAACGTAAAAATATTGAAACCTTAACCCGCTTTTTTAAAATCAATTTCGCCGTCCGCTAAATCGACCAATATCTTGTCGCCAAAATCAAATTCGCCGTTGATGATTTTCAGTGAAAGGGGGTTCTCAATCTCGCTTTCGATCAACCGCTTCAGCGGGCGCGCGCCGTATATTGGACTGTAGCCTTCCTCCGCCAGTTTATCGCGCACTTCTGTAGAAACTTCGATCTCGAGTTTTTTCTCCTTCAACCGTTTGTTGAGGTTGAAGATCGTGAGATCGGCGATTTTGACGATCTCTTCCCTGGAGAGGGAATGAAAGACGATGACGTCGTCCAGGCGATTGAGGAATTCCGGTTTGAAAAATTTTCGCGCCTCTCCCAAAACCAGATTTTTCACTTCTTTATATTCCCTGCCGGGTCGGGTGGAAAAACCAATTTCCTGTTTGTCCTGGCTCAACTGCTTGCCGCCGAGATTGGAGGTGCCTATGATAATGGCGTTTTTGAAGCTGACCTCGCGCCCATGGGAATCCGTCAGCCTGCCGTCGTCAAACATCTGCAATAAAATATTGAATACGTCCGGATGGGCCTTTTCCAACTCGTCCAATAAAATCACCGAGTAAGGGCGCCTGCGAATCTTCTCGGTGAGCTGTCCCGCCTCGTCGTAGCCGACATAGCCGGGAGGCGATCCAATGATTTTCGACGCCGAATGTTTTTCCATATACTCGGACATGTCGAGACGAATGATCCGGTTTTCGTCGTCCAGCAGAAATTCGGCCAGCGCTTTAGCCAACTCCGTTTTGCCCACCCCGGTGGGTCCTAGAAAAAGAAACGTTCCGATCGGTTTGTTTTTATCCTTGAGTCCCGCCCGGTTCCGGCGAATGGCGTTGCTGATAGCCGCCACGGCGTCGTTTTGGCCGACGAGGCGTTTGTGCAGGTTTTCTTCCATGCAGGCGAGTTTCTCCGCCTCGCCTTCGCGAATTTTGTCCACGGGAATCCCCGTCCAGGTGGCGACCACTTTCGCGATATCTTCTTCGGTGACGCCGACGTCGATTTTTTCAAGTTCGCTCTTCCATACTTCCTTCTTTTCGCTCAGGTTCTTGTCCAAATCGAGAAGTTCCTGGCGAAAGCGCGCCACCTCTTCAAAGTTTTGACTTTCGAATGCGGATTTTTGCTCCAGGGTCAATTCTGATTTTCGGCTTTCCAGACTCCGAATTTCCTCGGGAACATAAATCAAATCGAGATGCTTCAACGATCCCGCTTCGTCGACGAGGTCCACCGCCTTGTCCGGAAGAGAACGGTCGGAAATGTATTTCTCGGAAAGAAGCGCGGCGGCCTGCAAGGCTTCCTGCCGGTATTCAATCGAATGATGGGCTTCGTATTTTGGTTGAAGGCCTCTCAGAATCTCTACCGTTTCCTCCACCGTAGGCTCGGCAACTATAATGGGTTGAAACCGGCGCTCCAACGCCTTGTCCTCTTCGATATGCTTTTTGTATTCGTCGAGAGTGGTGGCGCCGATGCATTGGAGTTGCCCCTTGGACAAAGCGGCTTTC
The DNA here is from genome assembly GCA_029261575.1 of Nitrospinaceae bacterium. Taxonomy (GTDB): domain Bacteria; phylum Nitrospinota; class Nitrospinia; order Nitrospinales; family JACRGP01; genus JAJDBB01. Next base: position 2,335 of record JAJDBD010000122.1, on the reverse strand, counting down.
AGTATGTTGGAAGCGTCCACCCCTCCAGCCCCCGCGCCCGCGCTGACGATGGTGTGCAACTCGTCGATAAACAATATAATATTTCCTTGGGCGGCGATGACTTCGTCCTTGATCGTTTTCATTCGCTCCTCGAACTCGCCTCGCATTTTCGCGCCGGCGATCACCTCGGACATCTCCAAGGACCTGACCCGTTTGTTCAGCAGAGAGTTGGGAACCTCCGACTTAACGATCTTTTGGGCCAACCCCTCTACGATGACGGTTTTCCCGACGCCGGGTTCGCCGATGAGGACAGGGTTGTTCTTCTTGCGGCGCGAAAGGATCTGGATGATGCGTTTGATCTCCTTTTCCCTCCCGATCACCGGGTCCAGTTCCCCCCGCCGGGCCAACTCCGTCAAATCGGTGGTGTATTCGTTCAGAGCTTGAAACTTTCCCTCGGCATTTTTTTCGGTGATGGTGCTTCCACCCCGCATGCTCTCCAACTCGGAACGGACCTTGCCGTACTGGAATCCCAAATCCTGGAGAATCTGGGCCGTCCGGCCCATGCGCGGGGCCAACAACGCCAAAAACATGGCGCCCGCGCCGATGTATTTATCGCCAAATTTGTCCGCCTCCTCCTTGGCCTGTTCAAAACAGAGTTCGGTTTCTTTGGAAAGTTGGATGTGGCGAACAGGTCCTCCCTGAAATTTTGATTCCACACTCTGGGCGTCGTAAATTTTTTCCAGCGCCTGGCGGGCGAGATCTTTCTCCTCGCCATAATAATCCTGAAAATATTTAGCGATCGGGGAATCTTCCTGCTCGAGCAGCCCGATCAGTATGAAATCCGGAGTCAACAAAGTCTGGTTGAGATTAACCATCGCCATGGCGCCCACGTTGAGAGCGTCCACGACCTTGTCTGTCAAATGTCGAGCGTATTGCTGAAGCATGACGAATTGGCCCTAAATAAAATAGTTTTGAGACGATAACATTTTAATTCATTCGCCGCCTTTTGGGGCCATTTTTATACGCCTGGCCTCAGCGCGTTTCAATTTTTTCCCCGTCCAATTCCAGCATTCCCTGTTGGATCTCTTCTTTTGTGTAGCGGGGGGTTATATGTTGCGGGCAATTCCAGTCAAATGCCTGAACCTTGAAAATAAAAATCCGCTCAATAGCGGCTTCGTAATCGGGCATTCTGAATTTTTCCAGCAGATCAGAATGGTCGGCGGCGTGAAGCACTTCCGCCTCCGCCCAGATTTTCAATCTTTGTTGCTGGGTATAATCCATAAGGAATAGAACCGTCTTCTTGGTGGCGTTAAAATTCCCTGTGCTGATGTACTGACCGTTTCCCCGGAAATCCGCAAACCCCAAAGTATTTTCGTCTATGACTTTTAAAAATCCCTTGGGACCGCCTCGGAACTGCATATAGGGCCAGCCGTTTTCGCCTACGGAGGACATATAAAAACCGTCCCTGTTTTTGATGTAGCCCTTTTCCTGCCAGGCGAGCTTGTTGCGAAATTCGTTTCTGCTCTCCATCTTCTCGTAAGGAGCGCGGGTTCCATATTTTTCCTGGACCTCCCGGACGCTGTCGTTGAACGCGAATTCCATAAAATGTTTTGCCATGACGGTGTTCCTTTCCCGTTTGAATTGAAAGCAAAAAGCCCCCCGCTTGGCGCGAGGGGCCGAGCGCGCTTTAGAATGTGAGAATGTTGTACCCCTCTTCCTGGAGTCGGCTGAAACTGGGAAGTCCGGTGGTTTTCGGGACCGCGTTGTCCTTGATCAAATCGTATCCCGAAGTATCCGCGCCAAAAACGTCGGCGCAGGCGCAGGACACGCCTTGAATCTTGTCCGCAACCGCCTCGAACAATTCATGCGCGGGGTGGTCCTCCTTTTGCAAAACTTCCGGCCAGCGCGTACCCGTTCCCTGAAAAAGAATAGACACTTCCTTCCCGGCGTTCTTGAAATCGTAAGCCGTGGCCAAGGCGTTGAATACGCGTCCCAATGATTCTTCTGATTCCGTTTTTGGATCGGATAAAACGATGATTGCAGTTTTCATATTGATTTACTCCATTTTATGATTTTTAAATTACGCCGAATTTGGCGTCAGGTTTTATGGATTACATAGAGCATGTTCTATGCCAAAATCAAAAAAACAATATAACTACTTATTTTTAAAAAAGTTAACTGAATAAAAATAACTCTTATATTTAACTAATTTTAGTAAATAACAAAATTTAGTATTTTAAAAATATATTTTTACCAATATTTCGTTATTAAAATCGTATACACTGCTCCCATGTCCCGCGAGCCAAAAAACAAAATGAGTCCCGATCCTTCACCGCAAAAATTGAAGGACCCACAT
>JAJDBD010000121.1 GCA_029261575.1 Nitrospinaceae bacterium | reverse complement strand
TGGCGGTCAAGTTCAATCCAAATAATTTCATGGCGTATGACAAAAAGGGACTGGTGTTGTTTGGATTGAAAAATTACCCCGAGGCGCGAGAAAATTTTTCCAAAGCGCTCGCCATTAAACCCGACTACATCCAGGCGTTTGTCAACGTGGGGATGACATATTATATGGAAGGGAACAAGGACGACGCCCGCAAGCAATGGGAAGCCGCGATCGCTAAAAAGGAAAACGATAACGATTCCAAAGCTTACAATAACCTCGGCAACCTGTTCAAGGACAATAAGGAATACGACAAGGCCGTAGAATATTACGACAAAGCCATTCAGCAGGAAAAACTCAACTCCACCTACCTCAATAACCTTGGGGACGTATTGCGATTGACCGGAAAGTTCGACGAAGCGGAAAAGGTTTTAAATACTTCTCTGGAAGCCAATCCAAAAGGCATGCTGACCCACTTCAACCTGGGCATGACCTATAGGGACCAGAAAAAACCAGATCAGGCCGCGGCGTCGTTTCAGGAATCCCTGAACATAAATCCCTACTATTTGGAAGCCTACTTCCAATGGGCGGATACTCTCATGGAAACAGGAGAGAAGAAAAAGGCCGAGGAGCTGATCCAAAAAGCCCTGAAACTGGATCCCGCTAACCAGAAATACAAGGACTTGTTGGAAAAAATCTCGGCTTCCTGACGCCCCCGTTCGGAAGGTCTTTTTGTTTGTGGACGACCATCCCGCTCATTGAGTGAGCGGCCAAGGTCGCGCGGTAGGTTTAAAAACCTCTCACCCAATTAGCCGCTATACAACTTCAAATTCAACCCAGACAAAGCTTTAAATCAAGACGTCAAAAGAAACGCCGCGGGCGGCGAAGACTCTGCGACCAAGAGAAAACGTTCAATACCTTTTGCGGTTATTTACGTAGCCGTCAAAAAATATCCCACGTTAGTGGATTTTTTCAAACATGCGGTCAAACAAGATTTGACCCTTTTTCCGTTACTTGGGCAGTATGAGATTCAATCAAAAAATAAAGAAAAACGCAAAATTTGTTTTTTTTGTTTTAAGTATCTGGGCTATTATCCTCGTCGCGGGACTTATCTTGGGCGAACTTTACATGAGGTCCTTTCATCCCCAGGTCAGTATCCTTGGATTGAATTACCTTATTCCCGATGACAATCTGAGATACAAGCATAGGCCCAATTGTAAGTTGACCTATTCGAACAGTGAAATGGACGCCGATTTCTTTACCAATTCCCAAGGGTTCCGCGATGTTGAAAATTATAAAGCCGCCCCCGAATCCGAAAAAATATTATTCCTCGGAGATTCTTTTACCTTTGGTTTTGGAGTAAAGCAGGAAGAAGTTTTTAGCGCTGTTCTGCAAAAAAAATTGAAGGAAAAAAGAAAAGGAATCGCCGTAGTTAATGCGGGGGCGGTAGGATATGGAACAGATCAAGAATATATTTTCCTAAAGGAATCGGGAATTAATATGAAGCCCAAACTGGTGATTATTAATATCTATGCTAATGATTTGTCGGATAACGTTTGGAGAAGTATTTTTTACCTGGATCCAGAAGGAGCTATCAAGGAAAACCCGCCCTTAACCTATTCGAATATTTTATTATTTAGATGGTTTTTAAGTCAAAGTCACTTGTTCATTTATCTGACAGATAGTATAGATAAAAAAATAACCGAAACAATCGGATGGGATAACGTGAATGGGAGCCTGGGCGTTTTAATTTCCAACAATATCGAGAATTATATTTTCAAATGGCCTTTTTATAAAAATTCTGAAGACATGAATTTAGATATTTGGAAAGAGTTCTTGAAGTTTAATAGTATTGATTTTTATCAAAAAAAATATGGAGAAAAGGTTTGGGATTATGGAGTTAACTTGCAGGAAATCCTCATAAAAAAAACGGTCGACGCGCTTTCAGAAAAGAATATTCCGTACCTTTTCACTTTAATTCCAGCTAAAGAACAAACCTTGGGAAACAAAACCCCTTCTGACGGTTTCCAGGAACACCTGAGCGTTTTTTTTGAAAAAAACGATATTCCATTTATCAATTTAAATGATTATTTTGCGTCGCATCCCGATTTATATTTCGAAAGGGATGTGCACTGGAACAAAAAGGGACATGAGTTTTTCTCCAATATCTTGTACGACCATCTATCTAAAAACGGGTATTTAAAAAAAGGATCGCCTGTCGGGTAAATACCGCCGTCAATCATTCTTTAAAATTAACGGTTCCAGCGTTACCTGGTACGACGGTGAGATAATCACGAGAGCAATATCGCGATGGAGATCGTCTTCCGGCAAATAACTTTTTGCGCCAGAAAATTGAACATCTCACCACTCGGCTTGTGGGCGTCCATCTTTCAAGCCAAAGGCGGCTTACCAATCGTTTCTGTATCAGGCTCAAAGCTGGAAATAAACCTCGCGGTAAAGGTTTGCCTCATCGGAGTAATTTCTATGACTTTAAATTCCCATATGGGGATTCTCGGATTAATTAAGGCAAAGGCTCCCCGACTTTGAAACCACTCAGCCGGCTGGTTCAATTAAAAAGTTTATTGTTTAAAATATTCGCGATGGTTTTCATTACGCTGGCTCTATTCGAAATCGTATTAAGAGTTTATCATAGAGTCCATCCCGTTTTTATTTTCTCGGGAAATACCTACGATCAATACCGCCCCACGCCTTTATATTTCCATCACGGCTTTCCCCTGAACTCCAGGGGATACAGAGACGAGGAGTTCCGCATTGAAAAACCGGCGACCGGTCGGCGGATCATTGCCATTGGCGATTCTTTCGTTTTCGGGGCGACCCCGTACCCATACAACTTTGTCACCATTTTAGAGAAAGAGCTGAATAAGAACCGGGAACCCGTTGAAATAATCAATATGGGAATACCGGGTTTGCACCCGGGCCATTATTTATCCTTACTGGTAAATGAGGGTTTGGAATTGAATCCGGATCAAGTCATTATCGGTTTTTTCATCGGCAACGATTTCGATCCCTATGTGGAACCTGAACGGGGAATCATCCTGGACAACAGTTATCTGGCCGCGTTCTCCAGGTTTATCTGGGACGCCAAGAACACATGGAAAGCAGCCAGCAAAAGATTGTTGAACTTCAAAAATATCGTCAACGCCATCACAGTTTACAACGACGACCTGCCCTTATTCGATCCCAAGACTTATTTAGAGTTGGTAAAACGCAAATCCTGGGTGTTTCGAGTGGATAGCCCAGGGTTCGAGGATCATTTCAAACGCTCGGTCTCTTATTTAAAAAAGATAAGCTCCATTTGCCAACAGAAGGGGCTCGACCTTCTGGTGGTGGTGATGCCGGATGAAGTTCAGGTCGATATCGAATTGCAAAAACAGATGATGAAAGCTTTAGCGCTCGGGGAGAAAGACTTTGATTTTTCCCGGCCCAACCGGTTATTGACCCAATGGCTTGCCGATGAGAATATAGATCATATCGATCTGCTGGATGATTTTACGTCCGTTTCAAAAGAAAAAAGGTTTTATAGACTCAGGGACACTCACTGGAATATCGGCGGGAATTATTTGGCGGCGAAATCAATATTGGATCACATGACCCGGAAGCGTTGAGACGAAACGGGTATTTAAAAAAAGGGTCGCCTGTAGGGTAAATACCGCCGTCAATCATTCTTTAAAATTAACGGTTCCAGCATTACCTGGTACGACGGTGAGATAATCACGAGATCAATATCGGGATGGGTTTTTTTTCGGACAAGCTGAACCGCCAGGGAAATGTCGTCTTGAAAGCGGTCGGGATGGGGGCCGCCATGGAAGGCGGGACTACATAAAAACGCCTTTGGCGGATTGGATCATGTTTTTGAGGTTGCGCGTGGAATCCTCCACCGCCGTGGCTTCGTAACCGCAGTGCGCGGTGCAGTCGGCGCATTTGGGATTGTTGCGGTGGCCGTAGGCGTCCCACTCGGTTTTTTCCATCAGATCGTCAAACGTTTCCGCGTAGCCTTCGTCCAGAAGGTAGCAGGGTCTCTGCCAGCCCAGGATCGAATAATTGGGGTTGCCCCAGGGGGAACAATCGTAATCCCGGTTGCCCTTCAGAAAATCCATGTAGAACGGCGAATGGCTGAAATCCCATCGGCCGTTTTCATTTTTCGCGAGCACGTCGTTAAAAAATTCGAACGTCTTTTTCCTGCCGAAAAAATGACCCTGGTCCGGCGCCGCGTGGTATTGAAACCCCGCCGCGACCGTCATCCCGTCCAGCTTCAGCGGACGCAGAAAATCCAGAAACTCGGTCGCGCTTTCCGCCGTGGTCCCGTCGAAAAAAGTCGTGTTGGTGGACACGCGAAATCCCTTGTCCTTGGCCTCCTTGATCGCTTCGACCACCGCGTTGAAGGCCCCTTCCTTTTGCATGATATGGTCGTGCTCCTTTTCCAGCCCGTCGAGATGAATGGACAAAGTGAGGAGCGGATGCTTCGGAAGCTTGTCGAAAAATTTTGGCAACAACAAAGCGTTGGTGCACAGGTAAACGTAGCGCTTTTGATCGAGCAAGCCCTGCACAATCTCGACAATTTCGGGATGGATCAACGGTTCGCCGCCGGCCACCGAAACCACCGGCGCGCCGCATTCCTCCGCCGCGCTCAGGCATTGTTCCACAGTCAGATGCTGTTTCAAAATGTCGTTCGGCTTCTGGATTTTGCCACACCCGATGCACTCGACGTTGCAACGGAACAAAGGTTCCAGCATCAACACCAGCGGATAGCGCTTGCGTCCCTTGAGTTTTTGTTTGAAGACGTACCAGCCGACAGAGAGAGCTTGTTGAACGGGAATACTCATGAGTCCATTGCGTTAAGGCCCGCTCTGAGGAAGAGGGACCGCGATTAATAAGAGATTTTGTGCGACCCAGGGCCGATTCAAAAAGTAAGAATCCTGTTGACCGCCCTGTCAGGGTTTGGAACCCGACGCCGATTATGCATTATAAATTAGCCCCGGCGACAATGCATTAAATTAATCGATAAAGCCGAAAAGTTTCGCCTACTGCCCCTGCGGCGAGCAGCGCCCATTGGCCCTGGGCCTTCGCCGCCAGCGTGCCGCTGGACCAAAGGTTTGAGTTGCAAACTCACCGAAACTTGCACCGCTTCCCTCAAACGTTACATTAGTTGCCTCCGGGGGCTACCCCGGATTTTTCTTCTTTATCCCCTCTGGTGATTTTATGTACAATGACGGGTTCATGAAATTATTATTTCAACCAACCTGTAGTTAATATGAAGCATTACGACGTGATCGTTATCGGCGGAGGTCATGCGGGTTGCGAGGCGGCCCTGGCCTCTTCGCGCATGGGTTCGGCCACGCTCCTGCTCACGCTGGACCTGGACAAGATCGCCCTCATGCCCTGCAACCCCGCCATCGGCGGCGTGGGCAAGGGACACATCGTGCGCGAGATCGACGCGCTGGGCGGCGAGATGGCAAAAGTCATCGACCGCACGGGTATCCAGTTTCGCGTCCTCAACGCTTCTAAAGGTCCCGCCGTCCAGGGCTACCGGGCGCAGGCGGACAAGGAACTTTACAAAAATGCAATGCGCCGCGCTCTGGAAAATCAACCCGGACTCGATATCGCCCGCGAGGAAGCGGAAGAGATGTTGTTCGAGAACGGCGAGGTCAAAGGCGTCCGCACCCGCGAGGGGAACGAGTATCTTACGCGAACCCTGGTCGTCACCACCGGCACGTTCCTGCGCGGCAAGGTGCATATTGGATTCAAACAATTCGCCGCCGGGCGCGTCGGGGAAAACCCCTCGAACAAGCTTTCGGAATCCTTCCTGCAATGCGGTTTTCAGGTGGCGCGACTCAAAACCGGCACGCCGCCGCGACTCTTGAGCGGTTCCATCGACTATTCCGTTTGCCACCGGCAGGACGGCGACCTCGTTCCCAAACCGTTTTCCTTTTCCACGGAAAAAATCGAGCGCGAGCAGTTGCCCTGCTTCATCACCCACACCACCGAGCGCACGGAAGCGGTGATCCGGGCCAACCTGGACAAGTCGCCGCTGTACAGCGGAGTGATCGAAGGCGTCGGCCCGCGCTACTGTCCGTCCATCGAAGACAAGATTGTAAAATTTCCGGATAAAAAATCGCACCACGTTTTCCTCGAGCCGGAAGGGCTGAACACCGACTGGGTGTATCCCAACGGAATCAGCACCAGCCTGGAAGAGGAGGTGCAATGGCAGGTCGTGCGCAGTATTCCCGGACTGGAGAAGGCCGAGATTGTGCGGCCCGGCTATGCGGTGGAATACGATTTCATTCCGCCGACGCAACTCAAGGCCACGCTGGAGACGAAGAAAGTTCGCGGCCTGTTCAACGCCGGGCAGATCAACGGCACTTCGGGTTACGAGGAGGCGGCGGGGCAGGGCCTGATCGCGGGGATCAACGCCGCGCTCATGGCGCAAGGCCGTCCGTCGTTCACCATGACGCGCATGGACGGTTACATTGGCGTGTTGATCGACGACCTGGTCACCAAGGGCACGCTGGAACCGTACCGCATGTTCACCTCGCGCGCCGAGTATCGTCTGCTCTTGCGGCAGGACAACGCCGACCAGCGCCTCATGGGTAAAGGCCATGAACTGGGCCTGGTCGCCGCCGAGCAATACGAACAGTGTCGGGAGAAATACCGGAAAGTGAAAGAAGAAATTTTGCGGCTGAACGCGATCACCGTGGCGCCCAACCCTCAGACCATGAGCGCCTTGTCGCAATTGGGAATCGAGGAGTTGCGTTCGCCGACCACGCTGGGTGGGCTTCTGCGCCGACCGGAGGTGGGCTACGACGGATTGAGCCGGGCTTTCGACTGCCCGCCCCTGCCGCAACTGGTGGGCGAACAGGTGGAGATTCAGGTGAAGTACGAAGGCTTCATCCAGCGGCAGAACCACATGGTCGAAAAACAAAAGAAGCTGGAGAACGTTGCCATTCCTTCCGATTTAGATTACCAGGGTCTTTCCGGATTGTCGCGGGAGATTCAACAAAAGCTGGAAGAGATTCGTCCGGCGACGCTGGGGCAAGCCTCGCGCATCTCCGGCGTCACCCCGTCCGCCGTCGGTCTGCTGATGTTGCACATCGACCGCCGCTCCGGCGGAACCCAACGCGATGAACCCGCCCATGTTGCAACCTGAATACGACGACTCCGTACAAATCCGGGTCGAACTCGACCGCCAGAAAATCGCGGCTCTGGTCGCGCTGATTGAATCTTACGACGATTTCGCGGTGGTGCGTACGCTGGACCAGGCGCGCGGCCTGGTGGAGTTGATGTGCTCGCCCGATTACCTGGACGAGGTCCGCGCCCTGCTCGAAAGTTTGAAAAGCGCGATGAACCTGCGGGTGTTGGATTCGTAAAGCTATAAACTCCTCAATTAACTTTATGGAGAAAATTAATGGATACCTTCGACGCCATTTACCAGCGCCGCGCAATCAAACAATACGACCCCGATCATAAACTCACGCCCGAAGAGGAAACCAAACTTCTGGAGGCGGCGATCCAGGCGCCGACAAGTTTCAACATCCAGCATTGGCGATTCGTTATCGTGCGCGACCCGGAACTGCGGCGGAAGATACGCACGGAGTTCGGCAACGACCAGGCGCAAATGACCGACGCCTCTCTGCTGATTATCATGACCGCAGACGTTAAAGCCTGGCAAAAGGACCCGCAGCGCTATTGGAAAAACACTCCGAAGGAAGTGGCGGAACTGCTGGTCAACTGGATGGGACCGTTCCACGAGGGACGGGAATGGTTGCAACGCGACGAGGCCCAGCGGTCGATTGGCATGGCGATGCAGACCCTGATGCTGGCCGCAAAGGCGATGGGTTACGACTCGTGCCCGATGATTGGATTCGATATCGAGAAGGTCGCCGAGTTGATCAATTTGCCCGACGACCATGTGATGGGCGCCATGGTCGCCATCGGGAAAGGGACGAAGGCCCCCTGGCCCAAACCCGGCCAGACGCCGCTCGGCGATCTGGTGGTCGAAAATTCGTTTTAAAAATGGGAAAAAGAGGGGAGGCGCGCGGTCAGGGCGTCAGTTGAAAATGGGCCTTTAACGGCAAGGTTTGCGTTTGCCCGAGTTTTTGAAACCTTTTTTCAAAATTCAAAACCATGAAGCCAAGGATCTCTTTTGTTTTGGGATCTTTTCTAATAAAAAAATCTTCGCTCACTTCCTCGGATATGGCGTCCCTGGGATCCCCGATGGATAAATCCAAAACATCCCCCTCTTTGTCGTAAAACAAATTCATTCCTTCTTCCATACCACATCTCCGATTTTTACGTTTGATGAAAGATACGCCGTAACAATAAATTTCTTTTTTTTATCCACAACAAGAATTAGAAAATACTCGTCATACTTTTTATGATAAAGCTCCGTTTCCTTACGAATTCTACTCCCAATTATAACATCAGGAGATTTTATTACCTCGGAAAAGCTTGGATAATAGGCTTTTACTTCGGGATGCCTTGAAACGATATGATCCCATCTCTCCTGAGTAAGGGTTATTTCAACACCCGCTTCATCTTTAAAAATTATATTTGGCAATGGATTCAAAAATTTACCATCGAATGGATGAGAACGTTTGTGCCTTTGAGTTTTTCGCGGCCCTTTAAAAAATCCAGCTCCACCATGAACGCCACCTCCACGATATTCGCCTTGAAGTTGGACTGAATCAGATCCACCGCCGCCGCGATGGTGCCGCCGGTGGCCAGCACGTCGTCGACCAGCAACACGTTCTGCCCCGTCTTGAGAGAGTCGACGTGGATCTCCATGGCGTCGGTTCCGTATTCCAGGGCGTAGGTCTTCCGGTGAGTCTGGTAGGGAAGCTTCCCCGGCTTGCGGATGAGGACCAGCCCCGCGCCCAGCACATACGCCAGCGCCGAAGCCATCACAAATCCGCGCGCCTCGATCCCCGCCACCGCGTCGATCTTTTGGTCCTTGTAGCGCGCCCTCAGCGCGTCAATCATTTTCCGAAACACAACGCGATCCTCCAGCGCAGGGGTGATGTCTTTAAAGAGTATGCCTTCCTTGGGGAAGTCGGGTATATCGCGAATGGCTTGTTTTAAAGCTTCCATTTTCGGCTCGATCCTTTCAGTAGTTTTCGATTGGGAATTTTGAAATGGGAATTTTCGATTGGGAAAGTTGGGTTGGAAAATTTACGTCGATACGGTTGTCGATGCGAACGTCTTGTGATTATAAAAAGAAAAGCGGCGCTAAATCAACGGGGAAGGTAATGCAGGGGATTTTTCGGAGCGGCGTCGTTGCGGACTTCAAAGTGCAGGTGCGGTCCTGTGGCCCGTCCCGTCGCGCCGACGCGGCCTATGAGCTGGCCTTTGCTCACATGAGAGTTTTTCGCCACCAGATTTTTAGAAGTGTGCGCGTACAGCGTGGTCATGTGGTCCGTGTGTTTGATGATCAGCATCCTGCCGTAACCCGTCGGACCCCACCCGCTGAACATGACCTTGCCGCCGTCCGCCGCGTGAATGGGAGTTCCGGTTTTGGCGCCGATATCGATGCCTTCGTGCATGCGGCCCTTGCGCTTGCCGTACTTCGACGTCAGCGTGCCCTTGACTGGCCAGGCCAATTTACCCTTCGCGGTTGTCGCGCCCGGTTTCTGCGGCGCGCTTTTCCGTTGCGGTTTGGGTTCGGGCGATCGTTTCGTCGGGCGCGTGTCGGGAGGAATGCTCGCCACCCGAATCGCTCCGGGGATCCACAACCGCCGCCCGATCTGCAAATTTTCTGGATCGGCGACGCGGTTGGCGCGGCGAAGCTCCTCGACGTCCACCCCGTAGACCTGGGCGAT
>JAJDBD010000120.1 GCA_029261575.1 Nitrospinaceae bacterium | reverse complement strand
GTCGCAACAATCCCACACGGCGGTGAATGCGGCGAGCAGAGATCCCAACAAGCCGCCCCAGTAATTGCCGAGCGAAAAAAAGTATCCCGACGCCAGGCCGATCAACAATCCAAACAGCGTGAGGTGGTTGGGGCTGAACGGAAGCCGGACGAGCCAGCGGGAAATTTTCAGCGAAAGCAGGCTGTTGAAATGGACGTCCATCAACTGCGTGTAATGCTGGCGGTGCTCGTCGATCAGGTTTTGTTCCGCGTCGGCCAGTTCGTCGGGATCGGTCAAAGCGGTCCAGTAGCGGAAACTTCCCGAGGGAGAAATCACCTCGACGGGTTCGCGGATCACGCGGTTCTCGGCAAAGGCGCGAACGATATCCAGTTTGTCCGGCGCGACGAGGTGGGCGCCGCCGCGATCGTTTCCGGAGGGACCCAGGCTGGCGACGCCGTGGTGGCCCAGCGACCAGGTGTTGAGCGCGTCGCGCATAAAAGTTCGTATCAACTGCGGCGTGGCGACGACGTTGGCGCCGGCCACGAGGATGCCCGAGGAATCTCTGGCCGCATTGATCCATTCATCCGCTTTGCCGCTTAAAAATTCTTCCGGGTCGATCCACAGCAAGCGGCCTCGTAGGCGCGCGTCGGCGTTCAGAATTTTTTCCCAACGCGCCCGCTCTTTTTCATCGAGGTTGCGCGAGAGGACGAGCAAATGCTTTATCCCCGCGCGATGCAGGGCGAGGACGAGGCGGTGGAACACGGGCAGTCCCGCGACGTCGCGATCGAACAGGAGCGAGGCTCCGGTGGGTTTGGGATCTAAAAGAATTACGCCGCGCGTGACGCCGCTCATGCAGGATTCACCGCGCCCGGTAGGACGGGCTGTAAATGAAGTTCGCCAGGATCGACAATTTGTCGCGTTCAATGGTGACGGGGATGGGATAGAACGGCGCCGCGCCTTTGACGGCCTTGACCGCCGCATAATCCAAAACTTCCGAGCCGGACTCGTTCACGATGCCGACGCCTAACAGGTTTCCGTCGCGCGAGATTTGAAACCGCAGGGTCATCTCTCCGCTGACGCCGCGCCTTGCGGCCTCAAGCGGATAGGTCCAGACTTCCTCGATCTGGCGCTTGATGCGCGCGAAGTAGGAAACGTATTTGGCCTCGGCGGTGTCCAGCGAAATCGGCTGATCGTCGTCCTCCATTTCATTCGGCGTTTGAGTGTCCAGCGACGCGTATTTTTCCGCGTCGAATCCGTCCAGCAGGGCGCGGTCGGAAGGTTTCGGCTGGGGCGGGGACGCGGCGGTTTCGACTTCCATTTCGTTCGGCTCGCGTTCGTCGATTTTGGTTTTTTCCGCCGCTGCGGGGTCTAAAAATCCTTTCTCCACGATGGGGAACAGGTCTTCCTGTTTCATCTCCGGTTTCTTTGCCGGTCTAGGCTTCGGCGGCGGTTTTTTTACGATGCGCGGTTTGGGTTTTGGCTTGGGTTTGGAAACGACGGGCGGCGGCTTGACGGAAACCGGTTTGCTTTTCGGCGCGGGCAGGGATGCTATTTTTGGAACGACGGTTTTGGAACGTTTGTATACCTTCGACTTTTTAACGGCGCGGTTGGAATGCGCCCGGCTGTTGGCGTGGGACAACAAATCCGAGGTGCGCGGTTTTTCGATTTTTTTTGGAATCGGGGCGTCGACGATGGTTCCCCTCTCATCCCGTTCCTTGACCGGCTTTTTTTCGAGCAGGGCGATTTTGATAGGCGGTTTGTCGACGGACGAATTTTTGGTTTCGGGAATCAGAGCCTGGATTCCGAGCGCCGCAAGGTGCAGGCCGCATGATATGAGAATGAATTTTTCGAGCCGGGGAGTTCGCTGCAAATACATAAGGGCGTCTCTAAAAAGCGCTCATGGCCGCGAGCCGCTCTTATGAAATAAGAACGAGCGAGTTGCCGAAAATAAAATGATCGAATTAATAGAGGTTCTCACAAACTTATTTTTCCCCCTTGAAGGGCGTTGTCGTCACTACAACTTTAGAACAATCAAGGGGTTTGGGGCAAGGGTTATTCGCAACAATAATTCTTTCCTCAACTCCGGGCGTTCAATCCAAATAATTTTCCAGGCGCCCCAGACAATTAATTTGAATTTGCAAATGAGTTTGGTTTAATGGAGCCATCGCAGTTTAAAATTTTTTTAAGCCGTTCCAGGTTTTGGCTCAAGACTCATCAATCGCGGGAGGTCGCATGTTTTATCGAATGATTTTTACATTTGTTATGTTATCGACGTTTGTGGGCGTCAGCGAAGGCGCGTTGCCCTCGGGAGATATCAATTCATCCTTGCGGGGAAAATGGCAAATGGATTCTCCCGGCTCTTCGGTTTCCGATAAATATTTTGATTCCACCTTGTGGGCAAAAAAGGACAAGCATCATAAGAAGAAAGACAAGCATAAGAAAGATAAGCATGAATACGACGATCTTCCGGACTGGGCTAAAGATTGCGACCTGCCGCACGGTTTAAAAAAGAAAAACAAAATTCCGCCTGGATGGGAAAAAAAGTGCCGGGATCAAAAAAAACATCGGGACGATGACGACGACGATGACGACGACTCCAGGCATTCCGGAAAGAGGGAACATGAAAAAAAGCGGGAACATGAAAAGCGGGAGACTAAAAAATCCGAACAGCCAGCTACCGCAGGAGTTACGGGCGGGGTTGATCCCAAATCGGATTGCAACAAGACAAATGAGAAGCTTAAAAAGGTTGCCATTGGCGGAGCCATGGGCGCCGCAGTTGGAGCCGCGGTTGGCTCGGCTACGGGAGACGTTAAGGAAGGCGCCGTCTATGGCGGAGTTGTTGGGGGAGTCATTGGAGCCGTCGCTCCCACCAAGTGCGATTGAAAAAGTTTTTTCGAAATTAACAGCAGGCGCCGGAGTCGCCGTTGGACGACGCATTTGCCGCCGCGTCCGCCGGAGAGCAATCGAACGGTCCGTAATGGGTCGAGAAGTCGCCCACCACGCGGAAGTGTTCTCCGAAGCGGGTTTCGCTCAGCATTTTAGCGGTGTTGCCGCAGACCGCAACGGGCAGGCCGGTCGGGAACGTGTGATGGTCGTCCAGAACGAAAGCGTGCGGCGATTCGGCGATGGTTCCCAGATAATATGCCGCGTGGCCGAAGTTTTCGCATATGTCCTCGAACTCGCATTTGAAGGCGCGGATGGTCATGGAGCAAAAATCGATCATCCCCGCTTTTTGGCTGATCCCGGGATCGTCCAGAGTCATTGGCGTTTTGGAAATCACGCGATAGTCCAGAATTCCCGCCGCGCGCAGAGTTCTTCGAAAATCCTCGACATATAAAGCGCCGCCCAGGCATTCGCCGATCATCACGGGGTCGTGTCGCAAATGGTCCGGAATTCTCCTGCTGGAAAAAACGTCCGAGAAATAAAGTTCCCCGCCGGGCTTCAGGACCCGCAACACTTCGTTGAACAGTTTTTGTTTGTTGGAGGACAGGTTGAACACGCAGTTGGAAACCACGACGTCCACCGAGGCGTCCGCGATTTTCGCGGCGTCCAGATCCTCGATGAATCCCTTGCGGAACTCGACGTTGGGTTCCGGGTAGCCGAATTTTTCCATGTGAAAGTCAACGTGCCGGTTGGCCACGGCCAACTGCTCGTCGGTCATGTCCACGCCGATGACGCGTCCCTTGGGTCCGACGAGTTGGGAGAACAGGTAACAGTCGCGACCCGTGCCGCACCCCAGGTCCAGAATGGTTTTGCCTTCCAGCGCCAGGGGCAGGGGAGAACCGCATCCGTAAAACTTGTCCTTCACCTCTTTGTGAATATTGTTCAGAAGCGGCCGCAGGTGGGCGGGCAGGGCGTCCGCGAGGCAACAGGCGCTGGTTTTAAGATCCTTATTGCTTTCTAGAACCTTGCCGTAATATTCCTGAACATTCTTAATGATATGCGTTTCGCTGTTCACCGTTCACTCCCAAAAGATATTGTCGTCAGCCCAAGGCTCCCGAACAGGAACTGCCCGCCCCCGCCGTGCACCCGTAGCAATGATTGTCGAATGCGATGCTCCCCGTTAATTCTTCCAGGCTCTCGATATCCCAAACTGTTTTAGACCGCCCGTCGTGCGGGATCTCCAGCATCTGATTAAAATCGCAATCGAAGATTTTTCCGTCCCA
>JAJDBD010000119.1 GCA_029261575.1 Nitrospinaceae bacterium | reverse complement strand
ATCAATTTCTCTCTGGCTTTAATGCGCTTTGAGTTGGGATCGTATTCCTGGCGTATTTTCATTTTATTTATCAGAAAGGTTTTATCGAATCGGTCATGGAAAATTTTTCCCTTTAAGGCAGGTTTGGCTCGTTTAAGTTTGAAAACCTGTTTTTTACCACAGGTTGACATTATTTGGATGGCAAAAAGGCCCATTAGTCACAAGGTTTTCGGAAGAATTTTAGCCCGCCCCGTAGATTGTCATTTTTGGCAAGAATATTGCTATAAAAACAATGGTTTATAGGAGGTCTGGGATTTCCCTAATCATTAAAGGGATTCTCAAAAAATACCGAAAAGAAATAGACGGTTAAATTTTAAAGAGGGCTGGGGAGAAAACATGAAATTTAAAATCCTGACTTTCAACTGGCATGAACCTTATATTTGCCTGCTGGCAAAGATGGGTCATGACTTTATCGTGGCCGAACCGGAAATCCAGCCAGGGAAAATTCGTCGTTGGGACGAAAACATGCGTCCCGTTCCTGAAAACGTAACCGTAGTTTCTGCGGGCGAGGCGGAAGGCCTGCTTGAGAAGGGTTCGCTGGACCTGGCGATCGCTCACAACGTTAAAGACCTGATTTGGTTGCGAGAGTTTTCCCTGCCCAGGGTCATGGTGTTTCACAACCGTCTGACCACGGAGATTCAACTGGCCAATACGCCCATCGACCGTTTCGATTACCTCCACAAGCTCCAGCCCTTGCTTCAAAATGTGGAAAAAGTTTTTATCTCCGAAAGCAAGCGCAAGGATTGGGGACTGGAGGGGAAAGTCATATTGCCCGGCGTCGACCTGGACGATTACTGCGGCTATACGGGGGAGACCCGGAGCCTGTTGCGGGTGGGAAACCTGTTGAAGGAGCGCGACCTCATGATGGGGTTCAGCGCGGGGCAGGGCGTGGCGAACGGCTCTCCCTGCATCACCCTGGGACTCAACCCCACTCTGGAAGGATGCCGTTTGTCCCAGGGCTGGGAGGATTTGAAGGAACACTACAAGCGTTGCCGGATTTATCTCAACGCCACCGTCGACGAGTTTGAGGATGGATACAACCTCGCCATGCTGGAAGCGATGGCCACGGGAATGCCGGTGGTTTCCACCGCCAACCGCACCAGCCCCATCGTCGACGGAGTGAACGGTTTTGTTTCCGGCGATATTTCCTATTTGAAAAAGCGCGCGGAAGAATTATTGGCCGATCCCGAAAAAGCCCGAGAGATGGGGGCGGCGGCACGTAATACGGTTCTGGAAAAATTTCCCGTCGAAAGTTTTTTAAATAACTGGCAATCGGCCATTCACAACGCGGCCTTGAATTATCTGAAGAACAGCGGCGTCTCCATGGGCGAAGACCAAATCCCGTTTCACAAAAAGGCCAAAAAAAATATCCTCATGGATTATGTGTCCTATCCGGCCACCACGGCATTCTATCTTGAGCGGGCCTTGCGGAGACGTCATAACGTGATCACCTGTGGGGCCATGATCACGCCGGAAATCAAACAACAGTGGAATCTGGAGGCTTTAAAATGGGAAGTCTCGCCCCAGGATATCTTTCGCCCCGGCGGCGCTTCTATCGCCGATACCCTAAGCCGCCTGCCTGAGAAGTGGCGACCGGATTTTTACCTTTGGGTGGAAACGGGGTTGGATACGATCCCCGAGGGATTGGAAACCCTCTCCGTGCCAAAAGCTTGTTATCTGATCGACACCCATATCAACAAGGAAAGGCATCTGGAAATTGCCCGGCATTTCGATTTTGTTTTCCTCACCCAAAAGGCTTATATCGAGGAATTCAAATCGGCGGGACACGCAAACGTCCAGTGGTTGCCCCTGGCCTGCGATCCGGAGATTCATGGAAAAACAGATTTGGCCGAACGCTGGGACGTCGGTTTTGTCGGAAGCGTCACCCCGGCGCACATTCGCAGGAAGCGTTTGCTGGACTCCATTGGAAATAATTTTGACCTCCACATCGACCGAAAATTCATGGACGAAATGGCCGAGGTGTTTTGCCAATCGCGCATTGTTTTCAACAACGCCATTCGCGACGATTTGAATATGAGAGTGTTCGAGGCCCTTTGTTCCGGGACTTTGCTGGTAACGGACGAAGCGCCGGGAAGCGGATTGACGGAATTATTTAAGGACGGGGAGCATCTGGCTATTTACCGGGACGAGAACATTTTGGAGACGATTCGATACTATCTGGATCACCCCGAGGAAAGAGAACGTATCGCCGAGCGCGGACGGCAAGAGGTGTTGGAGCGCCACACCTATGTCCATCGCGCGAAATATTTAGTCTCTTTTTTAGAAGAATATTTCGAGAAAAATCCGGAAGCGCTGAAAGCGGAGGACGACGCCAAGCCGCGTTCTTATTATGAAAATATTCGCTACGACGTCATCCCCTTGGTTCCGAAAGACGCCAGGTGCATTCTGGAGGTTGGGTGCGCCGGAGGGCATACCGGAAAAGCGCTCAAAGAGCTTAATGGCGCGTTTGTCGCCGGACTGGAATTGAATCCCGACGCCGCGCGGCAGGCGAGAACGGTTCTGGACGACGTCGTGGTTGGAAATATCGAAACCCTGAAACTTCCTTATCAGGAAAAATGTTTCGACTGCATCATCATGGCCGATATCATCGAGCATCTGGCGGAACCCGAAGCGGCGCTGCATAAGTTGAAAAAATATTTGAAACCCGGAGGCAGTCTGGTCGCCAGCATACCCAACGTTCAGTTCTTCGGCGTGTTGGGCCAACTGGCCGAAGGAAACTGGACCTATCAAAAAGAAGGCATTTTGGACGAAACTCATTTGCGGTTTTTCACCTACAAGGAAATCGAAAAATTGTTCCGGAGAGCCGGATTTGAAATCACCCAGATCGAGGAAACGCTGGACCCTCAATACAAAAATTTCGCGGGCAAATCGCAGGAAACTCTGAAAATAGGGCGAATGACCTTGTCCGATTTGACGCCGGAAGAGATGCGCCGGTTTTTTGTCTTTCAGTACAGGATTGCCGCAAAACTTACCACCGACCTGGAAAAGGAAGATTCCGATCAAAATACTTTTGTGGAAAACCTTCTTCGGGAGGCAAAGAATCAAATTCAAAATCAAAAACTGGAAACCGCCGTTACAAGCTATGAAGAAATTCTGGTCGCCCAACCTCAATGCGAAGAAGCGTTGGTAGGGAAGGGGAATTGCCAGATGCGGCTCAAAAAGTTTTCCGAAGCCGAAATCGATTACAGCCTGGCGGTTAAATACAATCCGGAATCACCCGACGCCTGGTTTGGTCTTGGCGTTTTGACGACGCACCGCGGCGACTTTGAGCCGGCTCTCAAGGCCTTTTCCCAGGCTCTGCGCTATGAGCCGGAACACGAGAAGGCCCTTTGCGCCTCGGCCATGGTGTTGGGTCAAACGGGACGAGAACCAGCCGCCATGGATTATTGCGCTCGGGTTTTGGACCTCAACCTGGATAACGGGCAAGCCCTGAAACTATTGTTGGATTTGTCTTACGCGCAGAATGAATTTTCCAAGGCGGAAACTGTTCTAAAGCGGTTGATAGAACGCTACCCCGCCAATTTACAATTTCTGTTCGGACTGGCGGGCGTTCAGTTCAAGTTGAATCGTTTTGAGGAAGCTCAAAAAAATCTGGAAACTCTTTTGGCCAAAGACCCTGAGAACGAGGACGGTCAGCAAATGTTGGCGCGCCTGTCGGATAAAATTCCGGTTAAATAGGATTTTCAATGGATATGTATTCAAGGAATTTAGAGCTATTGGCCCGGCGTCAGCCGACGCTGGCTAAGAGAGTGGAGGGGGCGTCTGTTCCGGATTGCATTCAGATCCTGCGAGCCAAAAACGGAAAGCCCGTTCCCAAAATCTCAAATATCACTTTGCACAGCCTTTACCATCCCGAAAAAGAAGCTCAAAAATTTGCGGAAAATTTTAACCCTGAGGAAGGAACCCGGCCTGCAATTTACGGTTTGGGCTTTGGTTATCACATCCGTGAATTATTGCATGAAGGGGTTGAGGATATTCTGGTCGTTGAGCCGTCCCTGGAACTTTTTTGCGCTTTTTTGCAAAACGTCGACATAAAGCCCTTTTTGCCCACCGTAAAATTTTGCGTTGCGGAACCGCCTGCCAGGGTTTTAGCCCGGAACGATTTTGCCGACTGGAATTTAATGACTCATAAGCCCAGCGCGCAAATCAGCGGAAATTATCTGGAGCGTTTGGAGAAAGGGTTGGAGGCGGCCCGCTATCTGGGCGAAAATAAAATGAAAATTCTGGTGGTGAATCCCATTTACGGAGGCTCCCTGCCGACGGCACATTTTTGCGTTCGCGCCCTGAAAAACCTGGGTCACGACGTTGAGTCCGTGGACTGCGAAAATTTTGCGGAGGGTTTTTCCAGCTTGAATAACGCCACGCGCAATAAAGGCGATCAGCAAGTTCTTTCCGCAAAGTTCATGAACCTTATGGGCGAGATGATCGTCGCCCAGGCCGCGGACTTTAAGCCGGACCTCATTCTGGCCCTGGCTCAGGCTCCGCTGGGGATCGAGGTGATTCAGAAATTGCGCAGCCTCAACGTTCCCATTGGTTTCTGGTTCGTGGAAGATTTTCGTTCCCTGGAATATTGGAAGGATATTGGAGGACATTACGATTACTTTTTTGCCATACAGGACAAGGAATTTTCCTCCGAATTTCAGTCCAGAGAATGGAACAATTTTTACTATCTTCCCCAGGCCTGCTGTCCGGACGTGCAAAAACCCTTGGCATTGAGCGAAGAGGAGCGCGGCCAATATGAGGCCGATCTTTCTTTTATGGGAGCGGCCTACTACAACCGCGTTCAGTCCTTTCCCCGGCTCATGGATTTTGATTGCAAAATTTGGGGAACCGGCTGGGAGAAATATCCTCTGTTCAAACAGATTCTACAGAACAACGGAGAGCGGACGTCGGAAGAGGAGTGCGTAAAAATATACAATTCGGCGAAGATCAATTTGAATCTGCATTCTTCAAGTTTTCATGAGGGATGCAATCCTCAGGGCGACTTTGTCAACCCCAGAACGTTTGAAATCGCCGCTTGCTCGGGGTTCCAGTTGGTGGACGAACGGTCGGAGCTTGCCGATATGTTTGACGTCGGCGAGGAGATAATTGCCTTCAAGGACGTCGAGGATCTTAAATCAAAAATTCAATATTACCTTGATCATCAAGAGGAGCGGGATCAAGTTGCCGCCAAATCCCGGGCCAGAGTTTTGCGGGAACACACCATGGAACATCGCATGGTGGAAATGCTGGCGCATATTTTTAGCGACCATTTGGAACGCTTTAAAGCCAGAAGCGAAGCGGGTTCTGGCGCGGTGGAAACGTTTGTCGAGCTTGCGGGTCCGGACAGCGAACTGGGTCGCTACCTGAAAAAATATGAAAATGAAAAAGAGTTTTCGTTTCACGGGATGATAGATAAGATCAGCGAGGAAGAAGGAAAATTGAGCGGGAACGAACTTTTGCTGCTCATGTTGGGCCAGGTTATCAAAGAAGGAAAACAGGAATGACCGAAAGAATTCTGCTTTTGAATCTAACGCGCATGGGCGACTTGATCCAGTCCACGCCCTTGATTGCCGGATTACGAAAAAAATATCCTCGTGCGCGGATCGACATGATGGTGGCTGGAGATTTTGCTGAATTTTCCAAGCGCATTCCGGGGGTCGACAATATTTTTGTCTTCAACTTGCGCCAGTTCAATCGCGACGAAAGAAAATGGAATTGGGTCGAGGTTTATCGTTATCTGGAGTCCCGGTTGAATGAAATCGTCGGGCAGGAGTATCAACTGTTATTCAACCTCAGCCATTCCAAGCTCAGCGCCCTGATGGTCTCTTACCTGGGGATACCAGACGTGCGCGGATTTGGATGCCATGAAACCGGAGATCGAAAAACCGATCATCCCTGGATGCAATATTTTGGCGTCGAACCTTTCAATCGCGGACTCAACACGTTCAACCTGGTGGATATTTTCACCCGAAGCGGGGACGTTGTTCCGGAGGGGCGCGTGGAAGTTTTGTGCCGAGCTGAAGACACGGCCCAAATTGAAAAGAAATGGAAGGAAGCCCGATCTGGCAACGACGGTCCTTTAATTGGAATCCAGGCGGGATCGAGTTTGCAGGGAAGGCGATGGCCCGCAAAATCTTTTGCCCGGCTGGCAGACCTGCTGGTTAAAAAACTGGACGCTCGAATCGTCCTCTTCGGAGTCAATTCCGAGTCGGCATTGGCGGAGGAAATTACCGGGGAAATGGCCTTCAAGGATAGAGCGCTCAACCTGTGCGGTAAAACGGATATTCCGGAACTCATTGCCTGGGTTAAAAAATGCGACTACCTGGTCACCAACGACACCGGAACCATGCACATCGCAGCCGCCGTTGGGACCACGATCGTGGGGTTGTTTTTCGCCCACGCCAATCCCTGGGAGACGGGGCCTTACGGCTCCGGGCACCTGGTTTGCCAGGCGAGAATAGACTGCGCTCCTTGCAGTTACGGGGTGCAATGCAACAACACGGTGTGCGTGGAAAAAGCGGCCCCGGAGCATTTCGCGGCTTTGATGGAGCGGCGACATCATTCCGGCGCCTGGCAAATGGTTCCAGAAATTTCCGGCCTGGACGAGGTAGACTTTTTTGTGACCGGGTTTGACGAGGACGGTTTATATAGTTTGAATTCCCTGATTCCGAGGCCGATTACCGTCCAGGATATTTTCCGGCGGGCCTATCGAAAAATGTGGCTGGATTCCCTGGGCAATGGCGACCCCGAGCGAAAACCTTTTCCTGTTCCCATTTCCATTCCCATTCCAAACGTTTCTCTCGCGGAGTGTGAAACTGAATTCATCGCAGGAACCCAAGGGCAACTGAATGAAAAACTCGCCGCGTTCAGGGAACTGGCTACGCTGGGCGAACGCGGCCTGGAGGTATCAAAAGCGCTTACGGATATTCTGGCGAAACCGTCGCTCAACGCAATGGCGATTAAAAATCTGGGACGGGAAATGGAAGGCGTCGACGAACGAATCAATTTTCTCGGAATGACTCAAGCGGAGGCAAAGCCTGTCGCGGATATGTTCTGCAAAAGAAAAGAGAATCTGAGCGGAGAGGATTTAACGCAGATGGCCAGGGCGACCGGAACGTATTATCGGAAACTGAATGAGGAATGTCTTGGGATGATTGAGAATGTTTCCCGTTACACGGTAGAAATTTTTGAAACGCGCCCGGATTTAATGTCGACAGGGTTTTCAAGGTCCTGCAAGGTGGCCGCGCCGGGGAGGTAGCTTCCTAAAGAAGAGCGTCCCTGGTCGATAAGAAATTTTTCCAGGAATTCAAGAGAAGCCCCTCCGCCAGTGGAAACAAAAAAGTTGGAGGCGAAATTGTTGAACAGGCTGTAACAGTCGTTGTGGATAAAATCTATAATTAACGAGGACGGATTAATGGCCTGTGAAATTTGCCGGACGATTTGTTTTCGAATATATTCTTTCAATTCTCCAAAAACAAACTTATCCAGTATGGCGGCGGAATCTCCGCCTCCAATCACCACCCTGACATTGGAGTTTTTGATGGCATGGGAAAAGAGTAATTGGGCCAGTTCAAGAGACGCTTTTGCGTAATGCTCGCAATGCGGATGATCGTAGGCGCCCAACGGGCCGTTCCAAAAGAAATTTTCCGCTCCCTCCAATATATTCTTCTCGTAATTACCGATGGTCCTGGAA
This sequence comes from Nitrospinaceae bacterium, assembly GCA_029261575.1. Classification (GTDB taxonomy): domain Bacteria; phylum Nitrospinota; class Nitrospinia; order Nitrospinales; family JACRGP01; genus JAJDBB01. The sequence continues at coordinate 46,893 of JAJDBD010000119.1, read as the reverse complement.
CCTAAATCCAGTTGGAACTCCCGCTCCCAATCGGGCGCTTCTTTAATCTCAAACTCTGAATCCTCCAGGTTTTTAACGACCTTGTAATCGTCGGGGAAAATTATGGAAACATTTTTTTTGTTGGCAAGCGTCAGGATCTCGTGGGCTAAATTTATTTCGCCGATGAACGCCTTGCTTTTAGCTTCGTCGGGGCTGCTGAAGTTCTTTGGGAGGTCCTGAATGGAAAAGGAGGCGATTTTCCCCTTGTAAGATTTCGCCAGCAGGAAAGGATTGACCATTTTTCCGCCAATGAAAATGGCTTTGATACCGGCGTTAACGAACTCTTTTAGAATTCCAATTTTGTCGGCGATTTTGGCGCCGCCGGCAATGACGACGGTTTTTTCCGGGTGGGCCAAAACCCTTTTGCCAAAATTTCCCAGTCGAGCGATTTCTTCGTTGAGCAAATCTCCGGCAACCGCAAGTTTCCCTTGCCTGCGCATGATTTGCGGCAATAGCTTGATGCTCTTTGTCAAACGATGGCTGCACCCAAAGGCGCAATTGATAAATACGTCCGAAACCTGGGCCAACTTTTCAATGAACTCCTCGCGGTAGGAATCCGGGTTTACCGGGTCCAGTAAATAGCGCAAATTGGGCAAAAATTTTATGCCGCCGGTGGGCATGCGGTGATCGGCGCAGATGGCCAGAGAGTTTTCCAAATGCTCGTCGATGGTTTCGGGGGGGAAAATCGTGTAAGCGTCTCCATAAACCTTGCGCACCAACGTATCAAAATGGGAACTGACGAACTGAATATTGAACACGCCGTCCCAATTCGCGTGGTCTTTTTCTTTTTGCGGTCGGCCCAGGTGAGAGCCAATGATAATGCGGCAATCGCCTCCCGTCATGTCGTGGAGGGTCTTGAAAGTTAGATCGAGGAAGCGGCGAATTCGGGTGTCGTCGGCGACGCGGTAGGCATGCCGCCGGGAGGGTTCCATGGGAACGTTGAAGTCGACTCGTATGAAAATGGTTTTCCCAATCAAGTCCTCGGGCTTCAAGGAGTCCAGAGTGGGGAGTCCGGTGGTCTCGTTCATGGCTAAATTTCCTAGTTAAACCTATTCGCTTTACTATGAACGGTTGGACTATAAATATCAACCGTTAATTAGGTTGATGAGGGCCGGATTGGACGCATGATTTGGGTCCAGGCGAACAGCCTGGCGAAAATAAAATTTACCCTGTTCCGGTTTGTTCAAATTGAAATAATAAACCATTCCCAATTCCCGATAAGCGCCGGCCATGTTGGGATTCAACTCCACGGCTCTTTTTAAAAAATCCGCCGCCAAGGCATAATCCCCTCTCATTTTATGGCACTGTCCGATGCTGAAATAGGAATCGGGCAACCTCGGACGAATCATCAAGGCTCTGGAATGGGATTTGATAGCGGCTTCGCAATCGCCAAACCCCTTGTACAGGTTGCCCAGGTTATGATGAGGCTCAAAATAGGTAGAATCGAGAAGGATTGCCTTTTCATAACTTTTAGCGGCCTCTCGCTCTTGTCCAGCAAAGGAGAGGGCACGGGCGTAATTACTGTAGGGGCGGGACTTGTTCGGGCTTTTGAGAGTTGTATTTTTCCACAACCTGACTTCGGAAAACCAGTCTCGGTTGCGATCCAGCGTGGCGGCAAAAAGGCATATTATTATCAATAAGCTAAGGGGCGCGCAGTTTTGCCGCGTTAAACAAGCGGACGCCAAAATTGCAAAACCAACGCAGGGAAGATACAAGCGGTGCTCGGCGATCAAATCGAGAAGGGGAATGAAGGACGATTCCGGTGCGAATGTAAAAATCATCCATAAGAATCCGAAAACTACAAGGGGAGGCTGTTTCCAAACCCAGCAGGCAAGAGCAAAAATAACTCCCAGGGCGGAAAGAAATCCAGCGTTAAATACGCTTGTTACCCTTGCGGCGTCGGGATCGACGTTTAAATTGAATGGGAAAATCCAGATTTTCAGATAATAAAAAACCGACCATTTAATTTGCGAAAAGAGGTAATTACTTCTTCCATGCGATAGAATGCCCTGGTCGTTGATGTTCAACAAGCCTCGGGAGGTGAAAAAGCTCTTGTAAATCAAAAATGTCAACAGGGGCGCCAAAATTAATAGTAAAACCGTCTTGTTTTGGATTAAAAAGTCCTTTAAACTCCCTCTTAGACCTATCATCAGGTAAAAATAGGTCGCCATTACCAAAGGTAAAGAAACAATAATCAACTTCACCCCCAAGCCTATTCGCATTAGTAAAAGCGATCCCAGGGCCATTCCTATTATGTAGGCCAACCTTTTTCCCGGGGCGCCCGATTTATTCGACCATTTTCCCAGCGCTAAAATAAAACAATAAAACGAAGCCAGATAAAATAGGGTGCATAGCGAGGCCGATCGACTCATCAAATAGGTGGTCGCCTGGGTTTGAGCGGGGTGGGACGCAAAAATAAAAGAAGCCAGAAAAGGGAGTCTGTACCGGGATAAACCGTTGTGCTTTCCCAATGCCAGCGTTTTCAGGAGAATTAAAAAAATCAGCAGGGAAACCGCAAAATGTATCCCGAGGTTAAAAAGATGATAGCCAAGCGTGTTTTCCTGGCCCAGGAAATAATTAAACCCAAATGTGTAAGTTAAAAACGGGCGGGTTGATATAGCCGAAGGCGGGTAGCCTTCCCACAGTTTTAAGAAACCGCCTTGTTTGACGACGTTTGTTATTAAGGGGTTTTCCTGGATAAAGCTCACCCCGTCAAACTGGAACGGGACTTTCAGGGAATTAAAATAGCAAAGCAGGCATATCAGGAAAAGAACGATTGAAAATCGAATGTAGGCGCCGGTTCTAATCATGGAATGAGTTTTGGGGGCGATAAATTAAGCCGTTTGAATTCTACTTGGGGTTTTGTTTTACTGAAAAATCGATTCATTATCAAGCGCGTCTTTCCTGGATTTTCCGCTTCTAAAAAAACTTGCCGGTTTCTAAAATAATCTTCCAATGGAACGCTTGTCAACCGCATGGACTGGAAAGACGATGATTTGCCGTTGGAAAATAAAACGCAAAACGAATGCGCGGTAGACCCAACCGCATAAACAACCAGACTGAACCGCAGCTTCAGATTGAAGAAAGGTAAAGGATTACATGTCAACATCCAAGATGCTAATAAATTTTGATCACCCGGAAGAATGCCGGGCTGTGATCGTAGAAGATGGAAAAGTCGAAGAATATATAGTCGAACACTCGGGCCAGGAATTGATTAAAGGCAACGTCTACCTTGGCGTCATTGGCCGGGTGGAACCGTCCATAGAAGCGGCCTTCGTAGATTATGGCGGGAAGAAATTCGGTTTTCTCCCTTTCAAGGACGTGGATAAGGAATCCTACATCCATACCGGCGAAAAAAAATCCAAAATAAGGATTCAAGACGTCCTTTTTCCGGGCCAAAAAATCATCGTCCAGGTGGTGAAGGAGGAAAGAGAGACCAAAGGGCCGACCTTAACCAATTCCCTCACCATTCCCGGCCGCTTTTTGGTTTTGATGTCGGGTTCCGGTTCCACCGGGGTTTCCAGAAAAATTGAAGACGAAGATGAAAGAAAAAAGCTCAAAAAAATTCTGGCGCAAATTGATTTGCCCGAGCATATGGGCGTTATCATTCGGACCGCAGGCTTGGGAAGGACCAAAACGGATTTGCAGAAAGACCTGCAAATGTTAAATAAAATTTGGGAAACCATCGATACCGAAGAAAAGAAAAACAGCGAAAAAAGTTCGCCCGCCCTTTTATACAAATCACCCGACATGGTTATAAGGACGGTTCGGGACCATTTCACAACGGAGATTGAGGAAATCCTGATCGACAATCCCAAGGAATATAAGGAAATCAAATCCTTTTTCCGTATGATCATGCCGCGTATGAGCAAGGCCGTAAAGCTCTATCAGGGCAAGAAGCCTCTCTTTTCCCAATACAATATTGATCAACAAATTGAAGCGTTTTACAAACGCCGGGTGGAGCTTCCCTCGGGAGGTTCGTTGGTGATAGACGTTGGCGAAGCCCTGACGGCTATCGACGTCAATTCGGGAAAAACCACCAGCGCCAGTCAGCTTGAGGAGACGGCTTATAGGACCAATATGGAAGCGGCGACGGAAATTGCCCGGCAATTGCGCCTGCGGGATTTGGGCGGACTCATTGTTATCGATTTCATCGATATGTATTCAAAAAAGAACAAGGCGGCGGTTGAAAAAGAGTTTAAACAGGCCAGCAAGGAGGATAAAGCCCGGATCAACCTGGCGCGGATTTCCAAGTTCGGGCTTTTGGAGTTGTCCCGGCAAAGGATGTCCCCCCCCGTAAAGGAAGGCGCGTTCGATCGATGCAAACATTGCGACGGCACCGGTCAAGTGAAATCCGTTGCGACTATGGGAATTGCGGCCCTTAGAAAAATCCAGGAATTGACGGCGGATGAAAGAGCGCAGGTTATTGAGGCCAGGGTTTCGAATGATATATCAAATTATTTGTTAAATAAGAAACTGGAATTCCTGTCGGAATTTCAAGAAGCGAACAATTTGGAAATCCGGTTCGCCAGTCAGCCGGGACTGAAATTTGAAGATTTTGAATTTAAAATTGTGGAGTACAGGAAGGTCGTTAAAAAAGAGCCTGAAATCGCTATAAAGGAGATCGTTAAAGCTCCCGAAATCATCGCGGAAACCGAAAAAATCGCCTCCGCTCCCGAGGAGTCTGCGACGACCGAGCAGGAGGAACCCAAGGTTGCCGATAAAGGCGCGCGCAAAACGAATTATCGTGGGCGGCGACCGAGAACCGCCGCCAGTAAACCTGCGGCTTCGAAAACCGCCGACAAACCGCGTTCCGAAAACAGCCGCCCCAGAACGGGCGCCACCCGGGGGCGAAGAGGGCGGCCCAGAAAATCTGCGGCGGCGACCACGGAAACTTCTCCCATTGTCTTGGTGGGAACTCAAACTTTTTCTTCCGCAAATTTGTCCGGCGAAACCCCAACGTCCGCCTTCTTGGACAGGGATTTGCCCAAAATATCTTTGGACGGGCCAATGAGCCTGGAAGAAAAGCTATCCGCCGAAAAAATTGCCCGAAAAACTCCAGAACCGTCTCCGGTCGAAAAATCCGACGATTCCGGGACGAGAAGCGGCGAGGAAGACCGGGCTTCTGAGTTGTAGAAGCGTCGTCGTTTTTTAGCGTTAACTATTTAACCGACCGGGCGCAACGGAATCCGGTATCCCATGCGCGCAGCGTGGGCGGAGCGTAATGCCGATAGCCTAATAAAGCGAATTCTTTGGAAAAACCGTGTTCCCGCCGGTTGAGGGCGCCGCCGCGTATCACCTTGAATTTTTTTCCAAAGCCTTCCGATTTGAAGGTTGAATCGGGATAGGGCAGGTACCAACTGGAAGTCCACTCCGAGACGTTGCCGTTCAGGTCGTAAACGTTGAAGGGACTGACGTCTTTTTTAAAACGACCGCCGGGCGAAACAGTTTGGCCGAAATTTGAATATTCGCGATGAAACTCGTTGCCCCAGGTAAACAACCGACCGTCCGTTCCCCGCGCGGCTTTTTCCCATTCAAACTCCGTAGGCAGCCTCTTTCCCAACCACAGGCAATAAGCGTCCGCCTCATACCATGAAACGCCGCGCACAGGTTCCGTCGCTATCCCCGCTTCATATTTTGCAGAGGGTTTGAATTTAAGAAAATCTCCGTAGGTCGCTTCGTATCGGTCCAGGTAAAAGTCGGGCAGGGAAATATTCTGCCGGGGACGACTGCTTTTTCCCGAGGTGCGGTCGGATAAAAAACGGGGAAGGATATCTGCGGGTTGGAGGCCTAAAATAAAATCGCCTTCGGGAATCAAAACCATATCCGAAGGCGCAACCTGGCAAGAGGCTAAAAAGAGAGCCGAGGCTAATATGAAAAATCTCAATGCTTCCCGCTCGCCTGCTTCTCTATTTGGGCAATCGGGGTAGGGCTGGGAAATGTGCGGACGCCGTTCGGTTGTTTCATGTATTCCAGAGTGATGCAGGCGGCTTCGTCGCGAGAGCACATGCTCGTTGCGCAGTTTTTTTCTTCCTGCTGGCAATAATAGTTTAAGACGCGCATTTTAACGTATTCATTGTCCTGGGTTCGAATGACGTAGACGTTTTTTTTGGATTCAATATTATGCGTTCGCGTCCGATAAATATACCAATCCTTCAACGCGCCGTTTTTCAAGGAACCCCATTTTGCCTTGTCCTGGACATACCCGTCCTTGGGAGCTTCCTTAATCTCTTCCAGGGTATGAGGTCCCAGGTTCACCACTCCCACATTGCCCTTGGGATTGGTTTCCCCGCCGTTGGTGATCATACTGGTGCGACGAAAACCGACGTCCCAATTCAATTCGGAAATTAATTTTTGGGACTGTTCCAAATCCCCGATTTTATGGGTTTTGCCAGAGGTGAAATCCAGCAAAGCCCAACCCTTTTTGGAGGTGGCGTCCACCTTGATCATGGAAAACCGGGAGACGGTCTTCTTCGGTTTCTTTGGGGGAAGGGCCACATTTTCAAAATCGCTGATATTGTCCGCCATATAATTTATGGCGGAATGAAAAAGAAAGGTGGCGGCCAACAGCATGGCAACGATGGTCAGCATATTATTCATGGGACTATTTTAACATATTTAAAGGCCGCAAAAATTCGCGCAACCGCTCTGCGGTTATTCTTGCCTAACATCAATAAAACAATAGGTTTAATAGAGTTTGTTTTTTTTCTTAATTGGGTTAAACTAAAGAGGATTTTAAAGGAAAACGCGGACAAATGAAAAGCGAAATTCAAATAACCAAGGAATTTAATTTTAAAAAAGGTCAGATTGAATCCTTCCTTAAAGGAGAAGTTAAAAGGAAGTTTCGTGGTAAATCTAAAATTTCCATCAGGAAAAGGCGGAAATTTATAGATGAAACCACCCGAAAAGTTGGTAAAAAATTCGGGAAAGACGTTTTGTGCTTATTTGATTTTTCAAAAAACGGGTTTGTTTCCCTGGTTTCGCCCGCCCACACCCGATCCACGGATAAGGGCAAACTTTTTCAATCTTTTGCCCACCCTCAGGTGTTTTATACCTCGCATTGCGTGGATCGCTTTAGCCAGAGAATGGAAACCGAGGAAAACTGCATTGCGGTGTTGGATTCCTTTTTAGCCCAGGCGATGATCACCTATGGCATGCATGACGGGTATTTACCTGGACCCGAAGGAGTTTTCGCCTGCAATCTGGAAGACGAGACCCTGATCATAAAAACATTTATCAATTACGAACTTTTAACCGACAACCAAATCCGGGAATTTTATACGCCAGACGCGCTTTCGCTTTTTAAACAAGGAATGATGGCTGAAAACGTTGGAGATAGCGACTTTATTATGGCGGAAGAGTTGCCTTGCTTGCCGGAAAGTTCCTGAATAGAAATTTTTGGATTTCACTCGCAAGCTCTACGGCTAGGGGCCGTCGGCGAGGCGCCGGGGCCAATATTGATTTGCAAACCCAATGTAGTTTGTGGCATTCACCGTAGAAGGTTGCCTACTGCCCCTGCGGCGAGCAGTTTGATTTGCAAACCCAACACGGTAAGTGGTATTCACCGTATAAGATACGCCTGTTGGGTCCAGCGTCGCGCTGGCTTGGCGTCATGCTGGCCTTTCCCTCGAAAATTTAAAGTCCTGTCCCTGGATGATCCAACTCTATAATGTTTTTAAAACCTATGACGGAAACATCCCGGCTCTGGTGGATATTTCCTTATTGATCAAGGAACAGTCGTTCGTTTTTGTGACCGGCGCAAGCGGAGCCGGAAAATCCACCTTGTTGAAATTATTATTTGGCTGGGAACGATTTGACAGCGGTCAGATACTGGTCAAGGGAATGAACGTTGGAAAAATCAAAAAGGAAAAACTTTATTTGCTGCGCCGCCATATTGGAGTGGTGTTCCAGGATTATAAATTATTGCCGAATAAAACCGTATTTGAAAACGTCGCCTTCGCCATGGAAGCGATCGGCGCCAGCTCCCGCTCAATGAGGTATAAAACGAGCGACGCCTTGAAGAGCGTCGGGCTATTTAAAAAAAGGGATTCCAATCCCATGCAATTGTCCGGCGGCGAACAGCAACGGGTGGCCATCGCCAGAGCCTTGGTCAACAATCCCGCCATTTTGCTGGCAGACGAACCCACCGGAAACCTGGATCCCGATATTTCCCTGGAAATTCTGAAATTATTTGAGATGGCCAATCAGCAAGGCATGACCGTGGTGTTTGCGACTCATAACCATGAATTGGTGCGTCATGCCAATTATCCCTTCATCATTCTCGATAAAGGGAACGTAGTAAGACCTTGATCCCCCCATCGCCTTGTTTTACTCCAAACATTTAAATAAAGCTCTCGACAATCTCAAGTCGAACCCGCAAACCAGCTTGATTTCGGTTTCCACCTTCGCCGCGGCTTTTTGTATTTTGGGATTGTTCATGGTTTTGTACGTCAATCTGGATTCCCTCTTGTCCACCTGGAGTCGGCAGGTTCAAATCATCGTCTACCTCAAGGACGATTTGAAAAATCCCCAGCGCAAAACCCTGGAAGCCCTGTTTGCGAAAAATCCCCAGATAAGTTCCGTCGAATATGTTTCCAGGCAAGCCGCCTGGGAAAATTTTAAAAATACGTTTTCTGCTGAAACGGAATTTTTACAGTCCCTGGATTTTAATCCGCTCCCCGCCTCCTACAATCTGAGGTTCAAACCGGGTCCCAACCGTGTGGAGAACATTCGCCTCTTCGCCGAGACGTTGGGGAAAAAGTCGGAAGTGGAATCCCTCGAGTACGGGGAAAAATGGATTTCCCGCTTTGAGAAGTTCATGATTTTTCTCAGGGTATTTTTGTTGGCCGTGGGCGGACTCCTGAGTCTGGGCTTGATATTTATCATATCCAACACCATCAAGCTCTCCGCCCTGGCACGTAAAAACGAGATAGAATTGATGTTGATGATCGGCGCCACCCACCGGTATATCAAAACCCCTTTTCTTTTAGAAGGCGCGTTGCAGGGCGCCGCCGGAGCCGTCCTGGCCTTGTTGGCCGCCAAGGGCGTGCACGGCTACATGAGTTTTCAGTTCAGCGATTCCATCGCTAAAATTGCCCGCGACGCCGATTTTCTATTCATCGGTCCCTCCGGGATTTTAATCTTGTTTGGCGTCAGCGTTGCCGTGGGCTGGCTGGGCAGTTATATATCCATCAACAAGGTTTTAAACATGGAAAATGGATCGTGAAAACGGCGGCGGTTTTTATAGCGACGGCGGCGATTTTTGCGTTGTTTGTCGGCGAAATCTCAGGAGCGGATAAGAACGGTTCAAACTCCCTTCAATCAAAATTGATCAGGGAAAAAGATAAACTCGATCGCTTGCGGGCCAAAATAAAATTACAGGAAAAAAATTTTAAATCCGCGGACAAAAAGGAAAGCTCCATCATGCAAAGTCTCGGCGGACTCGACGCCAACCTCAAATTAAAAGAACAGGAGTTGGAGCTTCTCAAATGGAATATGGAAATCAATAAAGAGAACACGGAGCAATTGCAAAAAAAAACCAGCGCGGCCCAAAACGTTTTGAACCGGCAAAAAATAGTTCTGGGGAAAAGACTGCGAACCGTTTACAAGGAAGGCTCCCTGTTTCCTTTGAAGGTTATGTTTTCTGCCGAAACCATCAACGATCTTTTGAGACGGGTCAAGTATATGGAAACGGTCGCGGTTTTTGACGGCAATTTGTTTTCAAATTATCGAGACCATTTGGAGCGCTTGAAATCCCAAGACGTCAAACTCAAGGAAACCCGACGCAGACTGGCCTTGTTAGAAAACGGTACGCTGGAAAAACGGCGCGAAATTTCGAGCGACCGGACCGAAAAAAAACGCTTTCTCGCCAAAGTGCGAAACAACAAAGCCCTCGCCGCAAAAGCCAGAAAAGAGATAGACCTGTCTCGGGAAAAACTCAATTCAATCATTTCCGGATTGGAACGGCGCCTGGAAAAAGGGGATGGACTTAAGTTTCACGAGACCCGGGGCTTTTTGGAGCCGCCCGCTCCGGGGAAACTTTTGAATCGATTTGGGAGAAAAAGAGACAAGCAATATGGTTCCTTTATCGTTTATAATGGAGTCAATATCAGCGTTCCAAAAGGCGCGCCGGTCCGGGCTGTCTTTTCTGGAACAGTTCTTTTTAATGGAACGCTCGACGGTTATGGAAATCTGGTGATTCTCGGGCATGGGGATGAATATCACACCCTCTACGCGCATTTGGATGAAGCCCTGGTTTCTGTAGGAAGTACCGCGCGCAAGGGACAAATCATCGCTCGTTCCGGGGACACCGGTTCATTAGTGGGCGAGACCTTGTATTTTGAGATGCGGCACAAGGGAAAACCCATCGAACCCACCGCCTGGTTCAAATCGACTGGAAAGAAAAAAAGAAACGCGGCTAAATCCCGGGGTTAAACAATTCTAAATTCTAAAACAGCCAGCGGAGAACGTGATCTTGAATAATTCAAAAAAAATTATGAAAACCAAAATTGAAAAATCGCTTTGGAGCTTGGTCTTTTCATTGGTTTTGACAGGCTTTCTATTTTCCCTCCCGGCGTTGGTTTGGGCTAAAGGGGTTGACGGAGAGGAGCAGGCGGAAGAAGTCAATCCGTATGAAAAACTAAAAGTTTTTTCAGAAATCCTGTCCCTCTTGCAAGCCAATTACGTTGAGGATATAGACAACGACGAGCTTTTTGAGGGCGCCATTCAGGGAATGCTCAAGACCCTGGATCCTCACACTGCTTATATGCCTCCCGTTTCCTATAAAGAAATGAAGGTGGAGACCTCCGGCAAGTTTGGCGGATTGGGAATTGAAATCAGCATGCGCGACGGCGTGTTGACCGTGGTGTCTCCTATCGACGAGACTCCGGCGTTTAAAGCGGGAATTCTTGCCGGCGATAAAATCATCCGCATCGAAGACGAGTCCACCCTGGATATGTCCCTCACGGACGCGGTGGAACGCCTGCGCGGCGAAAGAGGCAGTCCGGTGAATATCACCGTTTTCCGTAAAGGGGAGACTCAACCGAGAGAGTTTACCATTGTCAGGGATATCATTAAGGTCCAAAGCGTAAAAAATAAAATTTATAATAAAGAAATCGGTTACGTAAAAGTTCGTAGTTTTACCAAAACCACCAGTACGGATCTGGACAAGGCGTTGAACGGCTTCAGGGAAAAAGGCGTATCCAAATTGATTCTTGATCTGCGCAACAATCCGGGAGGATTACTCAATCAGGCCGTCGAGGTCTCCGACCGGTTCCTCGATAAGGATAATCTTATCGTCTATACCAAGGGGCGGAGCGAGGATCAGAATATGCGATTCACCACCCACGATAAAGTTAAAAAGGTGGATTACCCCATGATCATAATTGTTAACGGCGGCAGCGCCAGCGCTTCGGAAATTGTCGCCGGCGCCTTGCAGGATTTGGGACGGGCCATCATTCTAGGCACTCCGACTTTTGGCAAAGGATCCGTTCAAACCATCATTCCGCTGAGCGACGGGTCCGCCTTACGGCTGACCACCGCCCGTTATTACACCCCCAGCGGGAGGGTGATCCAGGAAAATGGCATTGCGCCGGATATCCTGGTCGAGGTTCCGGTCAAGACGGATAAAAAAGTCGAGGTGGAGAAGGAAACAAAGGACGGCGAAGAAAAAAGTCGATTTCGAAAATTTCTTCGGGAAAAGGACCTCAAACAACACCTTAAGGGAAAAGAAAGCCAGGAGTTTAATTCGACCCCGTTGGATACGACCGAGGACGTGGCGGACGAGGAGGACTCCGGGCAAAGCGACGACCTGGAAAAGGACCTTCAACTTAGAGAAGCCGTGGCCCTTCTTAGCGGATGGGACGTCATGAGCCAGGTTTTGAATGCCGCAAAGTCCCGTTCCATTTCGACCCAATAAGTTTTTGACGCCGGATTTATTTTTCATCCGTAGGACAACCCCCCGGGGCAAAATAAAATATACAATTGCTCCTGAATTCGTAACGTTCCCTGTATAAGTTGCGCCTACTGGCCCCGGCGCCCCGCCGACGCCTACTGCCTCCAGGCGCTTGCCTGGCCGCGAGTTTTACTTGCGGCTTTGTTCGTTTTAAAATCCATACGAGTAAAAATTATGTTGGTTTTGGGAGTTGAAACTTCATGCGACGAAACGGCGGCGGCCGTCGTTAAGGACGGGCGCGAAATTTTGTCCAACGTGGTGTACGACCAAACCCGCCTGCACTCCCAATATGGAGGCGTGGTGCCCGAATTGGCCGGCCGGTCTCATGTGGAAAATATTCACCGCGTGATCCGGGAAGCTCTTGCAGAAGCCGATGTTACCGGTTCCCAATTGGATCTTGTCGCCGCCACCCAGGGGCCGGGTCTGGTCTGTTCTCTCCTCGTGGGAATCAACACCGCCAAGGCGTTGGCTTTTGGACTTGGAAAACCCCTGTTGGGCGTCAACCATCTCGAAGGTCATTTGTTGGCCGTCTTCCTTCAGGAGCAGGTGGAGTTTCCCTTTTTGGGACTCATCGTATCTGGCGGCCACACCGATCTTTATCGCGTCGACGGCTTTGGACAATATCGCGTTCTGGGACGCACCCGCGACGACGCCGCCGGAGAATGCTACGACAAGGTCGCAAAAATGATGGGCCTGGGATATCCCGGCGGACCAATCATCGACCGCCTGGCGCAAGCGGGGAACCCAAAAGCGTTCAAGTTCCCCAGGGCGTTGTTGGAATCCGGGTCGCTCGATTTCAGCTTCAGCGGTTTGAAGACTTCCGTTAAAAACTTTCTGGAAAAACGCGCCAGAGGCCAAATCGAAAATATTTCCGACGCCGACGTGGCGGCGAGTTTTCAGGAAGCAGTCGTCGACGCCCTCGTGGTCAAACTCACGCGGGCTTGCGAGCGGGAAAATTTGCAACGGGTCGTCGTTTCCGGCGGGGTGGCCGCTAACAGCAGGTTGCGGGAGCGCGTTCAGTCCGCCGCCCGACCAAACGCTTTTCAAGCCTGGTTTCCGCGTCTTGAATTTTGCACCGACAACGCGGCCATGATCGCCTGCGCGGCTTATTTCCGCTATAAAAACTCCGCTTCATTTCCCTTTCCTATGGACATGGACGCCCAGGCAAACCTGGCCCTGTAAAGGAGAAAGCATGCGCGCCTTGGTGACCGGGGGAGGGGGATTTTTAGGGAGCCATTTGGCGTCGGCTCTGCTGAAACGCGGCCACAGCGTCGCCGTCCTGGGCAGGAACCAATACCCATCGCTTGATCCAGCTATTAAAATTTTCCAGGCGGATATACGGGACCGGGAAAAAGTTTTTCGCGCCATTGAGGGAATGGACGCGGTTTTTCACGCGGCGGCGATTCCGGGAATCTGGGGACCGCGCGAGTTGTACCAAAGCGTTAATGTCGACGGGACCCAAAACGTTATCGACGCCTGTCTGGAACACGGCGTTGGAAAACTGGTCTACACAAGTTCCCCGAGCGTGGTTTACAACAACGCCAATATGGAGAACTTGGACGAAACCGCGCCCTATCCGAAAAAATACCTTTGCGAATATCCGCGCACCAAGGCGATTGCCGAACGCATGGTCATGCAAGCGAATGGAACCGGAAAACTGTCGACGGTTTCTCTCCGTCCGCATTTGATCTGGGGAGCCGGCGACGCGCATCTAATTCCGCGCATTATCAGCCGGGCAAAAAAGGGTCAACTGATCCGGGTGGGGGATGGAAAAAATTTAGTCGACGTCATTTATATTGATAACGCCGTCGAGGCCCATTTGCTGGCCTGCGACGCTCTGGAGCCGAATTCGACGGCGGCGGGAAATTGTTATTTTATCAGCGACGGAGAAGCCGTGAATCTATGGCAATGGATTTCCGGTTTGTTGGCGCGTTTGGATATTCCCCCCATAAAACGATCCATTTCATACCGCGCGGCTTATTGCCTGGGAGGCGCCCTGGAGGCGCTGTATACCCTTCTCGGAAAAAAAGAAGAACCCCGGATGACCCGGTTTCTGGCCGCGACCCTGGCCACTTCGCATTATTTTGATAGTTCCGCCGCGCGCAGGGATTTTAATTATCGGCCCATTGTGGATCCCGAGGAAGGAATGCAAAAACTCATTGAGTCTCTTCAGGCTCGCCCGCCAAATTGATTTTGTGGGCCAGGCAACCGGCGCCGAATCCATTGTCGATGTTGACCGTGGCCAAGCCTGGAGCGCAACTGTTGAGCATGGTGAGAAGCGCCGCGACGCCTCCGAAAGACGCCCCATAACCGACGCTGGTGGGGACGGCGACGACGGGATTTTTTACCAGTCCGCCCACCACGCTGGCCAGCGCCCCGTCCATTCCGGCGATCACGACCACAACCCGCGCCTCGCGCAGGCGATCTATTTTATCGAACAGCCTGTGAATGCCCGCCACTCCGACGTCGAAAATTTTTTCCACCCGACTGCCAAAAAGTTCGGCGGTCGCCGTAGCTTCCTCGGCGACGGGGATGTCGGACGTTCCCGCCGTGACGATCGCAACCAATCCAACTTTTTTCTTTTTGCGTTTTTGGAACGACAGAGTTTTACCTTCTTCGTTGTAGACGGCTTTTGCGGGAAGTCCGGATTTTATGCTTTTATAAACTTCCGGACTCATTCGGGTGGCCAGAATATCGTTTCCGGCTTTCAGCAGGCGTTTTAGAATTTGGTCGATTTGCTTTTTGGTTTTGTCTTCGCAATAAATCACTTCCGGCGCGCCGCTTCTAAGGGCGCGATGGTGGTCCAGGCGCGCAAACCCCAGGTCTTCGTAGGGCAAGGTTTTTAAACGCTCCAATCCCTTTTCCGGAGATAATGTTCCTTTGGATATATCCGTTAAAATTTTTTTCAACGCTTCCCGATTCATTCCATTCCCTTGACGCCGGAAAACTCCGTCGTCGTTTCCACCTTGAGGAGGTCTTGCAGGCCTTGTTGAGGGGATTTGCCGCGATGCAAAATATTATAAGTTTCCTCGATGATCGACGCCTGGATATTGAATTTGTTTTTAAGCTGGTGAGCCGAAATAACGGTGTTGATTCCTTCCGCCACCATTTTCATGCCGCGCGTGATTTCGTCGATTTTCATTCCCTGTCCCAGTTTGATCCCCACGCTGCGGTTGCGGCTGAGGTCTCCCGTGCAAGTGAGGGTCAAATCTCCCATCCCGGAAAGTCCGGAAAAAGTTTCCGGGCGCGCCCCCATGGCCGAGCCGATGCGCTTCATCTCCACCAGTCCGCGCGTGATGAGGGCGGCTCTGGCGTTGTGTCCAAGATTCAGGCCGTCGGAAATTCCCGTGGCAATGGCGATGACGTTTTTCAGGGCGCCGCCCAGCTCGACCCCCAATAAATCCGTGCTGGTGAAAACCTTGAGCGTGGGAGTTGAAAAAATATCCTGCACCCGCTCGGCAATTTCCAAACTGTGGGCGGCGGCGACGATGGCGGAAGGATTGCCGCGAGCCAGTTCCAGAGCAAACGTCGGCCCGGAAACTGCGGCCTGGGTACAGGACGCGGGCAAAATTTCCTCCAGTATCTGACTGATCGTTCGCAGGCTTTCGTTTTCTATTCCCTTGCTGGCGTTGACGACCAGGCAATCGCTGGACAACAGCGGACTGAAATTGCCAGCGGTTTGTCTGAGTACATGGGTGGGAGTAACCAATACCACGATCGATTTTCCGGGAACCACCTGCTCCAGGGAAGGGAAGGGGCGAATGTTATCGGGAAGCGAAAAGTCCGGTAAATAAAATTTGTTGATCCGGGTTTCCCGGATGATCGAGCACAGTTCTTCCTCATAAACCCAAAGGTCGACTTCATATCCCTTTTGGGCCAAAAGCAGTGAAAGGGCCGTCCCCCAACTGCCTGCGCCGATAACTCCGATTTTAGTTTCGCTCATACCTGGAATGTTCCGGTTTGAAATAAGATTGTTGTTAGTGATTATAACCAAAAGCCGCGCGAGTAAATACCGCTTTTCCCGGATAATATTGGGGAATAAATACCTTGTATGAAAAAATCCTTTGTGATTAAATTAAATCATCAAGTTAATTGAACATCCCATCTGGAGCGCAAATTTCCCCCATGGCGACTCGCGTAAGGTTTTCCCGTAAACAACTCAAGCAACCCGATCAATTTCTTTCCACCAGCGATAAAATTCTCCATTTTATCGAGGATTATTCGCGCCTGGTCCTGGTGGGTATTGGCGCCTTGGCCGTTTTGGTTCTAGGAGCATGGGCCTATCAATTCAGCGTTCAGTCGAAAGCGATGGAAGGGGAAGCGCTGTTGTTTGAAATCCAAACCATTAAGGAAAGCGCCAAAAATAAAAAGTGGAGTGAAGTTGTTCCCCAGCTTGAAAAGAAAATTGCGGAACTGAACGAGGGTCCCCAAAAACAACGGGCGCGTTTTATTCTAGCCGACAGTTATTATCAGAGCGGCCGCCTGGAAGAATCCTTTGCGTCGTATTCCGAGATCGTGGAAAGCGAGTCCCCCGATTCCTTGACGCACGATCTGGCTAAACTGGGGTTGGCCAAAAACTTGCACGCTCAAAAAAAATTCAGCGACGCGGTCGCGCAGTATAGATATTTGTTGGAAAACAAAACCTCTCTTCCATTGTTGTACGTTTATCTCGATCTGGCAAGATGCTACGAGGAAAACAGCGACGTAAAAAACGCTCTGTTGGTTTTGCGCGAAGCCGAAACCAAATTTCCCCAGCATATCGAGTTGGCCAAGGTGGTCGAGAATATCAAAAGACTGCAAGCGCAAGCCTGAGTCTTAGGCGCCCCGATGTTTTTATTTCCTCATAATTTTTCCGCTCGTCTCCCCTTCGTTCTATTTCTGATTTTTTTTCTACAATGTGTCGTTCCCGTTAAGGGATATGCGGTTCCCTTTATCAGTAAGGAATACGACGTCGAGTTGGGAAAGGACGCCGACAAGCAGGTGATCCAACTTTATGGGTTGTACCAGGACAAAAGCCTGCAACTTTATGTCAACGAGATTGGTCAAAAACTCGTTTCCAATCTTTCCGACCAGATGTTTTCCAAATATTTTTTTAAAGTCGTGGATACTCCGGATATTAACGCCTTCGCACTACCCGGCGGTTACATCTACGTCACCCGCGGCATTTTGGCCCTGGTCAACAGCGAGGCCGAGCTGGCGGGGATTCTGGGCCACGAAATCGGACATGTCATTAAACGGCATGGCGCCAAAAATATTGTGCGTTCCATTGGGGCGGCTGTGCTGGCGGTTGGCGCGGCGGTGGCCAATCCCGATCAGGCGGGGAAGGCGTTGACCGTTACCAGCCAGATGTTCAATCAGATCAACCTGGGATACGGCCGGGAGGCGGAAATGGATTCCGACGCTCAAGGGTTGATGAACTCTTTTGAAAGCGGTTACGACCCCAAAGGCATGGTCGGTTTTTTGCGGAGCCTGCGCCGTAACGAGGTGTTTACTGGCCGGGGTTACCATGCCTTCTCGGCGTCGCATCCTGACACCAAGGAAAGGGTTTTGAAGGCGGATTTGTTTGCCAACTCGTTGCTCGCTAGAGGCAATGAACTCAGTTTGGAGCGGAATCGATACCTGGCTAAAATTCAGGGCCTGCCTTATCGCGGGAGGAAGAGCCAGAAAGATAGAAAGGTTTATAAAAAAAAATACATCGATATTTACGAGGTGAAAGCGGGGGACACCTTTACCAGTATCGCCAAGCAGGAACTGGGCGACGAGAAAAAGGATTTTGAGATCGCGGCATTGAATGGCAGAAGGACGCGCGAGTCGCTGGAGACCGGCGAATGGTTGAAGGTGATCAGGGAAGGGGAGTTTAAAAAGGAAAAAATCCTGACCATTAAACCTGAAAAATTTCAGTGATTGGCAGTTAGTAGTTGGTAGTCGGTAGGAGGAAAATGGAGGTTGAAAAAAGCCTCGTGTTGGAAAAAAGTTATCACGTTCACTTGAAAGCCGAAGGCGAGATTTGTAACCGGCTTTCCAGGGGCGTCCGGGTTTGCCTGGTTCAACGCAAAGGGGACTGGATAAAGATTGTCTGGCGGAACGGAAAGAAAAAAGGCTGGATACTCAAACCGGAATGAAGAACCCCGCCGTAAGCAGCGGGGAATCACGTCATTGCGAGGAGCGTTAGCGACGCGGCAATCCAGTATTTTCCTACAGCCCTGGATTGCTTCGGCCAAATGGCCTCGCAATGACGAACGCCCTAAGAGGCGGGGTATTGAACCCGAAAACCAAAATGAAGCCGGTTGTTATTTAAACAATAAAAAAACCCGGGCCTTTTGGACCCGGGTTTTTCATTTACGCGGTTAGAAACGAAGAATCGTCAGGATTTTTTCCCGCCCACATAATTCAACGCGGAGCCGGATTTGAACCATTCGATTTGTTCGTCGTTCAGAGTATGGTCTAACGCGATACTTTCTTCGCTTCCATCCTCGTGTTTTAATTTCATCGTAACCTGTTTGCCTGGAGCCAGTTTGTCGAGACTCTCGATCGTCGCGAGGTCCTTTTCCTGAACCTTTTCATAATCATCCTTGTTGGCAAAGGTGAAGGGCAATAGACCCTGCTTCTTCAAATTGGCCTCAAAGATTCGGGCGTAGGATTTGGAAACAATAGCCCTCCCTCCCATATGCCGAGGTTCCATGGCGGCGTGTTCCCGGCTGGAACCCTCGCCGATATTTTCGTCGCCAATCGCCACCCAGCCAATATTTTTTTCTTTATAGTGCCGGGCGATTTTGTTCAACTCCTCGTTTTTGGCGCCGGTGTCCAGATTGTTGCCCTGTCCGACGTTTTCATTAAACGTGTTGTTGGCTCCCAGGAACATATTGTTGCTGATGTTGTCCAGATGCCCGCGGAACTTCAACCAGGGACCCGCCTGGGAAATATGATCGGTGGTGCATTTCCCATTTGCCTTGAACAATATCCTCATGTCCTTATAGTCGGCGACAGGGTCCTGTTTGGGAAACGGATCCAGGATTGCAAGCCGTTCGCTTTTGGGATCGACCACCACTTCGCCTGACATGGTGGGCGTTTCGTAACCGCTGTCTTTAGAGGTGAATCCGTTTTTCGGAAATACCTCTCCCTGGGGCGGTGCAAACTTAAAATCGTTTCCGGAACTGTCCTTAAGAGCGTCCTTGAGCGGATTGAATTTTAGCGATCCGCCAAAGGCCATGGCCACGACGACCTCCGGACTGCTGATGAAAGACAGCGTCTCAGGGTTGCCGTCGTTGCGTTTGGCAAAGTTGCGGTTGTACGAGGAGATGATGCTGTTTTTGTCGCCTTTCTTGACGTCGTCGCGCTTCCATTGGCCGATACAGGGGCCGCAGGCGTTGGCCAAAACCACCGCGCCAACGTCTTCGAAATCCTGCAAGATGCCGTCGCGCTTGATGGTTTCAAAAACCCTTTCGGAACCGGGAGTGACCAAAAATTGCGATTTGACTTTGAGTCCGGCGCTTTTGGCCTGGCGGGCCAGGCTTGCGGCGCGGGTCAAATCCTCGTAGCTGGAGTTGGTGCAGGAACCGATCAGAGCGGCGGTGAGGTTCTCCGGATAACCGTTCTTGTCCGCGTCCGCGCTCATTTCAGATACCGTGCGGCCCAGGTCCGGAGTGTGGGGACCGACAATATGCGGCTCCAGCGTGTTCAAATCGATTTCATAATATTCGTCGTAATATTTTTCCGGATCGTTGGCGACCTCGGGATCGGAACGCAAATGCTCGGCGTACTTTTTACAGAGATCGGCGATGGGACCGCGATCCGTTTGCCGCAGGTAGGGATCCATGTTTTCATCGTAACCGAATATGGAGGTGGTGGCTCCCAGTTCGGCGCCCATGTTGGTCACCGTGCCTTTACCCGTGGCGCTCAGGGATTCCGCGCCGTCGCCAAAATATTCCACGATCTTTCCGGTGCCGCCCTTGGCGGTCAGCATCATGGCGACTTTGAGGATGATATCCTTGGACGCCGTCCAGCCGCTCAGTTTACCGGTGAGTTTGATTCCCAGAAGTTTGGGCATTTTGGTCATGAAAGCCTGACCCGTCATAACGTCTACCGCGTCCGCCCCGCCAACGCCGATGGCTATGGTGCCCAAGCCGCCCGCGTTGGGAGTGTGCGAATCGGTGCCGATCATCATGGTTCCGGGGGCCGCGTAATTTTCGTAAACCACTTGATGGATGATCCCCGAACCGGGTTTCCAGAAACCCATGCCGTATTTCATCGCCGCGGAGCGCAGGAAATCGTAAACTTCTTTGTTGGTGTTAATGGCGTCTTCAAGGTCCTTGGCCGATCCCGTATGGGCCTGAATGAGATGATCGCAATGGACGGTTGTGGGCGCGGCAACTTCGGGCATTTTCGCGGACATGAATTGCAGGATGGCCATTTGGGCCGTCGCGTCCTGCATGGCAACGCGATCCGGATTCAAAAAAATGTCGCTGGGTCCGCGTTCCAGTTTGGAATAATCAACGGCGTCCATGTGGCTGTATAATATCTTTTCAACTATCGTTAAACCCCGGCCCAGATTTTTTCTGGCGTTGTCGAGGGTTTTTTCCATTGATTGATATAATTTTTCGATAGGACCTGCATCTAATAACATTGACTTAACTCCCAATTTAAAAAGGTGATATATTAAAAAAACTTTTATTAAGCGTGAATTTTGATTTTAAGGTTAGAAGCCAAAATTTAAAAATTGATTCCGGAAATTTCCAAGGAAAAGCAATTCTACATTATTCCCGGTAAATTTCAACGCTTTTTGAAGAGAGCGGTTTATATTTTTAATATAAAAATATTCTTTTAATTTCAATTGGTTATATATAAAACCCTAATTTAAAATCTAGCTATGAATTCCATTTTCGATTCGCCGGCATTCAATCAAAATTTGTTCTACCCGCGGCCCGACCGCCTCTCCGCGCCGCCGGATACAGACGAAATTTATATTCCCGTCGAAGATTCCATCGACGTGCATGCCAGAAGGAGTCCCAATCCCAACGCCCGATTCAGCCTCCTGTATTTTCATGGCAACGGAGAAATTGTCTCCGATTACGACGATCTCGCCCCCATGTTTTCCCAATTGGGCTGCGAGTTAACGGTGGCGGATTACCGGGGATATGGCAAAAGCGGGGGCGTTCCCACCCTGCGCGACGTTATGGGCGACGCTCATAAAATTTATGATTATTTAAAAGGCCGGGGCAAATTGCTGGAAAATACCGTGGTGATGGGCCGGTCCCTGGGAAGCGCCTCGGCCATAGAATTGTGCGCCGGTAATTCTAAAATTTCCGCCTGCGTGATCGAAAGCGGTTACGCCGACCCCGTCCCCCTGGTCCAGCGCCGCGGATTGAAAATCGACTCCACCACTCCCGAAGAGGACCGGACCTTCAACAACAGCAAAAAAATCTCCCGCCTGTCCCGTCCCTTGCTTATAATGCACGGCGCACAGGACACATTGATCTACCCGGCGGAGGCTGAATTGAACCATCGCGAGGCGGGGTCCGAAGATAAAACGCTGAAAATTTTGCCGGGCGTGGGGCACAACGATATCATGGCCTCGCTGGAGTATTTCCCCATCCTCAACAATTTTTTTTATAGACTGTTTCCACCGACCTGAATCTTTGCAACGCAAGGCCCGTGGGATTAATTTGTGGGAGCCTCTAAAAATCAATCATGGCCGTGAGCGGCCCTTATGCCGGGCAAGCGCCCGGTGGCAATATTTGGTTTGCAAACTCAATGTAGCTTGTAGCGCTCACCGTTAAGCTAAGCCTACTGGGTCCAGCGGCACGCTGGTCGGCGAGGCGCCGAAAACGAAAATGTCCAATTATTAGAAGTCCCATTTAAAATTTAATTTGAGACGCCAATGCTTTCTAAAAAGTTTTACAACATCGAAGGAATCATCCGCAACGGATTCAAGCTCAGCCGGGACTTTCATGCCCTGGATTTCAATTTCACCAAACTGGGCGACGCGGGCGTAATATCTCTGGCCAAATCGAAAGCCGTAAAAGAATTGCGCCGCCTGACCCTGAGCAACAACAAGCTGGGTCCCGAATCCGGAAAAGCGCTGGGCGAATCGCCGTGGCTGGGAAACCTGGAAAGCCTGAAGATGTACAAAAATAAACTCGGCGACGAAGGGATGAAATGGCTGGCGCAATCGGCCACGCTGGGAAACATAAAAGTCCTGCGCCTCGCCTGGAACGAGATCGGACCCCAAGGCGCCAAGAGTCTGGCCGACGGAACCCACCTTTGCAACATCCAACGGCTCGTGCTCTCCGATAACAAGATTGGCGATGAAGGCTTAAAAGCCCTGGCCGCCTCCAACAGCTTTCAAAACCTCGAAATCATGGATCTGAAGAACAACGGAATCACGGACGAAGGCGTGGACGCCCTGGTGCAATCCGATAAATTTCCAAACCTGCAATTTATTTCCCTGAGCTCTAATAAAATTTCCGAAAAAGGTTATCAGGCTCTTTCAATATTTCTCGTTAAAGCCAAAATCCGCCATAAAGTGGTCGAGACCGAAGACGGCATTAAAACGCTGGATCTTAGCGATAACAACCTGGGCGACCTGGAAATAAAAGTGTTGGCCGAAACCGAAGCTCTGCAAGGGATCAAGGAGTTGTACCTGGGGCTGAACAACCTGACGGCGGCGGGGGTCGAGTGGCTGGCCCAGTCGGAATATCTGAAGGAGTTGACCCTGCTTTCCCTGGACCGGAACAAGATCGGCGACGAGGGCGTGAAGGTCATCGCCGCTTCGAAAACCTTCGCTAATCTGGAAATTCTTGAACTGGAATATTGCGGGATAGGGAACGATGGACTGGCCGCGATAGCGGAGTCGGAGCACATGGCGAATTTGATCAAGTTGTTTATGGACGGCAACGATTACGACGAAGAGGGGCTGGACTCCTTGCGGGAATCCGAGTATATGGAAAAATTGGAATACCCCGAACTCGGATTCGAGGAGGAGGAAGAAGAGGAAGAGGAAGAGGAAGAAGAATTCGAAGACGTCGAGGAGTTGGAAGAAGAGATCGAGGAAGAAGACCTGGGCGAGGAGGAATACGAGAAGTAGATTTGGGCGGGACTGAAAAAGCAGCACAAGCCAATCAACGCAACTCTACGATAGTCGGGAACTGTTTGGGATTAAGTTTATATTTTTCGTAATAGTTTTTGAGCCGAGTTTGCGCCTCCCGCGTTTTAACAAAATCCGGTCCATAATTTTTTATCAGAAAAAACTCCGCCAGCCGCGTGTGCTCAATGGCTTTCTTCCCCTCTCCCACTTGATCGTACAGCTTGCCTAACTTGAAATGAACGACCACATGATTAGGGTTGATTTTCAGAGCCGATTGGAGCGAACGGATTGCTTCCGGGTAGCGTTGGAGATCCGTGTAGGCATTCCCCAGGTTGTGCCAGGCATAAAAATAGCCGGAATCGAGTTGAATCGTTTTTTGGAAATGCCTCAGGCTTTTTTCCGTTTCCCCGGCCTCGTACAGCGCCGCTCCGAGTCCGTTGTGCGCCAGAGGATTTTGCGGCGTGACGTTCACGGCGTTTTTAAACAGAGTAGCGCTGTTCTCCCACACTGGAAGCTGTTTTAGGGATCCGCCAATACAAGCGGCCACCAGTACGCCGGTCACCGCCGCCAGAGTCCAGGAAGGAGCGCGTACGATTTTCAACAGCTCAGGCAGTCCCCATGCAACTATCAGCGCCAGGCCGATCAGGGGGAAATACATGTAGCGGTCCGCCCGGTCTATATCTCCCGCCTTGATCAGGCCGATCAGCGGGAATAACGTTCCGAGAAACCAGAGCCATCCGGTCAACACGAAAGGCGTTTTCTTCCTGACAACGAATCCCGCGACGGTGATCGCCAGCAACAGAGCGCCGGCGCCGACGACGTTCCCAACGGGATGAAGCGTCAGGGTCAATGGATAATGGACGGAAAGACCGTGCGGCCACACGAATTGATAAACATAGATCGCATAATTGACCAGGGCGTTGGCCAGACGCGCCGCCAGGGGAAAGGATTCCCGGGAGGCCAGATAGTCGGCATGGCCAGCATAAGCCACCCAGGAAAATACGCCGGTTAATACCCACAGCGGCGCTTTTTCCAGCGCCAGCCCCGAAATATGGGCGGGCGAATTTTCAGCCGTAGGGAAAGCCCGGCCCAGACGATTCAACGGCCAGAAATCCAGGAGCAACAATAGAAAGGGAAGTATAACCATCACTGGCTTGGAGAGAAGAGATAAAAACAGGGCCAACGTCGTCCCTGCCATCCACCGCCGCTGTCCCGTTTTTATATAACGGTGGTAAGCTCCCAGCATCAAAAAGGCGAAGAACGTTGCCAACAGGTCCTTGCGGTCGGACACCCAGGCGACGGATTCTACATGCAAAGGATGAAACGCGAACAGCGCCGCAAGCAGGGCGCTGGGACCCCTCCGCCCCGTAAACGCCAGCGCCACCGCGAACAACAGGGCGGAATTCAGGCTGTGCAGGAACAGGGACGTGAAATGGAATCCTGCCGGGTTGCGGCCATAGAGATTCCAGTCCAGCATGAGAGACAGCCAGGGAAGCGTCTGCGAAAAATTCTGATGGGTGGCGGTAAAGGCCCAGGCGACCCCTTTCGCGGTCAGTCCCTGCCGAACATAAACGTTGTCTACATAAATCGGGTCGTCGTAACTGACGAAATCAAATCCCAAAACGGGGACGAACGCGGAGAACGCAGCGAAAAAAATCAGGCAGGCGATTCTAAGCGGGGACCATTGGGGTAGTTTCATTGCGGGTATGGCAGAAGGAAACTGGATAGCGCCAGGCCGGGCAGGGCGCCCTGCGATTATGAAACCAAGTTACACCAGATGCGCCGGGATTTCATTATCGAAAACCGTTCCGGTTGGACCGCATTTCCCCATCTGCTATAATCGCCGGTGCAAGGCCTTAATGTTGAAAGTTTAATTTCTGTCTTGTTCTAAAGGGTCTTAAGATAAAGCAAGTTTGCTCAATTTTAAACAGGAAACCTGATGGCTTTGGAAACCGTAAATGAAATTTTTTGTGGCTTAGTTGAGTCGGGAGTTTTTCAAGAATTTTTTGGTTCTCGTTTTATTCAAACGCTGATTGCAGCGTTTGTGGGCGCTTGGGCAGCCTTTCGGTTTCAAAGATATAATGAAGCAAAGAAAATTTTGGAAAGAAAAATTCAATTAATAAATTTCAGTATGATAAGCCTTGCGTCTAATTTAGAAACCTTAATCAATTTTAAAAAACAAATTGCGTTACCCCTGGAAAAAGCTGCAAGTAGCATTGGAGCAATTCCTGAAATTAAAAAATTTATAGAAACTGGAGAACCGCTCGACCCAAATACAATTATTAACCTGGATATGATTGGCTTAGCAAAAATGAATCCCGAGCCCATTTTCTTAATTCTTCCAGATCTAGAGAAACTAGCTGGAATCGCGGGAAAACACCCTGATCTTATTCGGTTCGGTTACGGGGTTAATAACCACGTACACCAATTTAGTGAGACGAATAAAAAATATAATGAAATTGTGAAAATATTTTCTAAAAATTTTCCTCAAGCGAAACTTCAAGACATAAGCTTGATATTGAGCTTAACCGAAACCTTAGTTCTGGATAATGACGATGCATTGTTTTTCATAAAGAAAATGGAAAGCGTTTTTAACAAAATTTGTGACGAAACTTTGCCTAAAAATAAAAGAAAAGTTATTTATAAAATGAATGTTCAGGATTCCAAAAAAGTTTTTCTGCCACCTGACGATCATTTAAAAGGTTTTGGAAGGAATTAACCGTGGCATTTGCATTAATTGTACAGTGACGGTATTCGCCTGACAGGGGCCCCGGTTGAGCGTGGGTAGGCTGAATTGGGCATAGTTCAAGTTGGTTGGAGGAGTTTTCCACTTAGGTATTAATTTGTACCGCCGGTTTAATCGGCGGTATTTTTTTTGCCTTCTAATGAGGCTTTTGCGGGGGGCTTTGTTACACAATCTTTTTTTCTTCTCTAATTTCTTCCTTCTGGCGTTCGAGGACGTAGTAGTGAATCTCGTCTTCAAAGTCCGGGTCGGGGTCGACAAAGATGCAGTGGCAGAGTCCGTCTTCCTTCTTCTTCAGGATTTTTAGTTCCGTAAATAATTTGCTCCGGCAGGTGGGCAATTGGATTTCGACCTTGAACTGGCTGTCCGGCTCCGCCGCCGGGTTGCGGAACGATATTCCGCCGGAACTGATGTCCGTGGCCTGGAAATTCTTCCCCAGCAAGGTGATCACGGCGGGGTGGTCGGGATGGGGGACCACCCGAAAGGAGTTGCGCCGGTTGTCGGGAATTTTAAAAAGCTTGGGTTTAGTTTTATTTTTCCAAAACAATTTCGACTCTCCTGTTTCTGGACCTGCCGCGGGCGGTCTCGTTGGAGACCAATGGGAAGATATCAGCATATCCCGTGGCGGTCAATCTTTCCGGTTTGACGTTTTTTTCCACAAAATATCGCAGGACGGCCGCGGCGCGCGAGGCGGACAACTCCCAGTTGGTGGGGAATTTTCCGTTCAGGATCGGCTCGTTGTCCGTATGACCCTGGATGTTGACTTTGTAATCCGGGTGGCTTCTGATCGCCTCGATCACCTGGTCCAGAGCCGGTCGGGCGGATAATTGCAACTGGGCTTCGCCGGATTTGAACAGGGTCTCCACGGGCAGGCGCATGATGATCTTCGAATTGTGCGTTGCCAGTTCCACGTCTCGGGCCGCCGGGGAGGAGCGCACGGCTTCGTTGAGTTCCTGCATGATATTTCCGGATCGCAGTCCGGACATTTGCGCGATGGTCTGTTTGATTTCAGCGGCGTCCAGCAATTTGAGCAGGCCGATGCTGGCGGATTTTTCTCCGAGGATGGCTTCCTTAAAGCGTTTTTCGTTCATCGAGGAAATGGAGTAGTACAGGATAAAAAATGTCAGGAGCAGGGTGGTCATGTCGGCAAAGGTCACCATCCAAAGGGGCGCGCCGGGTTCGGACTCCAGGAAGTCGTCGGGGATCCGATTATTGTTTTTTAAGATGCGGAGCTTTTTCATTTTGGCTTTGAATTCGCTTTCCAGCCGGACCACTTCGTCGGCAATCTGGCTGTTGTACACTTGCCGCTGGTTTTTCAGGTCGTTTTGCAGGCGGTTTTTATCGCCCCGCAGGCTTTGAATTTCCGCGCGGATTTTCTGGAGGATTTCGTTGGGTTCCTTGCCGTCGTCTTTGGCGATCAGGTTGTCGCTGAAAATGGTTTCAAACGAGGCGATGATGTTTTCCTTTTCTTCGAGGATTTCCTGATAGCTTTTGATGGTTCGAATGACTTCCTCGTCTTTCTGCTTGAATTTTGCCTTGAGCGCCTGGACCACTCCGGGTTGGTCTTTAAGCTTTTTTATTTCCTGGAAAAGAAGTTTTCTTTCCTCGGCGAGGCGATTTTTCTCCCCGGCGGCGTCTTTTATTTTCGCTTCCAGATCCCGGTTGTGGTTTTTTAATTTTATGATATCGGCTTTTAGTTTTGGGTCGAGGTGGTCGAAGGTGATGGGACCGGATCTTGGCCTCGTGGCCGAAGAGTCGGAATCCTCCGGCTCTCCCTTTTGCGGGCGTTTTTTTTCGGCCTTTCGTTCTTCTTCCTCTTTTAAGGAATGCGCTCTTAAGGTTTTTATCGCTGTGTCCAGTTTGTCCTGAAGTTCGTCGTTGGCCTTTTTGTTTATTTTCAGGATGTTTTTAATTCTTCCTTCGAAGCGCCCTTTTTCGGCGCTCATTTTTTTCAGTTCCAGGTTTCTGGAACGCAGTTGCTCTTTAAAAATTTCTGCGTTTTCCCGGTCGCTCATCGCGTCTTCCGTTTGCAAGAAAAATTAAGTTTTTCGCCTTCCCCGACCGCGGTCTATGGGGAGCCGGAGTTTGGCGGGTATGAAGGATGAAAGTTTTTCATAAACAATGATGGGGTTGTTGTTTTCCAAAATGGAAATGGCCCCTTCGAAAATGATCTGCAGATTGATGGTTTCCAGCAGGGTCCTGGCCCGCAGTTTCCCCGCGATGGGCAGGAAGAACATGGTCGAGAGCAGGGCGCCGTAGAAAGTGGTCAACAGCGCCACGGCCATGGCCGGTCCGACGGTTTCCGGGTTGGACAATTGGTTCAGCATCTGGATGAGTCCTATCAAGGTCCCCAGCATCCCGAAGGAGGGGGAGTAAAGCGCCATTTTTCTGAACACGTCCTGAATGATGAAGTGGCGTTGCCTCATGGAATCGATTTCGATTTGCAGGCTTTCGCGGATGAGTTCTTCCTTGCTTCCGTCCGATACCAGGTTGCAGGCTTTTCTCAGGAAATCCATTTCCGTATCCAGGGAGCTTAGGGTTCGGAGTCCTTGCCGTCGGCTCAAGGTACAAAGTTCGATCATGGTGGTCACCATTTCGTTGGGGTCTTCGTGGCCTTCGTTGAATACAAAGAAGGCCGCCTTGAAAGCGGTGACCACATTTTTTAACTGGAAGGTGAGGAACGTGGCGGCAACGGTGCCCCCGAGGACGATCATGAGTCCGGGGACGTTGACAAAATTGTTCACTTCACCGCCCAGAAAGATGGCGGTGATGATCAGCGAAATCCCCGAAAGGACGCCAATAAAAGATCCAAAGTCCACTTTTTATCCCTGAAAATGGCTAACTGATTGAAACTATGAAATTTACCATGAATGTAGTGCAAACGCAATGTTCCATAAGGTTCCAAAACTTGGCTCAAATGGCTTAACGGGAAGGCGGGGGCTTTCTTTAGACGGGGGGACCTATTGGTCAATCGAGCAAAATCAGCGTCAGGGGGATTATGAACATGGAGGCGAAGGTTGTTATGAATACGATGGAGGCCACCAACTCCGCGTCGGAGCCAAACTTTTTGCTCACGATATAGCTGATGACCGCGCCGGGCATGATGGATTCCAGAATGACTACTTTTCTGGGCAAACCTTCAAAGCCGAATACCCAGACGCAAAGGAGTCCCAGGAGCGCTCCGAATCCGAACCGGCAGGAGGCGGCGATCAGCGTGAGTTTTATCCGGGTAGGCCGGACCAGGGCCAGTTGCATCCCGAGGACCAAAAGCACCAGGGGGATGGCCGAGGTTTCCAACATGTACAACGGAGTTTCCAGCCACGGGTAGACGTCGATATTCTGGATTTTCATGTAGATGGCCAGGCCCAAAATGTAAAGTATGGGTTCCCGAAATACGCGATGGATGGATCCCGGCCCGGCCACCAAAATCATGCCGACGGTGAACACTCCGATGATGCTGGCGAGGTAGAACATCAAAGCGTAGGGGATGGCCTGCTCGCCATAGGCGGCCAAAATTATGGGGAAGGGGAGGTTGACGCTGTTCATGAACATCACCGGCAAATAAACTCCCCGGCTATGGCCTTCCACTTTTCGCAATACGGCAAAGCTCAAAATGCCGCCGCCTAAAATAACCACCCAGGCGGAAATGAAAACGGTATTGAATACTTTTAACTCAACGTCGGAGCGCAGAAGATGCGAGAAAACGAAGGCGGGTACGATGATGCGCATGACGATATCGGCCAGGGCGTCGACCTCGCCGCGACGGATCGTGTTGTAGGCATAACCCAACCCGATGATGAAAAACGCGGGCAGGACGGTTTCGGAAGTTTGCTGAAAGGATTCGAGCATTTGGAGGGATGTGGTTATACGGGATTTATTTGCCCGCCGGATCGAACAGGTGACAGCGGACGCTTCGGTTGTTATTTATAAGTTGGATTTCCGGTTCCTCGGTCTTGCACCGCTCATGCGCTTCCGGGCAACGCGGGTGAAAATGACACCCGGAAGGGGGATTCATCGGGGAAGGGACGTCACCTGGCAGAGGCGCTTTTTTCGCCCGGTTTTTAGGATTCGTCGACGGTTTGGCGTCCAACAGGGCGCGGGTATAAGGATGCGCAGGTTCGCGTATCAATTCTTCCGTGGGTCCCGTTTCCACAATTTTTCCCAGATACATCACCGCGATGGTTTGCGACAGATGTTTTACCACGTCCAGGTCGTGGGAAATAAACAGCATGGCCATGCCGGACTCCTGTTGAAGTTTTTGCAACAGGTTGACGATTTGCGCTTGAATCGATACGTCCAGCGCCGAAACGGGTTCGTCGCAGACCAGGTAATCCGGGTGGAGCGCCAGCGCCCGCGCGATCCCGATCCTTTGCCGTTGGCCGCCGGAAAATTCGTGCGGATAGCGTTTTTTATTTTTGGGCAAAAGCCCGACCTTGACCATCATCTCCTCGACTTTTTCCGCAAGGTTCTTGGCGTCGGCCAGTTTATGGATGCGCATTCCCTCCCCAATGATCCGTTCTACGTTAAACCACGGATTCAGGGAGCCGTAAGGGTCCTGAAAAATAATTTGCATCTTGGGACGCAAACGGGTGAGCGCCTTGTGGTCCAGCTTGAGTATATCTTCATCGTTAAAAAACACCTGTCCGCCGGTGGGTTCGAGCAGGCGCAGGGTCATTCTTCCGAGCGTTGTTTTGCCGCATCCCGACTCGCCCACAAGCCCGAGAATTTCTCCCCGATTTAGATCGAAGGACACGTCGTCTACGGCGCGGACCTGGCTGACGACTTTGGAAAACAATCCTCCGTGCATGGGGAAATATTTTTTTATATTTTGAACTTTGAGGAGGGGCGTCATGATTCGAAATTCGGGCGCTCGCCGTTTTCGTAGAGCCAGCAGGCGACTTTGTGATCGGGATGCGAATCCGGAACCGAAAATTGCGGCGGAAGTTTTTCCTCAAACCCGGGACGGGACCACTGGCATCTGGGATAAAACGCGCATCCCGGCGGAAGGTTGGCCGGATTGGGCGGCTCGCCGGGAATGGACTGCAAGGTTCCTCCCGACTTGTTTTGCGGAATGGAGTTCAACAGCCCTCGGGTGTAGGGGTGCGCCGGAAATTCAAACAGCGTTTCGACCGGCGCTTCTTCCACGATCTTCCCGGAATACATGACGGCGACGCGGTCGGCATATTCCGCGACCAGTCCCAGGTTGTGGGTGATGAGCAAGATGGCCATTCCTGTCGACCTTCTCAACTCGTCCAACAAATTCAGGATCTGGCCCTGGGTGGTGACGTCCAGAGCCGTGGTCGGCTCGTCGGCAATCAACAGCTTGGGCTTGCATGAGATGGCCATGGCGATCATGATTCGTTGCTTCATGCCGCCGGACATTTCGTGCGGGTACTGGTCGATCCGCTCCTCGGGCGAAGGAATGGCGACTTGCCGCAGAACGTCAAGCGTGATTTTCCGGGCGTCGCGGGCGCTTTTGTTTTGATGCAGACACACGGCCTCCATGATTTGGTCGCCGACGGTGAGAAGCGGATTGAGGGACGTCATCGGCTCCTGGAAAATCATGGCGATATCGTTGCCGCGCAAATCCTGAAGCTCGCTTTTGGAGAGAGAAAAGACGTCCCTGCCGTCGAAATGAATATTGCCGGATACATATTCGCCGGGCGGGGTAGGGACCAACCGCATGGCGCTCATGGCGGCGACGGATTTGCCGCATCCCGACTCGCCCACCAGAGCCAGGGTTTCTCCCTCCTGTATTTGCAGGGAGACGTCGCGCACGGCCTGAATCACCCCTTCGTCGGTTTGGAAGTGAACGCGCAAATTGTCGACGTCTAGTAGGGCAGGCATGTTTTAAAGCGAGCCGCAGGTGGGCAGGCCGGTTATTGAGAGGTTATAAAAGTTTCCGCCGGAACGGGTGGGCAACGGTGACGTTTCTAAAAGTCGCGGATTGAGTTATTCAGGAGGCTCCTCCATTACATCTTCATAGCGGTAGCCGTCGTCCTCGTCGATGTCGTACCGCGCCAGACTGACGTCCACCGTTTCCGCCCAGGCGTCGATCCCGCCCTCCAAACCCTTGGCGTCGGTGAACCCGCGCTGGCTCAGCCATTTAAGAAAACTGGGACTGCGGTCGCTTTTCCAGTCGACCACCACCAACTCCATATCCTTTTTCAGCGAGTTCAAAATGGAATCGCAGTTTTCCCGCGTTATGAGAAGGGCGGCGCTGATTTTTGCGATGTCGCGTTCCCAGTCTTCGCGGATATCCAGAATCGCCAGGCTGTCCGGCGCCGAGTCGATTTTACTTTTGAGATCCTTCGGGGAAATGGTGGGCACATTGCTCTTGGAAAATTCCAGGTTTAAAAAATCCAGGACGTCGTTAAGTTGTTTGCCCTGCTTGTTGCAAATCGAACCGATGGTATCTTCCGATTGATAGCCCATGACCGGGAGGCCGACTTGAAATTTCTGGAACAGCAAGTCGTTGACGCCTGGAATTTTTTCACCCAGTTCGATCATGGAAGTATCGGCGCTAAAAACCTCCGGCGCCTTTTCTTCCGTCACGTCGGTGATGGATAAAATGTGATAACCGTATTGGGAATGAATGGGACCCAGAATTTTCCCCTTGTCGTTCCCGGTAAGTTTTTCTCCCATGAAGGAGAGGGCCTGGTCTTCGTTCATCCATCCCAGATCGCCGCCGGATGTTTTGGAAGGGCAGGCGCTGTATTTTTCTACCAGGCCCACGAACCCCTGACCGGCGTCGAGTTCCTTTTTTGCGGCGACCGCCTCGTCGGCTGAGTGGACAAAAATCTGGCTGATGCGAATATTGAACATATTGCAAAACTCCTTAGGCATAGGTTAAGGAAGTTATTTTAATATGGCGGGTCAGGCAAGTCAAAGCCCGAACGAGCCGCCGCCGAAAAAGAGAGATTGGGATTTTTTGAAATGATTGTACAATCGGGACGTAATTATTTTCCGGAGACAAGAGCTATAAATTTTCGAAAATTTAAAATCCTCTGCGTTTTGGCGTTGGCCTTGGTCCTGGCGGCCTGCGGTTTGACCCAATCCCATCCCGTTTCCGAGGCGATAGCGGAAAAAGTTTCCAGCGACGAAAATGCGCTGATTGTCGTCGCCGAATTGACCGATTTCGAATGGGACCGGCTGTATGTTTTCGATCCCTATACGCCCAAAGACCATATTCACAAAAAGTTAAATCAGGAATTCTTGAAACCGTGGGAAATGGACTTTGGGGTGGAAGAAACGGAAACCCTGCTGGTTTTTACCAACCGCTCAAAGGTGGTCGATTATTTTTTTCATAATAGAGACAGGGGAGATTTTGCTGGACTAAAAGGTCCGGATTGGTTTACACCAGACACGGCAAAGTTTAAAATTGATTACCATGCCGTTAGCGGTTCCGGGAAATGGCCCAAGATGGTTATTGCAGACGAAGCGAAACTGTTAAGAATCGACATTTTTAAAAACGCCCCCGTAGCTCAGCAGGATAGAGCGCCGGATTCCTAATCCGTAGGTCGCTGGTTCGAATCCAGTCGGGGGCACCACTCCTCGCCGGAGGGGCAGATGCTCTTCGGCGACGCTTCTTTCTAGTTTGAATTCAAAAAGGCGGTTCGAACATTCTCCGTCTATGCGCACCAAAAAAAACAAGGGTTTACAGGAGCGCCTGTAAACCTTTTTTATTTGGCTTATGGTACTAAATATAGTACTATTTTATATGTCCAAAAAAGACAAAAAACTTGAAAGGATGAAAAACAATCCAAGGGATTGGAAGATTGACGACTTAAAAACCATCGCTCACGAATTTGAATTTGAGGTCAGAAACTCCAGAACTGGAAGTCACGTGATTTTTTATCATCCAAATTATCCAGACAATCTGACCGTCCCTGCGAAAAAGCCCATCAAGCCTATTTATGTTAAGCAACTCATAGCCTTCATTGAGAGGTTAAAGTCATGAAGAATGATGAAATAAAATATTCTTTTGAAGTAAGGCCCTTGAGCGAAGACGATGGCGGAGGCTATTTAATAACCTTTCCCGACCTTCCTGGTTGCATGTCGGACGGCGAAACTGTAAATGAAGCCGTCGAAAATGGGATGGATGCCGCCATGTGCTGGTTAGAAACTGCGAAGGAGAGAGGCCAACGCATTCCAGAACCCAAAACCCGGTACAGCGGTCAATTTGTGCAGAGAGTTCCGAAATCCTTGCATGCTCGGCTTGTTTCTTTTGCGAAGCATGAGGGGGTTAGCATGAATACCCTTGTTGCCCAATTCGTTGCGGAAGGTCTGGCAAATGTGGAAATTGAAACCAAACTTAAAAATTTATTTGAAGAAAGTATAACGGTTGCAAAGCATAGGGTGGTTATCTCGGAAAAAAAGCCTCACTTTTACAAAATGACTGATGAGTTATGGGAAAAATCCCTTAAGAATCTAGAAGAATCTTTAAGGATTGAGGAATGGGACGTACTATATAGACAAGAAATTTCAAAACTAATCATAGATTCTTTCGAAAAATTTAAAAATGAATTAAAGCTTTCTCCTGATCAACTAACTTCTTTTTTAAGCCTTAGAAACCGGGCCGTAAAAAAAATCCCTGAAAAAACTAATATTGAAAAAAAGTAAAAATATGCGGCTTCTCATCAATCTTTTTACGGCTAGTAGGATTTGAATAATTCCAACTGGAGCAGGCAAAAATCCGTAACTAATGGGTCCAGCGTCACGCTGGGGGTCCAACGTCACGCTGGCAGGGAGTTTTCCGGAACGGGTTTTGCCGATTGAACGGAATAATATAAAGCCGGAAGAACCAATAGCGTTAATGCGGTGGAGGATAAAATCCCGCCTATCACAACCGTGGCCAAAGGTCTTTGCACTTCCGCGCCGGTTCCCGTTGCCAAAGCCATGGGGATAAACCCCAGGGACGCCACCAGGGCCGTCATCAACACCGGCCTCAATCGAGTGAGAGATCCTTGCCGAACGGCGTCGTCTAACGGGACTCCTTCCCCCCGTAATTCCTCTATGAAGGAAATCATTACCAACCCGTTCAATACGGCGACGCCTGAAAGAGCAATGAAGCCGATTGCGGCGGAAATCGACAAGGGAATTCCCCTAATCCACAGGGAGAAAAAACCTCCTGTTAAGGCCAGCGGAATTCCCGTGAAGACGAGTAGCGAATTTTTTACAGTCCCAAATGCGGCAAACAACATGAGGAATATTAGCAAAAGCGCGATAGGGACGACAATCCACAATCGCCGGGCCGCGGAAATCAAATGTTCAAACTGCCCGCCCCAGGCGATCCAGTAACCGGGATTAAGGGAAACCTTTTCTGTGATGGCCTTCTGGCCCTCTTGCACAAAGGAACCCAGGTCGCGATCCCTGACATTAGCTGTAACGACAACCCGACGTTTGCCGTTTTCCCGGCTGATTTGATTGGGACCTTTGATAACAGAAAATTCCGCCAGAGCGGAGAGCGGGATGTAGTTCAGGTTTTGACCGCTTCCGGGTATTTTCACTGAGGAGATAACGTCGTACTGATCGGAGAAATTTTTTGGAAGGGCAATGGGGATTCTTTTGAGGCGTTCTATATTTGTTCGAATATCCTCCGGCAATCTCACCACAATTTCAAAACGCCGGTCTCCCTCGAAAACCATTCCCGCGCTTTTTCCGCCCATGGCAATCGCTACCACGTCCTGGACGTCGGAAACATTTATTCCCAAACGGGCCATTAGCTCCCGGTCCAACTCAAGAGTCAGTACGGGAAGCCCGGTCACCTGTTCCACCCCGACGTCGGTGGCGCCCGGAATGACTGAAAGAACCTTCTCAACTTCCTTGGCTTTGGCGACAAGGATTTCTAAATCGTCGCCAAATACCTTCACCGCTACGTCGCTGCGAACTCCGGCAATCAATTCGTTAAAGCGCATTTCAATCGGTTGGATGATTTCGTATTTGTTGCCGGGGACTTGCGCAAGTTTTTGCTCCAGCGCCCTGATAAAGTCGGATTTTGGCCGGTCGGGATCGGGCCACTCGGACCGGGGTTTAATGATCGCAAACACGTCCGCCACACTGGGGGGCATGGGGTCCGTAGCGATATCGGCCGTGCCGATTTTGGCAAAAACGTAATTCACTTCAGGGAGCTCCTTGATCTTTTTCTCAAGCGTGTCCTGCATAGCCAATGCCTGTGAAAGACTGGTGCCCGGAACCCGTAAGGCATGGATGGCGAGATCCCCTTCATCCAGAGTCGGTAGAAACTCACTTCCCATGCGCGTGGACAAAAGAAGACTCAGGACAACAAGAACTCCGGCAAAAGTAATGACCGTGGGCCGATTATTCAGAGAAAAATTCAACAAGGGTTCATAAATATTGCGAACCCATTTCAACAAAGGGTTTTCTTTTTCCGGAACATGCCCTGATGAAAATTGAGCGACTGCGGCGGGAATAAAGGTGACGGATAAAATCATGGCGCCGGTCAGCGCCGCCAGGACGGTGAAAGCCATCGGCTGGAACATCTTTCCTTCGACGCCGGTCAGGGTCAGGATGGGCAGATAAACAATCATGATGATAAACCCTCCAAAGATGCTGGGTCGGGAGACCTCTTTGGTGGCGTAGGCAACGATTCCGAAACGTTCGTCGCGATTCAGGGTGCGTCCTAACCTTTTTTGCTCTTCCGCTAATCGGCGGCTGCAATTTTCCACAATAATGACTGCGCCATCGATAATGATCCCGAAATCGATTGCGCCCAAACTGAGAAGGTTGCCGCTGATTCGGTTGCCGACCATGCCGGTGACTGCGAACAGCATGGAAAGGGGAATGACCAGGGCGGTGATGATAGCGGCGCGGATATTTCCCAGGAGCAGAAATAGAACGGCAACGACCAACAAAGCCCCTTCGATGAGGTTGTTTCTTACCGTTTTGAGCGTGGCGTTGACCAGGTCCGTGCGGTCATAGACCGTTTTAGTTGCCACTCCCTCTGGCAGGGCGCTGTTGATCTCTTTCAATTTTTCAGCAACTCTTAACGAAACCGTGCGGCTGTTTTCTCCCTTCAGCATGAATACAGTGCCCAGAACGACTTCGTTTCCGTTTTGCGTGGCGGCGCCCGTTCTCAGCTCTTTTCCTATAGCAACCTTGGCAACGTCCCTGATATAAATTGGCGCTCCCTTATGGGAGCCAACAATTATTCTCCCGATATCTTCAAGCCCTGAAACCTGGCCGGGAGTTCTGATAAGGTATTGTTCCCCGCTGTGTTCAATGTAGCCCGCGCCCATGTTGGCGTTGTTTTTTATAAGAGCTTCCATGACGCCTCGGAAAGTGATTCCATAAGCCATCAGTTTTTCCGGGTTCGGAGCGACATGATATTGTTTTACAAAACCGCCAATACTGTTGACGTCCGCAACGCCTGGAATATTGCGCAACTGGGGACGGATGATCCAATCCTGAAGGGTTCTTAATTCGGTGGACGAATAGGAGCTTCCGTCCGGTTTCTTGAAGCCCTCTACCTGGTCAACCGTCCACAAAAAAATCTCGCCCAAACCCGTAGTGATGGGTCCCATGATGGGTTCCACGTCGGCAGGCAGATTTCTCTTCACTTCTTGAAGACGGGCATTGATCAATTGCCGTGCAAAGTAAATATCGGTGCCGTCTTTAAAAACCACGGTGACTTGAGACAGTCCGTACCGGGAAATTGAACGGGTATAAGATAACTTTGGGATTCCTGCAATGACGGTTTCGATGGGGAAGGTTATACGTTTCTCCGCCTCAAGCGGGGTGAAGCCGGGCGCCTCGGTATTGATCTGCACCTGAACATTGGTGATATCAGGCACGGCGTCAATGGGCAGGATTCGAAAATTGTACGCCCCCAGAGCGGCCATTGCGAGGACTCCAAAAATCACAAACACCCGTTGCTTAATGGAGAATCTTAAAATTCCTTCAAGCATGAAAAAGTCCTTTAGGGTCCGAGCTATGAGCTTGGACCCTGGTTAATGGTCGTGAACGGCGGATGATTTTTCGATTTCCGCTTTTACCACAAAACTGTTTTGAGCCGCGTAGCGTTCCCCCGCGGACAAACCTTGTAAAACCTCTACCCAATCACCGTCGTTTTCTCCCAATTCCAGAGGTCGGGCTTCAAAGAAATTTCCGTATTTCACAAACACGACCGACCAATCTCTAATCGTCTGGATGGCTTTGGTTGGCACGGCAATAGGAACGGTACGTTCTTCAAGGACCAGCTCCAACGCGACAAAAGCTCCCGGTCGCCATTTAAGTTCTGGGTTTGAAATCACCACCCGGCCCGTGACCGTCCTGTTTTTTTTGTCTATTATAGAATCGAGATACGTCAACTTTCCCTGGGCTTCTATTCCAAGATTTTCATCCTTGACTGTGACGGTTTGTCCCAACTTTACGGACTTAAGATCCTTGGCGGGAATAGCGATGTTCCCCCATACCTCTGATAAATCGGCGAGAAGAAAAATAGCGTCGTCATTTTTAACCGCTTCTCCAATGGACAAGTGCTTTTGGATGATCACTCCTCCCAAAGGCGACCTCAACTCATACTTGGTGAAAGCATGTTCATTTTGGTTGGACAACGCGTCGACGTCTTGATCGGTTAAACCCAATGCAAAAAGTTTTTGCCTTGCTGTTTGGAGGTTGAGTTTTTCCATCTCATGGGTTCGATTTTTCTGGCGGACCGCCCATTGACCGTCGTAGGCAATTTTTTCGCGCAAAGCGATGTATTTGGCTTCCCCGCTCTTGTAGTTCTCCTCGGCCAGTAAATATTCAGATTCTGAAGAAATTCCTTTTTTAAGCAATTTTTTCTCACGCAGATAAACAGACTTTGCCAAACTCAATTTCGCATAAGCGGGGATGAGCAGTTCACGGCTTTTCCCAATTTGAAGGTCTTTCAGTCCGCGATAGACTTCCTCCAAATCCAGATTTTTTTGCAAGAGGTCCAGCATGCGCGAGGTATTTGCAAGCAATTGGTTTTCCCGTTCAATATCGGCTTTTGCTAAATCGGCCTGTTTGGTAGCGGCAAGGAAATTGATTTTTGCGTCGGCCAACTCCCGGCTTTCAATAATGGCCAAAGCGTCTCCCGGAACTACCCGGTCTCCCAAATCTTTAAAAACTTTTTTCACGACGCCATCCAGCCGTGGAACGATGTGCACCAGCTTCTCCTCGTTGAGACCAATTTCCCCGGATAATTTGAGCAGAGTTTTCATTTTTGCCGGCCCTGCCGTTTTGATGGAGACGTCTGCATTTTTAATCGCTTCCTCAGGCAGTTCCGCCCTGGCCTCAATTTGGGAGAACTCCCATTCATAAGTTTGCTTTTGCCATTGAGCATGGATTTTTACGTCAAATGAATGCGGCTCCACAACGGTCATATCTCCCAGAAGGTATTCGCCCACCGGTTTAAAATGAATTTCATCAACCCGATCCAATCGGTTCAAATTGATGGTCAAATCCACTTCACGGAGAGGCGTCGTTTTGCCCGATACGTCGGTTACATAAACCCTGAATTGAGGAGGGACGCCCGTTTCAAAAATTTTGACCTCGACCTGTAAATTATTTTTAGAAAACAACCAGCCGCCATGCGGCCCCCTTGGAATGGAATTAGCCTGTCCAGGTTCCAAGCCAGGTTCGTGCGGATTGTTGCCCAAGGAAGCGGGGTCCATGTTTAGAATAAGCCCGCCGACAAACGCTCCAATCGCAAGGATCACAATGATTGGGAATATAAATTGTTTTTTCATTTTTCCCGTTCTCCATCGGGCTTTATTGAAATCAAATTGAAGGACGCGAGAGGCTCGCCAATAATTCGTTCAATCGCCAAAACCGCTTTATGGTAATTACCCAGCGCTTCTAAGTATCGTGACTGGGATTCAAAAAAAGTCCGCTGACTGTCCAGAACGTCCATGAGTCCGAATTTACCAAAGCGGTATCCTTCCTGCACTGCGCCGAATGCAGTTTGGGCTCCGGGGAGGATTTCATTTTTGAGCGCCGTGGCCTGACGATGGGAAAGAGTCAATTGGTTATATATTTCGGCCAGCATCGTTTGCAGTTGTAGCCGGATGGCGGATTTTTCCGCCTCCGCCTTTGCCAACCGATGACGCGCCTCAGAAATCCCGCCCTGGTTGCGGTCGAAAATATTGAGGGGGACCGTTATGCCCATAACCAGCGTATTTGCCTGATCGCTTTCAATCCGGCGAAAAGCGCCTTGCAGTTGGATATCGGGGATCGCCTTGGACTTTTCGAATTCAACCTTGGCTTGCCGACGCTCCATCTCCGCCGCCCAACGCGTTAAGTTGGGGTTCCCCTCCACTTGGCCGAGTAATACATCATAAGAAGGCAACGCCTCGACCGTATAAATATCTCCTATGACTGTGTCAAAACGGGGATTGGGTTCTGCCCAATTCAATCCCAGCCGACGCCGGGCAGACTGCAATTGGCTGAGAACCTTTTCACGATCCAACCGGGTTTTAGATAGCGCCACCTTGGCCTTCACCGCTTGAATGGAGGAAACCTTGCCGCTTTCTACACGGGCGGAGACAGTCTTAAAATTGGTTTCCGCCAAATGAATCAAATCATCGGCCAGCTTCAATTGCTCCTGCCGGGTCAACAGTTCGATGAACGCCTGACCGGCGCGGGTCAATACGTTCATTCGTTGAACTTCGTAATCCCACTGCGCTAAATCCTTGGACAAAGCCGCCACCCGTTCCTTCTTGGCGATTTTGCCGCCCAACCGAATCCATTGGTTCAGTTGAACGGTGGTCTGCGTTTTTCGAAAACTGTTGAAATCCCCCGTGCCGGTAATGTCTTCCGATTGGACCTGCAATTGAGGGTTGGGCCATAAACCGGCTTGCAGGGTCCGCGCCTCGCGCGCGCGCACTTCCAGAGAGAACGCTTGCAACTCGGGGTTCTTGAGCAAAACTTCGGCGATCACTTGATTCAAAGTTAACCCGCCGGTCAGGCTTGCGGCGTCCACCGACCCCAATATATTTTGTGCGGAGACATTCTGTGTGCAAAGGACAGCGGCAACCATCAAAGAGACCGCTCCCTTGAGAAACCAATTCATGGAATTGTTCCTGTGACTTTCAAGGTTCGACCCACAGACAAGGCATACACCTTGCGTTGGGCCAAACGGTTACAAATTAAATTTGAAAAAAATTAAGGGAAAGTCAGATCGAGGTAGGGGGGCCTCGCATGGGAGGACTTAAATCAAAAACGGATATGTGCCAGGTCGAAGGCAAATGAAGAAGGATTGAGTTTCCAACTAGATTGACGGCCGGAGTGAAGTCGCTAAAACCCTTGTCGACAGTGGTCAGGGTCGGCGTTTTTCCGGATATATTTAGGGTGAGTATGGAATACTCTGCTTTATCGGAATCGTGTTCCGGCAAAGAATGAGAATGATGCAACGGGGCGTCCGTTGCCGGGTCTTTCGGATGGGCATTGAAAAAATGCGCCACGGTTTCTAATTCCGGAGAATGCAAATGCCCCTGATGGTGATGCGCTTCAATCTGATCCGGATGGGAATGGGTTTTTTCCGGATGAAAATGCACCCAGGGCAAAAAAAGCAGGTTGAAGACGCCGAGCAGGAGGAAAGCATGGCAAACTTTCCTCAAATCCTTTCTTCCAAAGGAAGCGGAGAATTTTTCTCGAGTCTTCATGATTGAGGTCCGTAAGTTATGAGGAAGACTATACGTTACAATAAAACAAAGGGTTTTGCAAATTTATGGTAATTAATAGAATAGGGGGCAACGTCAATATTATTGGATTTGTTTCATTGTTTGAAAAAGTCAAAATTTCAAAGCAGAAAAATCTCGAAAGAAGGTGTGTGTTCAAGTCCGTAATTAGTCTAAAAGTATATAACGGACTCCGAACTATTTAAGGGGGGCAATTCAAACTGAGGGGAAGTTATAGGGAGTGAGAGCAAGCAATGAATAATAACAAATGGAGCAGGCAAAAAATCCGTAGGGTATTGACCCCGGCGGTTTGGACGCTCGGACTATTGTATACGGCGCGGTCGCATTTCACCGGTTGCCCGAGGGAGGTCATCCTCGGCGCCTGGTTCCTAGCGCCGCCGGTTTGGCTGATGCTGGAAAACTGGTTTTTGTTCGAGGGCGGGAAGGAGGAGTGGGACCGGTTCAAATATTGGCAATGGCATCAGCGCAACCTGTGGCTGGGCGTCGCAGCCGCTCTGGCGGCGGCTTATCTCCCACTTGGATGATTCGTTGTGTCTTAAACGTGCACGATAATTATTTGAGATTCTTCCCGCGCTTCAAAATCAAGCCGCTTGCCGCGAAACAGGTCGCCTTCCCCGACTTCATTTCCATTGGCCGTTCCTTTGCCGGTTATCAGGTAAGCGATAAACTCCTGCGGGATTTCAATCGTCTGTTCGGGAGTCAACAACCCAACTTCCATAGAAGTATGGTTGTCAAAAGTTTCATTTTGCCCTGACGGACCGCCATGAACTTTTAGAACCTCTCCCCGTTTTGGGTGGTAAATTTTATAACCCGCCGGTTGCCCGGGGTTGTCCGGTAGAACCCATAACTGAATCATTCGGTTTTTGACGTCGTCCGGGTTGATTTCATTATGCGAGAATCCCTCGCCGCCGGCCCTCTGAACCTGAACGTCGAAAGCCTGCAATTCCCGGCCATGCTCAAGCGATCCCTCATGGGCGATACGGCCCAGCGTCATAACGGAGATAACGTCGATTTCCCGGTGATCATGCATTCGGGTTTCGCCCTTTGGATCGAACCGCGCGTCGGCAAGATAAACAAAATTCCCAATCCCCGGCCAGGTCCCAGGGTTGACATAGGGTCCAAAAGCCTTCGGGTCCATGACAAGACGATGCTCTTTCAGTCCCGCAAACCCGCCGAGAGGAAGGTCGTCCCGGCGCAAAATTTCAAGATTCATTAAATTTTCCATAGCGATCCATTTAAAAAAGGGGATAGCGGGCATGAAACCCATTATCCCCTTTAGACGTCTGGTCGGGATGAGAGGATTTGAAACTCCGCCCCTCGAAAGGTCAAATCAGCATGTCCGGGATTTCATAAAATGAGCCAGGAGACCCCGGGAGTTCAGACCCTTATCGTCAAATAACCTGGAGAGATAATAGCCGAGTCAGGTTCGGATTTTACGCTTGCGCTTTTTCCATTTCCAGACTTTCAGGCGGGACCCGATGGCGATGGCCTGGTCGAGGATCGATTCGCCGTCCATCGATTCCCAGCTACCTTCCTGCTTTTTGGTCAGGTATTCATAGATCGGATTGTCCACGGAGGTGTGAAAAAGCTCCAGCTCCTTTTCTCCGATTTTTTCGCCGGACAACAAATGGATGGAGATTTCGTCGATTCCGAATTCTCCGCTGATTGCCCTCAAAATCTCTTCTTTAGATTTTCCGGTTTTTTCTTGCCTGGAAATTTCTTCCTCAATGGCAACGTTTCGCTTGGCGAATGGATACTGGTTCGCCTCGAGCGGCCTGCCGATGTGAAAATCCAGATTGTCGAAGTAAAGGTACACCCAGTCGTCAAAGTCGATTTCCTCGCCTTCGGAAATGTAATAGACCTCGGCGCGGGAAGGCGACTCCTGCGTCATCCGGTTGTATTCCTTTATGAATTCCTTCATGCAGTCATAATACAGGGCGTAATAATAGGGATTCATCCTGTACCAGTGGGTGGTCGAGCTGTGCGCGCTTTCCATTTTCTGGATCATGGACTGCAGGGTTTTCGGGTCGGCAAATTTACTGGATATGGGAAAGGCTTCCTCAAGGAAGGTTTCCAGTTGCTCCGGAAATTTCCTGCCTTTTTTGATCTTTTGGGCCAGGTTGTTTTTAGCGTGGTCCAGCGAATAGTAAGCGATACGCTTGTGATCCAGCTTGCCCTGGTAGTCCATGTACTGCTTTAACTCGGCGTCTTCACATTCCTGGGGCAGGGCGGTCTGGGCTTGGGTGATATCTTTTGCGAACGCTAGCATGATTTTTTTCGGAAAACTTTTCGGATAAATTTTTCGGATTGGGTCCAGCGCCACGCTGGCAAGCGCTTGCCCGGTTTTTATTTTATAAGCGCCGCTCATGGCAAAAAGCGCTTTTTATGGGATTTTTTAAGGAATGCCGGAAAAACCCTTATATAATGCAAAGAACATATCAGACCGGTTTCTTCAAATCAAATCCAACTTCGCCGTTAACGAGTTAACGGGTTAACCGGTTGAGGGCTTCTGGACAACCGGCC
Organism: Nitrospinaceae bacterium; assembly: GCA_029261575.1. Classification (GTDB taxonomy): domain Bacteria; phylum Nitrospinota; class Nitrospinia; order Nitrospinales; family JACRGP01; genus JAJDBB01. Next base: position 2,869 of record JAJDBD010000119.1, on the reverse strand, counting down.
CTGACAAGACAATTGAGTCTGCTGGACGCCGATCGCCGCATTCAGCCGATGGTTTTTAACGATCCGGGGGATCAAGCGCATGAATATTATTTTAAATAGCTATTGTAATTTAAAATGCAATTACTGCTTTGCCGACGAGTACATGGAAGAGACCGTGCACACCCCCGGCAAATCCATCGATTACGACTTTTATGAAAAGGAACTTCTCCCGCGGGTCAAGAACGCGTCGCTCATCAACTTTATGGGAGGGGAGCCGACGCTTCATCCCAGGTTCAACGATATCCTGACCACCACTCTGGAAAACCTGCAACGGTTTTCCACCCTCGGGATTTTTACCAACGGGCTGATGTCCGACAAAGTCCTCGATCTTATCCTCGGAACGGTCGGTCCAAATGGAAGTATTGTCCGGAACATCCAGTTCACGGTATTGCTCAACTGGCAGACGAAGGAAAACATCAGCGAAAAGAATCGCCAGCGTTGCCAGGACGTCGCGGAGGAAATAATTGGAGAAAACGGCGCCAGCCTGATGTTCAGCCTGAACCTGTATTCGGTGAAGCAGGACTTGCGGACGCAATGCCAGGAGATAGACGATATTTACCAGGAGATGGGATTGCCCGCCGGCCAGCATTACAAGGTGAGGGTCAGTCCCGCCTTTCCCATCGTCGGCGAGCAGGAAAACGTTTCCCTGCCTATCAGGGATTATCCCAAAATGGGCCGGATGATGATTGACATTTTAAAAGAATTTCCGCAATTGGGTTTCCGGTTCGACTGTTCGTTTCCGCCCTGTTTGCTGGATCAGATCAATGAAGAGGAATATCCGCTGGTCGAGCGATTTTTCTATCACGGGAGCCAGCCCGTGCCCAATATAACCGAATGGAAGGACCGCGATTATTATTTCGGTTGCGCGGACGACAGCCCGATGGACATCGACGCCAAGGGCGATTGCTTCAATTGCTTCCCGTTCCATAACTTCAAGATGGGGAACGTTGCGGACTACCAGCAGGTCAACGACCTGGCGGTCAAGAAGATGCACACCCGATTCCTCAGCCACGTGTTTGAGCAAGCCCAGCCGAAAGAACCCTGCAAGAGCTGCCCGCATTACATGGTGCGATGTTCGAGCGGTTGCTTCGCCTACAATTTTACCTGACGGGAAAAAAGCTGAATACTCCAGTTTTACATCCTCCCTAAACCCTTGGGGGTTTCAATCCAGAAACCGCGATCATTCATTGGGGTAGAGGAGGCGGGTTTTTAATTTGAGGGTGAAGGTATTTTGACTGTTTCAAATTTGCCTTCATTGTTACGCTTCGCGGAAAAAATATGATTCCGCTTTATCCTGTCCACACAAGTAATTTGGAAGTCTACTTCACCACCAAAAGAACTAATTTTATCAGAGTACATATAGATATTCGTTTTTTGAGAAAAATCAAGATAAGTTTGGGTGATTTCGGTTTTTAGGTCTTTAGCGTAAGCCTTTACTTCAATTTCGGATGCGTAATTTCCTAGATTTTCAATTTCAAATTCAACTTTGCCTTCCATCCATAACCTAGCCTCGACTTTAAAGCGCGGTTCAAATTCCGCCATTCTAAGTAAAATGTCTTCTTCGTTCGCGTCAGCCACTCTTTCGGATGCTTTTTGTTGACCCTCCAAAATTTCCGCAGTGTATCTTAATTCGGTTCCTTGCTGGTAATAACCAATCACAACCCAAAGCAAAAATAAAGGGCCAAAAAATCCGCCAAAATAATCGCCTAATTCACCCAAAGTTTTTGGAGAATCAAAATTCAAATAAATACAAACAGAAATAATTACCCACAAAAAACTAAAACCCCCTCCAATCCAATTGAGTCGTTTTAGGGTACGTTTTTTTTTATCAAGCTCGCTTCCCATTATTTTCGCACCAGTCTTTTGTTTTTGTCCCGTCGTCATAGACCACGGTTTATTCTATCCTGTCATTAATTTAAAACCTAAAACATTGGCGTATCTTGAAAAAGCGCATAATAAAAGGGGCGCTTTGATAAGTATAAATTGACGGTTCGGCTTGCTCATTAAACAAAATTGGAGCGCCTTCGGCCTTATTAAATCCCCCTCACCTTCATCCTCTCCCCCGGTGGGGAGAGGAATAAAGCGGGGCTTTGCTTTAGGTTTTTGAGGCGCGGTCTCGAAACAAAAACCTTAAATAATTCCTCTCCCTTTGAGGGGAGAGGGCTGGGTGAGGGTGTATAATGATTTTACCTTTTTTCTGTTCAAGGCCTATTTAGCAAAGCTCTCATAAAAAAAAGGGGATAACAGGCGTGACACCCGTTATCCCCTTTCAATACTGGTCGGGATGAGAGGATTTGAACCTCCGGCCCCTTCGTCCCGAACGAAGTGCGCTACCAGGCTGCGCTACATCCCGAATATTTTAATTTATTTGAATACCCCGTCCCTTGGGGCGTTCGTCATTGCGAGGCTATTTGGCCGAAGCACTCCAGAAAGGAAGAATCCCCCCAGCCCCCTTTGCAAGGGGGAGAAACCTCGCGTCGCTAGAGCCTGTCCTGAGCCTGACGAAGGACTCCTCGCAATGACATGATACTCTGTTGCTTGCGGCGGGATTCCCTCAATTTTTCTTGTAGAAAAAGTCCTTTAAAAATTTCCATATCACTATGGAGCCGATCTGGTTGCCGACCGATTTTATCCAACTACTGCCGCCCAGACACTTCTGGCAATGCGGATGCACTACCTTGAATTTTTGGAATCCTTCCACCGCCGCGATCACCGCCGGACTGTTCAAAATTTCCACGATGGAACTTTCAAACACGTTGCCCGCCGCCGTCTCGCCGTTATAATCCACGCAACAATAGGTCAGGTCGCCGTTCGTCAAAATAGCAAAATG
>JAJDBD010000118.1 GCA_029261575.1 Nitrospinaceae bacterium | reverse complement strand
GCGCTTGCCCGGCTAAATAAAATTACATGAAAATCGTTCAAGGAGTCGAAAATTTAAAGTCGGAGCCGCTGGCGCCGGTTGTGGCTCTGGGAAATTTTGACGGCGTTCATCTGGCGCATCAAGAGATTTTCCGGGTTGCGGTGGAGCGCGCAAAAATTTTTGGCGGAACGCCCGCGGCGTTTACTTTCGATCCGCATCCTCTGACCGTGATTGCTCCGGAGAAGGCCCCGCTCCTTTTGACGCCGTTTGAAAAAAAGGCCGCGCTGATGGAACGGCTCGGTCTTGAGCTTCTGGCAGTCGAAAAGTTCACGCCGGATTTCGCGGAACAATCGCCGGAGGATTTTTTCAAAAACGTTCTGGCAGACAAACTCGGCGCCCGCGAGCTTGTGGCGGGTTACGATTACGCGTTTGGCAAAGGCCGGGCGGGGGACGTGGAGACGCTCAAGCGACTCGGCAATGATTATGGGATTTCCGTCAACGTCGTCGATCCGGTTTACGTGGACGGGACGTTGGCCGGCAGTTCGCAGATCCGCCGCCTGATCGGCGAGGGGAATATGGAAGCGGCGGCAAAATTTCTAGGCCGCGATTATTCCCTGACAGGAACCGTGGCGAAGGGGTACGGCGCCGGGAAAGAACTGGGCGCCCCCACGGCAAACATCGACGCGCCCGGCTGTCAACTGCCCGGCACGGGCGTGTATGCGGCTTACGCCGACGTCGACGGCGAACGTTTCCGCGCCGTGGTCAACGTGGGGACCAATCCCACTTTCGACCGCCAGCGCCTGACGGTGGAGGCGCACCTGCTCGACTTCAACGACTCGCTTTACGAAAAGAACGTGGAAGTGTTTTTCGTCCGGCGCCTGCGCGACGAGAAAAAATTTCCCACACCCAGCGACCTTGCCGCGCAGATCCAAAAGGACGTCGTGGCGGCGAAAACCCTTTTAACGGACTGACGGGACACATTGAAACATTCAAAACAATTAATCATCGGACTGGGCGTGGCCGCCCTCGCGCTCTGGTACACGCTTCGCAACGTGCCGCTGGACCAGTTGATCGCCTCGTTCAAAACGGTCGAGTACGTTTACCTCCTCCCGGCGCTGGTTCTGATCGGCGGCATCTACGTCCTCCGCGCCTACCGCTGGCGGGTTCTGCTGAGTCCGCTGAAAGACATTCCCGTGAAGGAGATTTATTCGCCGTTGATGATCGGTTTTCTGGCCAACGTTTTGCCCGCGCGCGGCGGGGAAGTGGTGCGCGCCTATCTGATGGGCAAAAAGCAAGCCGTCCCCTTCACCGGGGTTTTCGCCACCATCGTCGTCGAGCGCCTGTTCGACCTCATCATGGTGCTGGCCCTGTTCGCCTACGTGCTGGTGGCTTATTCCGACGTGTTCCAGAAAGCCGGAGAAGTTTCCGGCCTGTCGATCGAAACTCTCGCCAACCGGTTCGGAATCATGTCCGCAATTCTGATCGTCGCGCTGATGGTTTTTATTTACATGCTGGTGACGCACAAGGAAAGGCTGTTAAAAATCGTGCGCTGGTTTTTGCGTCCCTTGCCAGAGAAGTGGCGGGAGAAAATTTTGCATTTAACCGACACCTTCAGCGACGGACTGCTGGTGGCGCGGGATCCCGCCGCCCTGGCGAAAATATTTTTCCTGACCGCCGCGACCTGGGTGTTGATCGTCGCCAGCTATTATCCATTTTACTGGGCCTACAACGTCGGCGACCGGTCGCTGGAATCCTTGCTGATCCTGGTATTGATCGTTTGCATCATGATCACGGTCTTGCCGACCCCGGCGTTTTTGGGATCGTTTCAGGCGGGGATCGTGGTGGCCTTGCACGAGATCATGAAAGAGGACGAGTTGATGGCCGCCAGTTTCGGAATGATCGCCTGGGCGGTCAATTTCGGCGTGGTGCTGATATTGGGAGTTTATTATATTTTGAGCGACCATATCTCCGTGACCAAGCTCATGGAGGAAGAAGAAAAAGCCGAAAAAATGCTGGACTAGCCGGCGAGGCGCCGATGTTTGATTCTGTTGGAATTGAATACAAAACGATAAGGCCGTTGCTGATTTGTAAGCGATCGTTCAATCGCCAGCTATCGGGTCCAGCGGCACGCTGGCCGGGGGCTATCCCGCCCGGGTCACCGCCTCGTATAGCCGGAGCGTGTTTTCAAATTCCTTCAAACGTTTTTTGGGGATTTTTCGGGTGTACGTTTCGTGGTGGGTAAATTTGAATGGATTGATTATCTTTTTCCGCCGCTTCAGGTTCTGGATTTCATAATGCAGGTGCGGGCCAAAACTCCGGCCCGTGTTGCCGGACTCCCCGATCCGCCTCCCTGCGCTCACGGTCTGCCCTTTTTTCACCGTCACTTTGTCGAGGTGGAGGTACAGGGTTTTGATTCCCAGCCGGGGATGTTCGATCTCTATGCAGTCGCCGTTTCTCGAAAAATTCCAATTGACGCGCGTCACCCGTCCGTCAAAACTGGAATACACTGGCGTGCCCACGTCGGCTTTGAAATCGGCGCCCGAATGCCCGCGCAGTCGCCCCTTGCGGTAATCCCCAGGCAGAGAGGTGATTTCAACATAATCTTTTATAGGCGCCTTGGGAGGCTTCAGCCGAAGGGCGGTATCGTTCCCGCTCTCGTCAAAATAGCCGGTCATTTCCGGGCTTTCAAAATAATTTGCCTCAAACGTTTTGTTCAGGTATTGACTGCGGTACTTCAGTCTTAAAATTTTAAACGGCGACGGGTCGTCGGTTTTTTTATAGATGGTTTCCAGGGAGTCGCCCTTGCGCATCTGGGCGTCGATATCCAGAAACCAGGCCAGCAGTCTGCCGATATGCGCCGAAAGCTGGGCACAATCCTTTTCGACGTCCAACGCGCAAACGCTGTAGTTGAGGGAGCTTCTTATTTTGAACCGCAGGAACCGCGCCGCCGAATCGACGGAACGGTCGCCGGAAATATACGCCGTTCGCTTGATTTCAAACGCTTGCGCCTGCGCCGCCTCTTTCCGGACGGGCTGTTCCGTTGTTTTGACGGCAACAGGTTTTACAACCGCTTTTTTTTCCGCGGGGGCGCGTTCGATGGTTTGGAGCGCCTCCGACGCTGTCGTCGTCCATCTCCCGACTTTATCGGAAAATAAAAAGTAGGCGTTCAGACTCAGCGACGCGATCAAAAGCGCCGGCAATAATAATTTTTTGGATTGAGATCGCGGGGCCGGGTTATATCTCTGGTCCCTGAAGGCAAACTCGTCTCTCATGAATTCTGCGCCGGGTTGGATGGAAAAAGGATGGACAATAGAGGGGCTTTATGGAAAATGATCGGGAAACTTAAAGCGCTACGCATCTAACGGAAGCATTATGGCAAAAGGTTTCTGATTTGACAAGCCGCCAGTGTGACGCCGCCAGGCAAGCGCCTGGAGGCCACTCGCCGTGGGGGCAATAGTTCACGATTGGATATTTTTCCTTAAACTGCCAACCAGTGTGACGTTGGACTGTATAAAAAAAACCATGAACTTCATTCCCGAAGCTATACACATTGAAAAGGGCGCGGAAGGTTTTGCGCTGACGCAAAAAACCGTCGACCGGTTTCCCAACGCGCCGGTATACGAAAACGCCGACGTCGGGCGCTTGACGGAGGAGTTGCGTCAAACCCACTCCGACGTCTTCGGCGCGGGCAAAAAACATCTCGTGCTGTCGCGCTTCCCCGGCTCCTTCCTGAAAAAATGCCCCGGCATCAGCAAAGGAATGGTGTGTTGCAATTATTACGTCGTCAACCTGATCAAAAATTGCATTTACGATTGCACTTATTGTTTCCTGCAGGACTTTTTAGAAAACAATCCGGTCATGACGGCCTACGTCAATATCGACGACCTGCTCGGTGAACTCGACGACGTGTTCCGCGCCAACCCCGACCGCGCCTACCGTGTGGGAACGGGGGAGTTGACGGACAGCCTGGCGCTGGAAGCGGCGGTCCCTTACTCGGATTACCTGATTCCGTTTTTCCAGTCGCACGACAACGCCGTCCTGGAACTCAAAACCAAATCCGACGAAGTGGAGAATTTAATCCGGCGCGGCGGGAGCGAAAAAGTCATCGTCTCCTGGTCGATCAACCCGCAGGAAATCGTCGAGCGGGAAGAAAAAGGGACGGCGAGTCTGGACCAGCGATTGCAAGCGGCGCGGCGGTGCCGGGAGGCCGGGTTCCGCGTCGGGTTCCATTTCGATCCCATCGTGATTTATCCCGGCTGGGAGGAGGCTTACGAAAAAACGATTCAGTCCCTGTTCGCCCACGTCCCGCCCGATGCGATTGAATGGATCAGTCTGGGGAGTTTCCGGTACCGGCCCAATTTGAAAAAGATCATCAACCAGCGCAGTCGATCGAACCTGCTGTTTGCGTCGGAGCACGTCGCCTGCGAAGACGGCAAGTTTCGCTACCTGCGCCCCCTCCGCACCCACGCTTACGAGACGCTACGCGCCCGGCTCAAGCGGGAGAGTCCGGACCTGAACGTTTACCTGTGCATGGAAACCAAAGAAATCTGGGAAGGAACGACAGGCAAACTGCCGCGTAGCGACAAAAAACTGGACCAGTTTTTTGATTTGTGAACCGGAGGTTCAATTTTAGCAACTTTGCTTCAAAGGGGGAAAAGACGTTGCTGGACGTCCCTGCTTACGTGGAGAACCCGGACAATCAGGATCTCGTCGTCTCGGATCACATAGACAACGAGGTGGCGGCCATGAGGGTGGATGCGAACGGGCGGGGTAAATTCGGCGCGTTCCCGGCAGATAAACGGCGACTCGCCGACCAATTGAAAACAATCTTCCAAGTCAGAAAAATATTTTTCCGCCTGCGCTTCGCCAAAATTCTGGAAGCCGTATAAATAAATTTCTATCAGATCACTATCAGCTTCCGGCGTGAGCTTATAGGGCATGCTTTGCCGCTTTGGCTTTCGAGCGGGCTTCCTTCAAAATATCCTTCATGGTACGGTCGCTGATGCCGCTTTCAAGACCTTGCGAAATAGCCTCCTGCAAGGCCTTGATCTGACCGCGCGCCTGTTGATCGCGGCGAATGAGGTCGCGCACGTAATCGCTGGCGTTGCCATACTGTCCACCCTCGACCTGGGCCTCAACCCACGCCTTCATAGGATCGGGAAGGGAAACATTCATCGTTGCCATATTGCCATCTCCTTTGTTTTTCAGTATGGCAAAAATTGGCAAACTTTGTCAATCATGTTTTTGCGCTAATCTTGTCCATTTAGAATAGGCAAAAAGTATAGGTCATTCATTTTTCATCTATGCTTTGGCTTCGGCAATGACGTCAGCCATCGTGCAG
>JAJDBD010000117.1 GCA_029261575.1 Nitrospinaceae bacterium | reverse complement strand
GCGTCATGGCCGACATAGAGGTCGTCATGAGCATGGTTCTGGCGAATATCGAGGGCTATTTGATCTCTGGAGAGGAAAAATTTATTAAAGGCTACGAAAAGCTTTGGGAGAGAAAATCCAAACGGTTCAAAACGCTGGAGCAGAATATCAACTTGTTAACCGAAGAACAAAAAACGGCGTTCCACAATTTGAGCGAAGCCCGGTTAAAGTTTGAACCTCTTCCTGCGAAAATGATTCAAATACGGTCCGGGGAAAAATGGAACATGGCCAACCTGTGGTTGGGAACCAAGGCGGCGCCCACGGCCCTGAGCATTAAAAACTCGCTTCATGAAATGGTCGCCAGCCAAAACAGTTTGCTGGTCGCCGACGAAAAAGAACTCAAGGACCGCGCCCATTTTCTTATCATCACCCTCCTCGTTCTGCTTTTTTCAGGAGGACTCATCAGCGGCGTCCTGGGTTCCACCATCACCCGTCAGATCAGAGTGCAATTGGAAGAAAAAGTTTCGCCCTCGAAAATCCGTTTTAGTTGAGGGCGTCCCCCGTCCAACTTACTGGGAGTCGCTGGACAGCGTTTTCTGAATCTCCGTTTCGCCTTTCGCCAGGGCTTCTTCGACGCCGGGAGCCGCCAGAATGTTGCCCACGATTTCGTTAGGCGTCCCCGGAGCGTTAGCGGCTCCCGGTTTGGGCGGCGGAGTTCCTTCTGCTTTGGGCGGAGGCTTCCCTTCTTCGCCGGGTTTACCGCCCGGTTGACCGGGTTTTCCGGGTTGCTCGCCGGGTTTGCCGCCGGGCTTTCCAACGGCCTTCTCGGTTTCCTTGAGGGTCGTTTGAGAATTCGTGTTGGCCTTGGTCGCCGCGTCGACGTTCCCAGCCTTGACGCCTTTCAATGCCGACTCCGTTTGTTTGGACGACTCTCCCGCCTTGGTCGTCGCCTTCGTAGCTTCCGCGTTGGCTTTCTCAATAGCTTTCGCGCTCGCGCCCTTTGTGGTCAACTCGGCCGCTTTTCCCTGACTCTTGACCGCGTTGCCTGTGGCGGCGGTTGAATTTGCCGAAGCCTTCGTCGCCTGGACTCCCGCCGCCTGGACCTTCGGATTATTAGAAGTCGCCGCCGTGCCCGCGGCTTTCGCGGCGTTATTACTCAGGCTGGCCGATTCTTTGACCAGTTTGGCGGCGCCTTCAACGTTGGTCGCGGCTTTTCCCGCAGCGCCTGCGTCTTCATTGGCCGAGTTGGCGACCTTGCCCGCGGATTGGGTAGCGCTGTTCGCCGCCTTGGCGGTATTATTACCCGCCTTCGCCGCGTTCAACAGGGCCTTTCTTCCCGCGTCGGAGGTCGCATTGCCCGCCAGCTTTCCCAGTTTACCAACATTCTTAGCGGTATTTTGCGCGGCCTGATTGTTTTCTTCCGCCACCTTGACCATCTTCTCCGCTACCTTGACAGCCGAACCGTCGCCGGAGGATTTGGCTTCCACCAGATTCAATTGAACCTTGATCGCCTGGTTTCCGGTTTGCGCGGCGTTCGCGTTGGTTGCCCCGATCAGCGCGTTGGTTAGCGCAACTAACGGATCTTTCGTCTCCGCGGCATTCTTCGCGGCGGTTTCGGTTTCCTTGAGGCGGTTATTTAAGGTCGATTTTGTCGACTCGACTTTGTTCAACCCCTGGTTGGCGGCGGCAATTGTTTCGGGCTCCTTGAACAGGTTGCCTTCCGCAAGCTGTTCCTTAAGCGCTGCGCCGTTGGCCGAGTTTTGCGATTGTTCTCCTTTAACGACGTCGCTTTGCCCATTTGCGAACTTTTGAATCGTAGACAACGGGGCGCCCGTACGCGGTACCGCATTCACGGCAAACGGGAACTTCGTGGCCAGAGACTGAGTCTGTGTGGCCTGTACCGCTCCCCGTTGCAAGGGCGAATTTGAAAACTGTGGATTCGAGGGCGGCAGATTATTTGAAGGCGTCCTCATATTGGGCAGTTTGAATCCCCCGGTAAACGGTTTAAATATTCCCGTTTCTTCAATATCGCCTTCGATCTTCTTCGATTGGGTTATACCGCCCAGTCCGACATTAACCAATTCCAGGGAACCCCGGATCGCCGCCACCATGGTCGGCGTCTTCATCGTATTTTTCGTTCCCTTGGTTTTGTTCACTTTGAACCAGACTTTCCCCAAAGACACCTTGACGGTCCGCTCGCGAACCTGCTTTTTGAAAATCATTCCCGTCGTCTTTTTTTTCTCGGCAATCTTGACGTTTGAATCGAGGTCCATATCGACATGGCTGCCGTCGCGAAATTTTATCGAGGCCCGACCCTTCTGCGTCACCACCTTGTCGCCGCTATAAAGCGGCACGGGAGCTTTGCTGACGGGCTTCCATTTCATTTGTTGCCGCACCATGACTTCGCCCGTCAATTCCGTGATGTTCGCAATCCGATTGTCCGGCTCCTTAGGGGCGGACTCTGCCACGCCCGGCGCGCCGCCGGAAACCAGCAATAGCATTGCGGCAAGCGCCAGAAAAATTTGAATTCGAATAACCGGTTGCGTGTGGAGTAAATTCATCAAAAGAACGGGGATGCGGTCGCCTGGATCGTCTAAATCAAAGAAACCCTGGATAAAAACCAATAGTTATATATTTCTCAATGTCTTGCGAATAGCGCGAACGATCTGATTACGGCAAGTTTGCGAAGTATACTGTTAGCCTAAAGTAACATAATTTGAGTATTTTTCAATCCGCAATATTTCTCCTAATCCTAAAGAGAAGAATATGATAATTTAGCCTGTCCCCAGACCAGGCCGGGACCGTATTTTCGAATCCATAACTTTTGACCTTTAGCGCCGAAACGTCTATGCGCCAAATTTTCAAATCCCCCTTTCTGACCAACTTGCTGGTGCTGGTTTTGTTTTTGGCCCTGTTCGGCCTGCATTTCCTGTTTCCGTTTCTGGAACCTTTTGAATGGAAGGTACTGGACATGCGGTTTCAAATTCGCGGCACGGTCGAGTTCGATCCCAAGGTGGCGATGGTGGCGATCGACGAAAAAAGTCTGGAGGCTCTGGGCGCCTGGCCCTGGCCCCGGTCTTACATGGCGGACGTGGTTCAGGCGTTGGGAAGGAAAGGCGCCGCGTTGGTCGGGTTCGATATCCTGTTTGCGGAGGGGGAGCGCAAGCTTGGCCAACAGGTGTTCGCCGACCTGTTGAAGGAATACAGGGAACTGGGAATCGACGCCCTGAACATGAACGCGAAGGTTTTCTCCCAGAACCTGATAGATTTGCAGGAGGGACTGGGCAACGACCAGATATTCGCCGCCGCAATCAAGGAGTCTGGCAACGTGGTGCTGCCCTACTTTTTCGGCCTCGGCGGAAATGGATCGGCGGAAAAACACACACAGAATGGACGCCTTCTGGCCGATCTGCAATTGCCCTCCTTTAAAGACTTGATCACGAATCCGGAGGACGCGGAATACTTTCCTTTCCTCAAGGCGCGGGAGATGACGCTTCCCATCGAGCCTCTCGCCACAGCCGCCCTTTCCGTCGCCCACGTCAACACCTTTCCCGACCGGGACGGCAACCTGCGTTGGGAAAATCTGCTGATAGAATATGAAAACGAGGTTTATCCTTCCTTTTCCCTGCTGATGGCGACCTTTGCGCTCGGGGTGGAATCGATCGGCGTCGTCTTAGGCGACGGAATTCATCTGGACAATACTCATGTGCCTATGGACGGCAAAGGCCGGGGCCTGATCAATTACCTGGGTCCCAATCCTTTTCCTTATTATTCCTTCGTCGACGTGGTCCAGGGGAAAGCGCCGAAGGGCGCCTTGGAAGGAAAAGTGGTTTTAATCGGGGCCAACGCCACGGGCCTGCACGACAACTACGCGACTCCGTTTTCCCCCGCCATGCCCGGCGTGGAAAAACACGCCACGATGATCCAGAACATTCTGGACGCCAATTTTATTTCCCGAAGCGGTTGGACCAACATGATCAATTTCGGCCTGCTGGCGGGCATGGGCCTGTTCCTCGCCTGGCTGTTGCCCAAAATGAACGCCTGGGCCATGGTCGGATTGGTCCTGGTTTTTCAGGCGGCGTATTTTTTCCTGGTTCAGTATTTGTTTGAAGCGCAGAAGATATGGGTCGACGCCATTTTCCCGCTGATGGAACAGGGAGGATTGTTGCTTGCAACCCTCCTCAGCCAGTACGCCAGCGAGCGCAAGCAAAAACAATTCATCCGCGGCGCGTTCGGTCAGTACCTTTCGCCGGCGGTGATCAAGCGACTGGAAGAAAACGCCGGCCTTCTGGAACTGGGAGGCGAGCAAAAACAAATGACCGCGTTCTTTTCCGACATCGCCGGATTTTCCACCATCTCGGAAAAGCTCACCCCTCATGAACTCGTCGAACTGCTGAACGAATACCTCACCGCCATGACCGATATCATTCTGCGCCACGAAGGCACCATCGACAAATACGAAGGCGACGCCATCATCGCGTTTTGGGGCGCGCCTATACAGCGACCGGACCACGCCCTGCAAGCCTGCCTGGCGGCCCTCGAAATGCAGGAAACCCTGACGCGCCTGCGCGCGGAATGGAAAGAACGGGGAAAATCCGAACTCCATGTGCGCATGGGAATCAACACCGGAGAAATGGTCGTCGGCAATATGGGGTCCAAACACCGCATGGACTACACCATCATGGGCGACGCGGTCAACCTGGCCGCCCGCCTGGAAGGCGTGAACAAAATTTACGGCACCGTCGTCATGATCAGCCAATACACCTACCAGGTCGTGGGCGACCGGCTGGAGTGCCGGGAGTTGGACCTCATCCGGGTGATGGGTAAAACCCAACCCGTCGCTATCTATGAAGTCCTGGCGAAAAAAGGAGAATTGGACGCCGACGTCTCGGCGGCGACGATATCTTTCGAAGAAGGATTGAGTTTGTACCGCGAGCAGAAATGGGAGGCGGCGAGCGAGCGCTTTCAAAACGTATTGAAATTGAAGCCCGGCGACGACGCTTCGGAAGTTTTCATCGAGCGGTGCCAGGATTTCCGGGATACCAGCCAACCCGGCCGACGGTCCAATGACAAGTCCAAACAACTGCCCAAAGACTGGGACGGCGTCTTCCAAATGACGGACAAGTGACCGGCGAGGCGCCGGGGCCAGTATTCATTTGTCATCCTGAGCCTGTCGAAGGACGAGCATGGAAAACGATGCGGGCTTCGACAGGCTCAGCCTGACAATTTGCTTTCATTTTAAACCGCTGGGTCCAGCGTCACGCTGGCCGGGCGACCCGCGCGTGAATATCCAAAAAGGCAAAGACGGAAAAGCCAAGGTTTACCAAGTCAGACAAGTCTTGGCCGCGATTCGAAAGTTGGAGGAACAGGATAATGGTTGACCCTAAACGCTATACCTACCGCGTAACCTGGTCGGAAGAGGACGGAGAACACGTCGCTCTGTGCGCTGAATTCCCCGGCCTTTCTTACCTGGCAAAAACTCCCGAAAGGGCTTTAAAGAATATGATGAAGCTGGTGGAAGAGGTTGTCGAGGACATGCAGGCCAACGGCGAGGAGGTTCCCGAACCGTTATCGGAAAAAAC
>JAJDBD010000116.1 GCA_029261575.1 Nitrospinaceae bacterium | reverse complement strand
GCGCGGAGATACTGGCGAAGTTCAAGGACCGGTCGCGCCCCCCGGATTTGAAAACCATCCGCTACATCCGCCTGGCGTTGAACATCGTACAACCCAACCTGGCCCGCCTCGAAGAAGATATTTACTATCAACTCGGCGTCTTCTAACTGCTCGCCGCAGGGGCAGTAGGCCCCGGCGGGCCGCCGGAGGCAATAGGTGCGACCTGTATGGGAAACGCTTCGAACTAGGGTGAGCTTGTATCTTGAATGCAATCAAGAATGATCGATAGGTTGGGATTCGGGCTTAGAAAAAATTTCTCAATCGTCAACCGTTACCACTGGCGGTACGCCGGCCGATCAAAACGCGACCCTTCGTCTCCTTAATCTCAACGACCGCCGTATCCCCGATATTCAACTCGCCATTCCCGCCGGTAATATGCGTCGTCCAGTATTGCGGCGACCGGCCTTTGAAATCCGACCCATTGCGCTCCATCCGCTCCGCCACCAGGATCTCCACCTTGCGTCCTACAAACGCCTGGGCATTTTTTAGCGTGAGGCGATTTTGCAAGTCCATGGTCTTTTGCAGGCGTAATTTTTTGTCGGCCTCCGGAACGGTGTCCTCCCATTCCGCCGCGGGCGCGCCCGGACGCGGGCTGTAAGAGAACATATAATTATTATCGAAATCGACCTCTTCCATCAGCTTCAAGGTGTCCTCGAACTCCGCCTCCGTCTCGGTGGGAAAGCCGACGATGATATCCGAGGAGACCGCTATATCCGGAACCGCGTCCCGCAGGCGGGCGATCATATCCCGGTACTCCGCCGCCGTATGGCCCCGCCGCATCAATTCCAGTATCCGGTCGTTGCCGCTTTGCACGGGCAAATGCAAATGGTTCATTAATATATCCAGGTCCTTGTAAGCCCGGATCATCCCTTCCGTAAAATCCCCAGGATAACTGGTGGTGAATCGCAGGCGCTCCACACCGGGAATCTCCGCGACGCCGTAAAGCAACTCGTGGAATGCGATGGGTTTGTTCAATCCGTGCTTGCCGTAGGCGTTGACGTTTTGCCCGAGCAGGAAGATTTCCTTCGCGCCGCGCTTGACCAGGGAGCGGACCTCCGCGTAAATCTCCTCCGCTTCGCGGGATTTTTCCCGTCCGCGGGTATAGGGGACGATGCAGAAGGAGCAAAACTTGTCGCACCCTTTAATGATATTGACGAATGCGCTGAGGTTGGCGGGTTGGTCCTCCACGTCCAGAACCGGAATGGAATATTCCTTGTGAGAGTCGAACCGGGTCCACACCAGCGGCTTGGTTTGCCGCGCCGCCTGGGCGACCGCGTCGGAAATGTTTTCTATAGTATCCGGTCCCAGGATGAAATCCAGATCCGGAATGCGCCGGGCCAGGCGGTCGCCTTCCTGCTGAGCGAGACAGCCGGCCAGCCCGAGGATCAGGTCCGGGTTCTTTTCCTTTAAGGGAAGCAGTTGGCCGAACAGCGAGTAGACCTTTTGTTCCGCCTTTTCGCGCACCGAGCAAGTGTTGACCACGATGAGATCGGCCTCTTCCTTCTGGTCGGTCCGCAGGTAGCCGGACTGGAAGAGGAGCGATTCCATGCGGTCGGAGTCGGCCACATTCATCTGGCAGCCGAAGGTTTCGAGGAAGACTTGTTTCATGGCGACAATTTACGGGAAGTTTTTAGTCAATGCAACCGCATTTGCCGGGCACGGGAGCCGGGGAAGCCCCCGGGGGCAAATAGCGTACTTATTTGGGCAACGTTGCGAACTACGGTGAGCTTGCATCTTGAATGCAATCAAGAATGATCGATAAGTTGGGGTTCGAGTTGAGAGAAATTTGTTCAATCCCAACTATTTCCCCTGCGGCGAGTAGCCGGGCAAGCGCGGCGCGGTCCAGCGAGTAGAGGAGGGCGCGGTTTGCGGCTTCGGATTTTTTTTGGCGCGGGCGGCGGGCGGGAAACCCGCTCCAGCGCTGGGGGAGACGGCACGGGCGGCGATTCCCCTGCAGTCGCATAGTTTGTTAAAATTTACTAGAATAATGATCTCTTTTATCTAATGAAAATTTATTTAATAAAATTGCAAAAATTTAATTGACAAAGCCTAAAATTTGATATAGTCTACCGCACAATCCATTAAGTTACACAACTGAATAGAACTTTTAAGCAAGTCCCCTTCAATCCATGCTAATTGCATGCGAGGGGTCCAGAGATCGTTTTTCAAGGAATTCAGGTTTGCCTGAAAAGTATACGAGGAGGGGTACCGCTGTGGTCAACCCAAATATGGTGAAGAAGATCAGGGAATCCAAGATGATGAGCAAGGCGGAGCTGGCGCGTAAGGCCAACGTGACGGTTCAGACCATTGACCGCATCGAGAAGGGCAACGATTGCCGATTAGACACCAAGCGCAAGATCATTCTTGCGTTGGGCTACAAACTTGGGGAACGGAGCAAGATTTTTCATGGAGACGACGAGCTTCCGACCAAGAATGCCAAGGCAAAGGGAAAAAACAATAAAGTAAGAGTTTCCAGGTAGTAGAGGGTTCCAAATAATGTTAACCGGGCGCGTTGGTTGGCGCTCAAATCGTAGGGAAGCGCAATGTTCCTATCCGCAAATACACCGTTGGTTGCCATCGACATTGGCACCAGTTCCATCAAATTGGCTCAAGTGGCCGGTTCGCGCAACAAATACGAGCTGACTTCTTTTGGGGTGATGCCGTTGCCACACGAGGCGATCGTGGACGGCGTGATCCGCGAGGACGAACTGGTGGTCGACGCGTTGAGCAAGCTGATCAAGGCGGAAAAAATCCAGACCCGTTACGGCGTCGCCTCGGTTTCCGGGGAGGCCGTTATCATCAAGAAGATCAAGGTGCCGATCATGACCGAGGCGGAGTTGGCGGAATCCATCGCCAAAGAGGCGGAGCAGTATATTCCGTTCGACATCGACGACGTGGCCATTGATTTTCAGATTCTGACCCAGTCGGGCCTGCAGGATTTTGAAGAAGAGGATGCGGAAGAAGGCAAGATGGAAGTTCTTCTGGTGGCGGTGCAAAAGGAAATCATCGACAGCCGCACCGCTATTTTGGAAGAGGCCGGTTTGAAGCCGGTGATCATTGATCTCGATTCTTTTGCCGCCGTAAACGCCCTGGGGCTTTCCGGAGATTTGAGTTCGTCGGGGTCCCTGGCGGTCATCGATCTGGGCGCGTCGTTCATTCATTTGAACGTGATCCAGAACGGTCAAACCGGGTTCACCCAGGACATTCCCGGAGGCGGAGCGCAGTGCACCGAACGCCTGATGTCGGAGTTCTCCCTGGAGTTTGCCCAGGCCGAGGCCCTCAAGGCCGGCGATATCCCCGACTCGGTGGACCGCGAGGAAGCGGTGGCCACCATCGTGGAATCCTTCAACAGTATTTTTGAGGAAGTGGAGCGGTCTTTCGAGTTTTTCAGTTCCACGTCCAACACTCAGGTGGAAAAGGTTTATTTAACCGGCGGCGGAGCTTTGACCCCCGGGGTCGACCAGTTGTTGTCCCAGAAGCTGAAGATCCCCGTCGAAATCTTGAACCCTCTGGATAATATCAAGGTCAGTTCCCGCAAATTTGATCGCGAACTCATCGCCCAAATGGGGCCGATGGCTTCGGTGGCGGTCGGCCTGGCTATTAGAAAGTTTGATTACAAATAAGTCAACGCTATGATCACTATAAATTTATTTGATTATCGACAGGAATTAAAACAAATCGCCATACAAAAGCAGGTTCTAGCCGCTATTGCGGTGCCGATCGTGGCTTTTGTTCTGTGCGTCCTCAGTTATGGGCTGGAGCAGACCAAGATTCAGGGAATGAATTCCGAAATCGAGGAAGTTCAGGCGGGAGTGACCGCTCTCGACGGAAAAGTCAAGAAGGTCAAAACCCTGCAGACTCAGGGAAAGAGACTTTCGGGCATCATCGAGGGCATGCGCACCTTTCGCAGCGGACAGCGAACGCCGACCCGGCTTCTGGAAGATATTTATCGCGCCATTCCCGACGGCCTGTGGCTCGACGAGCTGGAGGTGATGACCTGGAAACAAGTCAAAGGCAAAAACATTCCGGTGATTTTTTTCCGGGATCCCGCAATAAAGATTAAGCCCAAAAAGAAGAAAAAAGGCGAGCCGAAAGTACACGATCCCGAGGAATTTGTGAGGCTCGAAGGGTTTGCCTTTTCGGATCAGCGGGTCGCCAATTTTATCGAAGGCTTGGAAAAGGTCCCCTATTTCAAAGTGGTGTTTCCGGTCCGCGTCGAGCAGACGAAAGGCAATCGGGAGTTTTTAATCTATTGCTACATGGGCGAATCCGCCAAAGCGGAGAAAAAACCCGCCAAACCGGCGGCCTGAGGAAATTATAAATGGATAAGTTATTCGACAAACTGCCCTACGAAAAACTGGAAAATATTAAGTTTGCCCATTTGATAATGGGGGCTATCGGCGCCGGATTTGTGGTCATACTCGGTTATTTCTTTTCCTTGTATGGAGCCAGCCAGATGGAATACGAGGGCCTGCAACAGAAGAAAGGTCAACTCGAATCCCAGCTTTCTCAGGCCAAGACCCTGGTCGCTCGGACGGAAACCGTGTCCAAAGAGGTGACCAACCTGGAAGGCAAGGTCAGTGATTACAAGCGCCAGATGCCTTTGGCTCGCGAGATGCCGGGGTTGCTTAAACAAGTGGGTTCCTTTCAAAAAGACTTGGGGGTCAGAATCGAGGATTTTCGCTTGAAAGAGGGGCAAGTCGTCGATTATTACAAGGAAATTCCCATCAATATGGAAATTCAGGGAAAGTTCTGGAACACCATGGGATTCTTCGACGCCATGCAGGATTTGTTGCGAGTGGTCAGTTTCACGGACCTGAAAATGGAAGTCGACGGTAGCGAAATAGAAACCAAGTTTCAGATCAGAACTTTTGCTTACATTGAAGGCTCGGAATTGAAGGCCAAGGCGAAAAAGGTAGAAGAAAAAAAGGAAGAACCTAAAAAGGCGGGCGGACATTAACTTAAGCCGCGCAGATTCTCAGGAACAAAAACGAATTGGGAACGCTTAACAACCATTAACCAGAACCCAGACGGACCATGAAACCTTATTCTAAAAGAACCCTCATTCCGGTTTTGTTGACGGCATTTATCCTCAACGGCGTTTGGACGGGTTTGCCGGCGGCTTGGGCGGCTTCGGGGGTCTCTGTCCAAAAAGCCTTTCAGATTTCAAGCAAGCAAAAAATCGAGATACGGGATTTGTTTGTCGCCTCGGGAATTGACGAGTGGCTGGTGAATCTGATTCCCGAAGACGTGGCTGTTTCTCTGGAATTGAAAAATCTTGGGTTGAAAGAGGCCGACGTCACCATCGTCAAAAACCTTCTGGTGGGCGCTTACAACGGCGAAAACTATCAGAGAAGTTTTTTCAACGCATTCATTCTTACTTACAATCAGGTCCATCTCGCCAAGGCGTCCAAATGGTTCAAAACGCCGCTCGGCAAAAGAGTGGTGGAGCTTGAAAGGGAAGCCCGGTTCCTCGACTTGGACGAGCGGGTTTTTCAGTTGATTCAGGAATTTCAGAAGGAAAGCCCCCCGGATTTGAGGCTGAAACTGGCCAAACGTCTCGTCACGGTTCAGGAAGAGGCCAAACGGATTGTGGCCAACGACGCCGACCGGCTAAAAATTCTGGAGCCCTTGAAAAAAGATAAAGAACTGAAAGGGATGGAGGCTTGGCAAAAGAAATTGAAAGGTCCGTTTCGGAAAGAAGTCTACGACCGCGCCGTGTTGAGAAAACTCGGGATTTTCAAGTCGCTCAAGGACGAGGAATGGACGAAGTTTTTACAATTCGCGGAATCTCCCGCCGGCGTCTGGTTTTACCGTACGCTGAACGAAGCGCATCGGAGCGCTTTGAGGCAGGTGACGCGCAAAGGGCGGACCAAGTTGATCGACTTCGTCCAGAGCGGCGGCATGGACACGGACGATGGACGATTGGCCATGCAGATTTTCCGTCCGGGATTTCGTTACATGTTCATGAATAAACGCGATCCTTTTGTCCGCCTCAAGGAAGCCCCGAATATCGAAACCACCGTCGTGGCCAAGCTTTTGGAAACACGGGAAAAGAAAAAGGAAGTGGTGGTAGAGGCCCCGAGGCTGAAAAAATTCGGACCCGAACTCCAGGAGCTTAAAAACATCTCCAACGAAATTTACAAGAAAATAAAAGAGACCGATACCGACTTGTATTCCAACCTGGATTATTTTGCGAAATTGTTCAAGGAACGCAAGGAACTGGAAGTCATGGAAGACCAGGAGTATCTGGACACCGTGGCGTTTTACCGGGATCTGATCGAAAAGGCCCAGGACGCTCAACAGGACACTGTCTCCACGCCTTTGCAAATCGACTACGACAAGATACGGGTGACCGGCGTGGTGTGGAATGGTTTTGGGAAAATAGCCCTCGTCGAAACCGACGATAAAACCGGCCACACCTTGCGGAAAGGCATGCTGGTCGGCCCCAACTTTGGAATTGTGCAAGAGATAGACGAAGAGAAGATGATCGTCAACGAGCGGGAACGCCGATACGACGGAACCCTGATCGATCAACCGGTGGTCGTGGAATTTTTCGCATCGGCAAGCGCCGGAAACGCCGAAAAGGCCGAAGGCGCCGAAAAAGCGGCGGAAGAAGCCGGAGCCGGAAAATGATCAAAATGGTTTTGAATAACTTTATTTCAAGAGGACCAGCCGTGATGACAAAAACATTCAAAGGACTATTGGGGATAATGATTGGCTCCTTTTTGGTTTTGGGGTTCCTGGCGTCCTCCGTTTGGGGAACGCCCGCTCCGGCCAAACCGGTTTCCGATTCCCAGACCGGGATGGAGATTTCCACTCCCGGGATCCAGGAAATGGAACTGGAAGAGAATTCCGTCCCGCAGGAAATCCAGGTGGCGCAAGCTTCCGATTCCTCCGCGCCCGGCGTTTCCAGTTTGACCAACGTCGACGCTCTGCCTGGCGTAGAGGGCGTTTCGGTCACGCTGGAGTCTTCTGGAAGCCTGCAATACACCGCGTTTAAGTTGCAAAAACCCCTGCGCCTGGTCATGGATTTCCCCAAGACCCGGCAGGGCGTATTGAACTCGAAAATGACGGTCGGGGAAGGCATTTTGGAGAGCATCAAGCCCATGTACTTTGAGGAAGCCCAGGTTCTGCGCCTGGAATTTGCTCTCAAGGAAGCGTCGGCTTATGAGATCCAAAGGCCCAGAGACAATACCTTGATCGTTACCTTTAAAAAAGCGGACAATAAAAATATGGCCCAGGAATCCAGCGGGTCGTCTTCACAAAGCGAACGCAAACCGGTGGGAGGCGTTTCACAAAGCTCCCGCATGGGGAGTCAAGAGGAAGTAAAATCCGCGCGTTTCTCGGAAGAACGGTGCTTGAAAATTCTCGGCGGGGAAAAGCCTCCTATCTCCCTGGATTTTCAGAACGCACAGCTGGTCAATATTTTCCGGATACTCTCCGAGGTGGGCGGATTCAATATCATTCTGGCGCCCAGCGTGGGCGGTTCGACCAACATTCGTCTGGTGGACGTTCCCTGGAACCAGGCCATGGAACTGATCATCAAGAACAACGGCCTGGGCAAACAATGCTTCGATAATATCGTCCGCATCGCCACCCAGGAGAACATGGCGTCGGAAGATACGGCGCGCAAACTCGCCAAGAAAGCCAGAAAGGACGCCGACCTGGAAGAACGGCTGGCCGGGGAGTTGTTCACCGAAGTCGTCCAGATCAGTTACGCCAGCATCACGGAACTCCAATCGAGCATGGACAGCATGCGAACCGAGCGGGGCCGGATCACCATCGACTCGCGAACCAACACCATGATCCTGACGGATATCCCGGCCAGTTTGCAGGACATGGTCCAAGTGATTGAAAACCTGGACAAGCCGACCTCCCAGGTGATGATTCAAGCCCGCATCGTGGAAGTCAACCGCAACGCCGCGAAAAATTTGGGAATTCAATGGGGCGGTAACTTTCAGGGCAACACGTCCAAGGAGTTTCCTGCCACGGTTGAGGGCGGCTCTAGCACTAACACGACAGACGATTTTATCATCGACCTGCCCAACGCTTCCAATTTGATTCCCGGCAATGTGGCGGGAATAGGACTGACTTTAGGTAGTCTGGCAGAAGATGTTCTTGTGGACATTCAAATCTCCGCGCTTGAGGAACAGGGCAAGCTGAGAACCGTCTCCAATCCGCGGGTGACCACACTGGACAACAAGGAAGCCAGAATCCAAAGCGGTCGAAAGATTCCTTACGCCACCGTTTCTCAGGACGGAACCCGGATCGAATTCGTGGACGCGACGATCGAATTGAAAGTCACGCCGCACATCACGGTGGACCAAACAATTTTGATGAATATCCAGGCCACCAAAAACGCGGCGGATTTCACCAACACGGTTTCCGGCGTTCCATCGATCACCACCAAGGAAGCTTTCACCGAAGTGTTGGTCAACGACGCGGAAACCACCGTTCTCGGCGGTTTGTATGAAAACAGCATGGCGAGAAACACCAGCCAGGTTCCCTTTTTCGGAGATATTCCCTGGTTGGGAAGCTTGTTCAAAAACTTTTCAGACGCGGACACGGTCG
>JAJDBD010000115.1 GCA_029261575.1 Nitrospinaceae bacterium | reverse complement strand
AGTCAACGTTCTGGATTTGATCATCGACACCGACGAGGAAAAGCTGGTCAAACAAACCCAGCACAAAGACGCCGACATGGCGTTCAAAAAGTTTGTCGAGGACGTCACCAAAGCTGCCAAGGAACTGGCCTTCGCCCGCATCGAGGGATAAACCGTTTTCCCACCCATTGACGGTTGGCGGTTAAAAGCCGCCGCCAATGAACGCGGAAAAACTATCAAACCATGTCGCCCCGAGCTTATCAAAGGGTGGTCATTTTAAATAATAAACAGGGGCTTCGACAGAGCCTGTCCTGAGTTTATCGAAGGACTCAGCCTGACAAATGAACCCCGTCCCTCTCGTCCCCCGCCCGGCCCTTGCCTTGCCAATGGCAAAACCGGGGCCGTTACCCCACCACTCACCCTTACATTTCCCTTGCTTTAATAAAATATTGATAAACAAATTTTATTAAAAAAAGCTTGAGTCGCTTTGGCGCTTAACTTACAATAATACAAGGCGTTTTTTGGTTTTATGGAAATCGGAAAATAATATAGATTTCTCGTGTTTTGTGTTTGCAAAGTTTCTATTATCCTTTCAACTCCAAACCCCTGCGCGTAATGAAGTATAGATCAGCTTATAAAAAAAGACGAAGTGTTGATAATGAAGGAAGACGAAAAGTTATTTATGTTGATAAAACCACGAGAATCACTGCGGAGTGTTTTAATTGGTTAGGTTCCGATTCAATAAAGCAGGAAAGATGGCGCCCTGTACATGTTCAAGCCCATCAGATCGAAGAATCTTTCGTAAACAGAGGCTCAACACCCACGCCGCTGGCTTTGAAAGGTGATGGAAAAATCGACGATACCTCACCACTTAATTATGACAAGGGGCACTTGATTGCCCTGGTGTTAAGCGGTCCAAATGTATCGGCCAACGTGGTTCCCATGGCGGGCCATTTTAACCGACATGGAGATTAGGGTAATTTAGAGACTTGGTTACTAAAAAATCAAATTAAAGGGATTACTATCGACATTCGTTATCCATCTGATAGTTGCCTGAGTAGTGAACCGGACATTTTATATGACGAGAGAATTCCCTCCAGTTTTTCGGTTACATATTTGGACCCTGTACGACGAAATTGGGTAAATTATAGACCCATAATCCACGGGGTCCCAAAAGCGCGTCAAGTGGAATTTGATGATAAACATAGGCAACTAAAGAATCTAATTGACCATGCAGATCTTACAGGTTTTAAAGTGGAGGAGGTACTAGAAGGCGGTGAAATTTTACATGCACCCTGTTCCGGACATCCTAGACCTTATGCCGTACTGGATTACCTTTGGTTAAATGAGCAAATTCCACCAGTTTGGGGGTTAAACTTTACCTATGAAAATGGCCAATTCTTTTCTGATCAGCAAAGAAATTTAATTCTTGCTGTTAATAGAATTAGGAACAATGGATGGATCAAATCAGATGAAGCGGGCGACGACTTTACTACTTTAATGGTTGAAGGAAGCGACCAAGCCCCGGAAGTAGACCATATTGTACAAAGATCGACTAGTGGAAGTAACGCTTTCAGTAACGCTCGGGTGGTTAGTTCACGTTATAATAAAAAAGGTTTGGGAATTAGCCTTCTTTCAGGTAGGCAAGTAGAAAGTAGTATAAATCGCAGAAGGGAACCAACCTCGTATACAAGGTCGGGGAATACTAATAGATGGAGATGGTAGAGGGACGTCATAACAGGGAAAAAACGCAACAGAAGATCAGAACATTATAATAGGTATGTAACCTGGGATGAGGATAAGAATGACGAGGAGATAGTCCAAAAAAGAAGAAGACTCGACTAATATGATAGTATCCGCCCGGCGGCGGCCCGCAAGTCGCAGGGACTAATATTCGATATGCAAATGCCCCAAGAGTCGCGACGCTCCCCATATATGTTGCGCCTACTGCCCCTGCGGCTAGCAGTTGCGGGTGATTTTCAGTTTTTTGAGTTTTTCCACCAGGGTGGTGCGGTTGAGGGACAGCAGTTGCGCGGCTTTGTTCTTCACCCAATCGGTTTTTTCCAGGGCTTCCTGAATCAGTTCCCGTTCAAAATCCTCCAGCGTCTGTTTCAAATTCAGACCCTCGTCCGGCACGCCCATGAAAAAGGAATTTTTCATGGAAGTCCGCAGGGCCTCGAACGGACTCTCTTCGGAGTCGGGACCAGGCGTTACGTTTTTTAACAACTCCTCCGGAGCTTCCCCCAGAGCTTTTTCCGGCAAGTCGTTCACGCCGATGGTCTTGCCGTTACTCAACACCAGCATGCGCTCGATGTAGTTCGCCAACTCGCGGATGTTTCCCGGCCAGGTATAGTTCACGAGGATTGCCATGGCGTTGTCGTCGATTCCCTGAATGGATTTGTTGCGTTTCTTGTTGAAATAATCCAGAAAATAATTGGCCAACAGCGGAACGTCGCTTTTTCGCTGGCGGAGCGGGGGCAGGTTAATCGGGATCACGTTCAGGCGATAAAACAGGTCCTCGCGGAATTTTCCGGTCTGGATATCTTTTTCCAGGTCGCGGTTGGTGGCGGCGATCACGCGGACGTCGATGGGAATGGATTTCATCCCGCCGATACGATCGATTTCCCGTTCCGCAAGAACGCGGAGCAATTTGACCTGGAGCGCCGGGGCCATGTCGCCGATTTCATCCAGAAAAATCGTCCCCTTGTTCGCCAGTTCCAGGCGACCGACGCGGGTTTGCGACGCTCCGGTGAACGAGCCTTTTTCGTAACCGAACAGTTCGCTTTCCAGAAGATCGTGGGGGATGGCGGCGCAGTTGACGGAGATGAAGGCGTTTTTTTCGCGCGGGCTATTATGATGCAGAACGCGGGCGATCAATTCCTTCCCGGTTCCGCTTTCGCCGAAAACGATCACCGTGCTGTCGGAGTCTGCCGCTTTTTTGGCGATTTCGATGGATTTCAGGAAGGCTTCGCTTCGACCAATTATATTGAAGGCGCCGGATTTGAGTTGGAATTCCATAACGTCCGCTATTATAGCGACTGTCAAAAGTTTGTCAAAATAAATCCTATAAAAATCAATAGGTTATTTTGGATTATCAAAAATCCCATCACTTGCCGATACAGAAATCATTGAAGATTTCGTCCAGCAAATCCTCGGTAAACGTCTTGCCCAGCAGTTGCCCGAGGTTTTCCAACGCCTGGTTGACGTCCACCGCCGTCAATTCTTCCGACAGTTCGTTTTGCAGGGAATCGGCCGCCCGGTCGAGCGCTTCCCGCGCTTGAACCAGCGCTTCGCGGTGCCTCTCGCGCGTGATCGCTATCGGCTCGGCGACGCGAATTTCTCCCAAAACTTTTTCGTGGATGGCGTCGATCAGGGACGCCATCCCCTCCAGAGTGGTGGCGGAGATTTTTAGTTTTAGATTACCAGGAAAATCGCGCTCCAGGCGGTCGGCGTCGATTTTTTGCGGCAGGTCGGATTTGTTCAGCACAACCAGTCTGGGTTTGTCGCCGACTTCCTGGAACAGCAATTCGTCGTTGGCATCCAAAGGTTGCGAGCCGTCCAGCACAACGAGCGCGAGGTCCGCCTGCTCAAGCGCGACGCGGGTGCGGGCGACGCCCATGGCCTCGATCGCTTCCGGCTTGTGGCGGATACCGGCGGAGTCGACGATGTTGACGTGCAGGTCGCGAATCTTCACGCGCTCTTCCAGCGTGTCGCGTGTGGTCCCCGCGTGCGGGGTCACGATGGCGCGGTCTTCCTGGAGCAGAGCGTTCAGCAGGCTGGATTTGCCCACGTTGGGTTTGCCCGCCAGGGCGACCTTCGCGCCTTCGCGGTAAATTTTCCCCTGGCGATAGGAATCGATCAACCGGTCCATCTCGTTTTGCACTTTTCGGACCCGGTCGAGGTTTTCCTCTTTTTTATGCAGAACCAAACCTTCTTCGGGAAAATCGATCGCCGCTTCCAGTTGCGCAAGCAGAACCAAAAGCTCGTCGTACATCGAGTTCAGCCGCGAGGAGAGTTTGCCCTGGATTTGCGCGACCGCAGATTTCAACGCCGCTTCGGAAGAGGCCTGGACGACGTCCGCCACCGCTTCGGCCTGAAACAGGTCGAGCTTGCCGTTGATGAACGCGCGGCGGGTGAACTCGCCCGGCTGGGCGAGACGCGCTCCATGGTCCAGCGTCTGTTGCAAAAGCGTGGAGACGTTCAATACGCCGCCGTGGCAGTGGATTTCCACAACGTCTTCGCCGGTGTAGCTTTTGGGCGCCTTGAAAAAGGCGAGTAACACCTCGTCCAGGCATTGGCCGGTATTTGGGTCGACGAATTCGCCGTGATAAATCTGGAAGGGTTTAAATTCTTTGGCGCCGGAGGTGGGACAAAATAACTTGTCGGCGACGTCCCAGGCGGTGGAGCCGCTCAGGCGGATCACGCCGACGCCGCCTTCTCCGAGCGGCGTGGCTATGGCCGCGATACAATCATTCATCCGGCGCCAGGCAAGCGCCTGGAGGCAAATATTGGCGATGGAGAGTTTTCTATCAACTCGAACCCCAGCCTATCGAACTTTCGTTATTGTATTTGATATCCAATTGCTCCCAGGTCCGTAGCGTTACCCATATCAGTTGCGCTAACTGCCCCCACGGCGAGTGGCCGGTTTTTTGATCAGGTAGAACATGGCGCCGTGGACCATGTAATGTCCGGCGCCTGCGCCGGCGCGATCGCCGACGCCAAAATACAAGTCCGCGCGGGCGGGACCGCGTATGGCGTCGCCGGTGTCCACGTCCAGAACGAAGCGCGAAAAATCTTCCCATCGGGTGATTTTATTGTTCGCGTCGAGGACGGGTTTTTTAGCCGTCATGAAGACCAACCCGCCGGGGGGATAAATTTTCTTATCCGTCGCAATGGCGCGATGGCCCACGACTTCCGCGCCGCTGGAGCCGCGCGGCAACTCGTTGGTCAGGCGGAAAAATATGTACCGCTTGTTTTTGAACAGGTATTTTGGGACGTCCTGCGGATAGTTCCGGAAATAATTCTTGATGCCCTGCATCGATCCTTGCCCGGTATCGATCGCTCCCGTCCTGATCATCAACCTGCCGACGCTGGAGTACGTGTAGCCGTTGGATCCCATGAACTGAACCATCTCGGTCGTGCCGTTGGGATAGGACAATATCCCGGATCCCTGGATGTGCAAAAAGTAACGGTCCATTTCGCTTTGCAACCAGGCGATTTCCAGGTTGCGATCGGCCAACGCCTTTCCTCCGTCGATTTCCCCACGCGTGAAGTTGCGCGCCTGGTAGGCGGTGTGGTACACGCGGGACGCGGCCTCGGAACTTCCCTCGTTTTCCAACCGCTCCACTTTCAGCATGTTCTCCGGAAGGTAATACAAAGGATAGTTGTAGCCCCGCGTTTGGAACCGGCTGGCCTTGATGACCGGGGTGTAATAACCGGTAAACTTTACCTTGCCGGTTTTGGGATCGCCCGCGGCGTAGAAGTCAAACTGCTCGCGGACCTTGCGCGAAAACTCCTCGAGCGGCAGTTTCTGTTGCAATAAATCAAGAAAGGCTTGCAGGGAATCGGTCAGGTCCCGGTAGGTCAATTTCAGGTCGCCCAGTATCACCGGCGCGTCGGGGTCTTTGCGGCGTATGAAGGGCAG
>JAJDBD010000114.1 GCA_029261575.1 Nitrospinaceae bacterium | reverse complement strand
AGGAGTTATTTTCCTATCCACCCCGTTCGATATCGAAAGCGTCCGCTTCCTCGACTCACTGGTCCCGGCGTTTAAAATCGCCTCCGGGGACAACGATTTCTGGCCGCTCATCGAAGCGACCGCGCAAACCGGGAAACCCATCCTGCTCTCCACGGGAATGGCGGATTTAGAAGGGATCCGCAAGGCTCATCGGGTCGTCGAGAAAGTTTGGGAGCAAAACGGCGTTCAACAGGAGTTGATCGTTCTGCACTGCGTCTCGCTTTACCCCACGCCGCCTTCAGCGGCCAATCTGGCGTCCATCCCATACCTGGCGGAACAGTTGGGACTCCGCATCGGGTATTCCGACCACACGTTGGGGATCGAGGCGGCAGTGTTGGCGGTCGCCCTGGGCGCGGGAGTGATCGAAAAGCATTTTACGCTGGACAAAAACTTTTCCGATTTTCCCGACCATGCGATTTCCATGGATCCGGCGGATTTAAAGGAGATGGCGAAACGAATCAAGGAAGCGCGGGCAATGCTTGGAAGACGGGACGCGTTTGTAGAAGAATCTGAAAAAGAAATCGCCAAAGTCGCCCGCCGCTCCATCGCCGCCGGACGGAATTTGAAATCCGGCGAAGAAATTAAAATGCAGGACCTCGACTGGTTGAGGCCGGGCGGAGGCCTGCCCCCCGGCGAGGAGAACCGAGTCGTCGGCAAACGCCTGAACCGCGACCTCGTCAAGGGAGACTTCATCCGCCCCGAAGATGTTTCCTGATTTCAAGAGGAACACGCTCTATAAAACCCGCGTTGCGCTTGTCGAAGAAGAGGGGCTGGGGCGAATCTTTCTTTGAAGTTTTTGTTAAGTGGAATATATTATTAAGAATCGACGTAGCCTCTTTTTTGCTTAGAATTTGAAATATTCACGATGCACCATAAGGGAGCGCCCTAAGCATGCTCGTATACGCTAACCACATAACCTGTAATGGGACTGGGGCAGAAGGAGCAATATTAAAAGCTATTAGACGCTGGATCAAGGAGCAGCTTGGTTTCGGGTTGCATCTCGACGTGCTAAAAAAAGACGGCGAATTTGACGGAAAACGGGGAGAGACACCATCTTGGTTGCGGATATATGCAACCGACGAAGAAGAACCCAAATTTTATGCTTGGATAGTCAATAATACTGATGATGCCGTGCATGGGCGGAAGTGGACAACTGAAATTGGCCTTAGGGTAATTAAAGATTGTTTGGAATTTTCTTGTATTTTAAAGACCGACGAGCAAAGTACCTTGGTCACGGAACCGGCCAGTGCATCTAGGCCCCGTGTGATTCGTTACATTGTAGACAACATCCAGCAAGCTAAAAACGCCGAATTTGCTGAATCGGTCACAGGGTTGGACTTAAAGACGATTGGTCAAGATCGGGATTCTTATCGCAGTTTTCTTGTTGAAATTGAACGGAAAGGTAGGGACCGCCCCATTGTCCTTGTTAGTCCTGACAGGGAAGGCGCTTACTTAATCAATGCCAATCTCTTACAAGAGAATTTGTTTGGACTTGCTCAAGTTGTAGAGGTCATTCCAGGTTTTAACAGCTACGAAATGGAAGAGATTTTGGGACAACAGAGGTCGGCTTGGGACGGCGCGGTGAATATTCTTCATATTCCGACATTAACAGGTTTTGTGCGCGGGCACTTCTTCCTGTCGAATGAAATTGAGGAATGGGGAAACACTCCACATTATTTGAGAATTTCAAGACTTCTTGCATGGGTAACAAACCATACTAATGTTCGGCTTCAACGTAAGTGTATTCGTCCCGAAGGAGTAATGCAACTGGCCGTTCGTCGTCGATTGCAGGTCGTTCGGGAAAGAAGCGATCAAATGAATGCCGGACAATTGCGGCAAGAACTAGAACAAGCTTACCAACGCTTGGGTGAGCAGGAGAATATTTTCAATGAGTTGACGGAAGAAAACTCGCTAAACGAAAACACCAACTTAGAGTTAAAGGAACAGTTACAAGACAAAATGGATGAGGTGAGCAAGAAAGAATATGAAATTCAAAGCTTGAAGGATAACCTCGCCTCCAAGGGTGCAGGGCGAGCTAGCAATCTTGATGCGGAGAAATTATTAAACCTAGCTAGCAGTAAGAACCCGCCTTTACCGAGGGAATGTCTAGATATCATAGAGAACCTGTACGGAGACAAATGTATTATTCTTAATTGATCTTCCCGTTATTAGTGGACAGTTAATTAAGCCGCATTCTTTTTCTCAAAGTCTACCGGGCTGAGGTAGCCGAGGTAGGAATGACGACGTTGCCGATTGTAAAATACTTCGATGTATTCAAAAACAGCCGTCTTCGCTTCCTGACGGGTATTGTAAATTCTTCCGTGAATCAACTCCACTTTCAAAGTGTGGAAGAAACTTTCCGCCACGGCATTATCCCAACAATCCCCCTTCCGACTCATACTGCATCGGATGGCATTGGCTCTTAACAAAGCCTGAAACTCATTGCTGGCGTACTGAACTCCTCGGTCGGAATGATGAATCAACCCCGGTTTCAGACCTGCACTTTTAACCGCCATGTTTAAAGCGTCAATCGCCAACTGCCGGGCGATCCACCGGTCCATGGCCCACCCGATCACTTTCCGGTGAAACAAATCCAGCGTCGCCGCCAGATACAACCAGCCTTCCCGAGTCGGGATATACGTGATATCCGATACCCAGCAGCGCCCTGGCTCGGAGACGTCAAATTGCCGCCGCAATAGATTCTCAGCGACCGGATAGGAGTGATGGGAGTTCGTCGTCGCCCGGAACTTGCGTTTGTGTTTGGAGACGATTCCATACCGGCGCATCAAGCGAGCCACCCGGTATCGACTGCAAGCATGACCGATTTCATTCAACTCCGCATGGATTCGGGGACTGCCGTAGGTCTTACGGCTCTTCTGATGAACCGCTTTGATCTCCAGCAGTAATCGCCGATTCGCTTGGTTGCGTGGGCTTTCGGGACGTTTCAGCCAGGCGTAGAACCCACTAACGCCCACTTCCAGAGTCCGGCACATCAGGCCCACTGGAAAGGCTCCCCGGTGATCCCGTATGAAAACGTATTTCATTGCGGTTCCTCCGAGAAGATGGCCACGGCTTTTTTTAATATCTCATGCTCCAGGCGGAGGCGTTTGTTCTCTCGTCTCAGGCGGCGCAACTCGTCGTCCTCGGGACTCAAACGGCCCTTGCCAGGGAAGGGATCTATTTTGCCTTCCTCGGATTTCTTTTTCCAACGGCCCAGTAGACTCTCGCCGACTCCAAGCTCGCGAGACAACTCGGAAATCCGCCGACCTTCCTCCACTATTAAACGGACCGCTTCAACTTTAAATTCTTTCGTAAATTGCCTGCGTTGTTTTCCCATTGGAACACCTCCAAAAATGATTGTATCCATCACTTTCTTTGTGTCCACTTTTACTGTGCAAGATCATTACCTATGGGAATGCCCACCTAGAACAAAGGCAAAGCTAGAGATATTAAACGATTACCTTGGCGCATGGTTTGGCATACTTGCCAATAAAGGGTTTAGACATGTTTATTATATTGATGGGTTTTGTGGCCCAGGTGAGTATCTGGGCGGCGAAGAGGGTTCGCCTGCAATAGCCGCTCGTCTTGCAAGTAGCACGGCCCAAAAATATCAAGGATTCAAAGCTACCTTGATATTCATTGATAAAGGGGTCAATCCCATTTTTAGTTGAAATTGAACAATCTCTCACGCCGCGTGCGACACATTGCTTTTGGAGTTGAGTTCCTTCATGGCTTCTCTAAGTTCTCTGAGATGACGATAGCCCTTGACCCGTCTTAAATTGGGTTCGA
>JAJDBD010000113.1 GCA_029261575.1 Nitrospinaceae bacterium | reverse complement strand
TACTCCCGCGCGCCGTTTTCCATCAGGACGTCGGCGGCGGCGGAGTGATTCTGGTTTTTCGCCAGGAACAGCGGGGTGACGCCGTTTTTCTCCTCGGCGTCCGTGTCGGCCCCGGCGTCGATCAACACCGCCACCAACTTCGCGTGCCCGGCGTAAGCCGCCAGGTGCAATGGCGTCCGCTTGTCGTCGTCCAATGAATCCACTTTCGCGCCCTTCTTTATAAACAAGCGCGCGGTTTCCGGCGATCCCAAAAACGCGGCGGTGTGCAGGGGCGTGATCCCCTGATCCGCTTTGGCGTTCACGTCCGCGCCCAGCCGCAAAACCGCGTCCGCAATTTTAGTCGAGTCTTCCTTCGCCGCCGCTTGCAGGCATTTCACGCCCAACTCGGTATTCTTCATGGCGTACATCGACCCTCCCAATGAGATGGCTATCATGACCAGGATTTTGATGAAGGTTTTCATGGAGCCGCCTTTCCAATGGTTTTTTGGTATTTTAAAGAATCGTCAATCATTCGGAATTTTTCCCTACGGCAACTCGCGGACCCTTATTTCATAAGGACCGCTCGCGGCCATGATCGCTTTTTAGAGGCGCCTTAATGTATCGGGAACGAGTCGCCTCGTCAATCCATAGGTCCCTGATTTTTTAATCGTTATTGAGTTTTTGTAACGGTCCGGTTACAATATTCTGGATATGGACGCCAAGCCAACAGGGACCCTGTATATCGTGAGCGGTCCTATTGGGAATCTTGCCGACGTCACTTTCCGGGCGGTTGAAATTCTAAAATCCGTCCACTTAATCGCCGCCGAAGACACGCGCCACACAAAAAAATTGCTGAACCATTACCAAATATCCACGCCCCTTGTCAGTTATCACAGCTACAACCAGATGAAACAGGGGCCGCGTTTGATAGAAAAACTGCAAGCCGGAAACGACGTCGCGCTGATTTCCGACGCGGGAACGCCGGGAATTTCCGACCCGCTGTTCCAGTTGGCGCGGGAGGCGGTGGAGGCGAGCATTCCCATTTACCCGGCGCCTGGACCCTCGGCGGTTCTGGCGGCGCTCGCGGTTTCGGGACTGCCGTCAGGCAAGTTTGTTTTCGAGGGATTCCTGCCGCGCAAAAAGGGGCGGCAAACGCGCCTTAAAGAACTGGCGGAAGAAAAACGCACGCTCGTATTTTTCGAGTCTCCGCACCGGATTCAAAAAACCCTCGCCGATCTTTTCGAGGCGTTCGGCGAACGCCAGGTTGCGCTCGCGCGGGAGTTGACCAAACTGTACGAAGAGGTTGTGCGCGCCCCGCTCTCGGAGCTGGCCGGGCAAACGGATAAAACCTGGAAGGGCGAGATCACCCTCGTGGTGGCGGGCAATCAAACAAAACCTTCCCGGACAAAGGAAAACTGAATGGCCGTCGTTTCCATCATAGGTCCCAAGGGCGGGATCGGTAAAACCACCCTGTCCATCAACACCGCCGCGGCGCTCACGCGTCTGCTTCCGCCCCGCGACAAAAAATCGGACAACCGCGTTTGCCTGTTCGACCTGGACCTGCGTCTGCCGACGATTTCCAGCCTGCTGGACAGCCATCCCAACAAATCCTTTTACGATCTGTTTGAAACTCTCGCCA
The DNA here is from genome assembly GCA_029261575.1 of Nitrospinaceae bacterium. Lineage (GTDB taxonomy): Bacteria > Nitrospinota > Nitrospinia > Nitrospinales > JACRGP01 > JAJDBB01. Next base: position 5,274 of record JAJDBD010000113.1, on the reverse strand, counting down.
ACAAAACCTGGCAGATCGATTTTCTGCGGAATTTTTATCAAATCATTTCGCGGTTCCAATGGTTCCTCGAAGGCCGCATCGACGCGGGCGACGAAAACCTGGCGCGCTGTCTCGCCCATTTCCGAAACTTCAACGCCGAATTGTTCCTCTTCACCGAGTTCCCGCAAGGCGATTTGTTGCACGAGTTGATTCTGGACCGGAACCGGGTATTGGCTCCCAAAGACCTGACTCTCTTGCGGCCCATCCTGGACCGGCTGGATATGGACGCTTTCCGGCAAACGCTGAAAAGGCACGAAAACAACTCCTGGCCCATTGTCGAGGAATTCATCAAGTACATCGAGGAATATCATTTCTCCATTCTCGGCGGCGAGATCCCTATTCTCGGAAAAAAAGCGCACCGCAAGCGCATCAACGAGCCGGAGTTATTGTTGCTGTTCCTGGACGTTCTGGGGAAGGTGCTGAAACGTTACGATTATGTGATTCTGGACACGCCGGCGGGCGGGGTCCATCATCTGTCCTCCCTGATCAACGTGATCGACCAGGTGATTTTCGTCTTTGACCTGAGCAACAACATCGCGGTGAACGGCAGTATCGACGCCTTGCATTCGTTCATCGACTATTACGAGGATTTTTATCAGGACTTCCAGGACCACAAACTGACCGGGCTGGACAAGGCTCACGCGCAAAGGCTGGTTGCGGAACGCGGAGAGGAAGCGGTTTTGAATTCCCTGAAGAACAAAAAGCTGGGAATCGTGTTCAATCGTTGCCAGAACACGCGCGAGATTCCTCCCAGCCTGAAAAAACTGCGCGAGTACCTGGACACTCTGGACAAACTGGAAACCTATAAAGATCGTATCCAGATTGTCGGCATGGTTCCGCATCATAAAGTCATCAACATCACCAACAACCGGGGCGCCTTGTTCTACAACAAGGACCAGGGACTGACCGGCCACGTGGACCAGATCGCCCAAAGCATTCTGGGCGCCGACGCGCGGCCCACGCTGAACAGTCCCGACAAGGATATCCTGCGTTTTCTGAAAATCCAAAACTGGTTGGGTTTTTCCAAAAAACTTGGCCGCATCGCCAGCATTTGAGTGGAAAGTCAAACTCGGCGTTGTAATCGGCCCATCGCTACTTTAAAATGACGACACAACAAATTTACGAAAACGAACTGGATTTTACCGGAATTGAATCGGAAGGCCCGACCCCGGAGCATCTCAGGAAAGCGGAAGGTTTTCAGCCGGGCAAAACCATTCCCCAGTTGCGGGCGGCGTTTTTAAAGCTGGGCCTGGAAAGCCTGATTCCTGTGGAAGAACCGGCCCCGTCCAAAAACGTTTCGGTTTTGGCTTTTATGAATTACTCGCAAATAATGAAAAAGTTGAACGTCCTCAGCCAGGAAGAATACCAATTCCTTGAAGACAAGGATCCCGACGGAATCTACGATCGCGAATCGCGCGAGACCCTGTTTTTAATTCTGGCCAAGCTGACCCAGTTTAAGAAGGAATGCACCTGGGTGGAAAGAAGGCTCCTCAAAAAATACGGCCGTGCAAATTTCGGATTTCTGATCGGGCCGGACACACGGGCCAAGGGGAAGCTGTCTTTCAACGGTCCCGTGCGAGTGGAGGGATTTCTGGAAGGTGAATTGCGGATCGACGACGCTCTGGTGGTGGGCGAAGGCGGCGAGGTGAGAGGCAAAATTATCGCGCAAAGCGTCGTGTGCCAGGGAAGAATTGTCGGCAACGTTTACGCGGCGAAAAAAGTGGAGATTCAGGAAGGCGGGCGCATCCTGGGCGACGTCCGGACCCCGGCGATGGAAATCGCCGTCGGCGGGCGCCTGGAGGGAAACTGCCTGATGACTCCGGAGCCGAAAAATAAAAACACCATCCACAAGACCCCGAAATCCAACATCCCGGCCTGATTTCATTCGCGACTATAAGTTTGCTCGCAAATTTGCCGGCCCGACTCGTCCTCCTTGCAATTTTTCCGGCATTCGTAGGTTCCGCTGGCATGGATCTGCATGGCCTTCAATTTTCCTTCCGCGGCCTCCCGGCAAAAATCGAGACTCTTGTAATCGTTTAAAAAAAAGTTCATGGCGGGATTATTTTTGTCGGGAAAGACATAAGCCTTCCAGACTTCCTTTTCTTTTTCTTCGCAACCGCAAAGGACAACCACGACGACTATCAGCGCTAAAATTATTTTTCTCATGATTATTTACCTCTTGCCGTTTTTTGAGGAGAATCTTGAAATTATTATAATTTTGTAATATCTTATTGAAGATTGAAGGAGAAAATATTGCCTCGGAAGAAAGTCGTTCGGCCTATTGTATGGTTAGGGGATAGCAAAAAACAATTAAAGAAGACCCCGGAGGAAGTCCAAAAACAAATGGGCGGCGAATTATACCTGGCGCAGGTAGGCTTGACGCCTCCGCATGCGAAACCGTTGAAGGGAATCGGCGCGGGGATCTTTGAAATTAAAGACGACTATGAAACCGATACTTATCGGTTGGTGTATGCCGTAAAAATTGGAACGCGCCTCTATGTCCTGCACGCCTTTCAGAAGAAGAGCAAGACCGGCGTCGCCGCCTCGAAAAAGGACGTGGCGTTGATTGCGCGGCGCTACAAGCAAGCGTGTGAAATGGAAAAGGAAAATCAGTCATGAAGAAAAAAGAGAAAACGGCGTTTGAAGAAAGTCCTGGGAATGTCTTCGCCGATTTGGGATTAAAGGACGCCGATAGTCTGCTCATGCGAGCGCAACTCGGGTCAAAAATTCTTGGCATTTTGGAAGAGCGTGGGTTGAAAAAACAAAAAGAAGTGCAACAGGTTCTGGACATTGGACAGCCTGAAGTTTCCCAATTGACGAATGCGCGGTTTCATCGCTTTTCAGAAGCGCGGCTAATGAGTTTCCTTAACAAGCTGGATCAAAAAGTTACCGTCAAGGTCGCGCAACGTAAAAAAGGGGAAGCGCTCCAGGAAGTCGTGTTGGCCTGAACCCGGTTAATTACCAGCCCAAACCACGCGGCGAGCCTTTATCCTTCCCGCTTGCAGATTCAAAGTAGAGTTTAAATTTCCGGAAAAATTTATTAAACTTTCCATTCAGGCTAGTTTAAAACTCCGGCGCGAGCGCCGGAACAAACTTCGGCGAAAAGAATGTCCTCCAAACTCAATACCCTGAACATTTCGGAATACAACCTGCTCGCCAACAAGGACCCGCGCGGTTGCTACGACCGGACCACGCGCGAGAACCTGTACTGGATCATCGACAAACTGACCGCCCATCAGGGGAAGCTCTCCCCGTTGGAACGACGCCTGCACGACAAATTCAGGCAAGCCAACTTCAGCCCCCTGGAAGACAAGGACAAAAAAGTTAAATTCGAAGTCCGGCGCTATCGCCTGACCAACAACGCCAAGCAAACCCTCAAGCTCTCGGCCTCGGTTTTAACTTTACTGATAACCGTCGGTCTGACCGTGTATCATTTGGTTCTCGACGCCCCCGCCCAAAAACAAGTGGATCTGGTTTTTTATCAGGAACTGGAAAAACTGGGTCTGGTTTCCAGCGAAAACCTGGAGCAAATCCGGACCGACCTGACCGTCCGTACGCAGGAGTTGCAACGCACCAAAGAAGGAAATCGTCAACTCAACGCCGCCATCGCCGACATGATTTTAAACAACAAGGCGACGGAAAACATGGAGTACATCCTCAAGCAGATTTATCAGGATCCCAAGACCCGATATGTCTCCCGGAACAGCCAGGTGACTTTAAAGTTCAACAACAAGGAAATCGCCAGCTACAAGAAGGATCCTAACCTCTGGTATCTGGTGGGGACGCTGGACGGCGGGATCCTGCGGGTGATCTACGACGAACAGGAAATCCTGAAAATCAAGGCCATCTTTGGCCGCACGGGAGAAGAAACGCCGTTGGGCGCATACGAAATTAAAAACAAGGTCAACAAGCCCACCTGGTACAAAAAGGAAATCATCAACGGGAAAACGCGCGTCCGGCAAATTCCGTTTGGCGACCCCGAACACGAAATCGGATCGTGGTGGATGGGTCTGCGCAAACTGGACAAACCCGTTCCCGGCAGTTACGGCATCCACGGCGTGAACCTAGCCAAGGTCAACGAATTTTATAAAAAGAATTTCGACTGGCGCAACGGCAGCGCCGGATGCCCCAATATACAGGCGTGGTACCTGGATTTTCTCGCCAACGTTTTACCGCTCGGCGTTCGCGTCGATATTGTCGAAAAAGACAAATGGAAGCCGGGGGACGCCCGCCCCGTAGGCTCCGCCGCTTGAAATAGAGTCCAACAATAATCCTTTGAGAGGTTGAACGCATGCCGCGATACTTTCAAATTCCCGCTTGGAAAAACGACGACGACCGCAACCGCGCGTTGGACCGACTCCTGACCCTGCGGGCGCAACTGAAAAAAGAAGTCGCTAAACACAAATCCGAAAGCTCCCTGCTCCTCGGCACCTGGAACCTGAGAGAGTTCGATTCCAACGCCAAGAAACACGGCCACCGCCTTGCGGAGTCCATGCAATACATCGCCGAGATCGTCGCGGCTTTCGACCTCGTCGCGATCCAGGAAATCCACCGCGACCTCAAAGGCTTGCATGACCTGATGGAACTTCTGGGCGACGACTGGGACTATATCGTCACCGACACAACGGAGGGTACGAGCGGAAACAACGAACGCATCGGATTCGTGTACGACAAGCGGAGAGTCGCCTTCCGCAACGTCGCCGGCGAGATCGTTCTTCCCAAAGGAAAAAAGATCGTCGTTAAAAAAGAAATCAAAACCGAAGACGGAGCCGGAAACGAAATCGTCGCGGTCGAGGAAGACGCGCTTCAATTCGCGCGGACGCCCTTCATGGTCGCGTTCCAGGCAGGCTGGTTCAAATTCAACCTGTGTTCCCTGCACATATATTTCGGAGCGGACTCCGGAGACAAGCTCCAACGCCGGACCGACGAAATCGAGCGCCTGGCAAAATTCTTCGCGGACCGTCAGGAAAAATCCGGGGAAAACTACATCCTGCTCGGCGATTTCAACATCGTCAGCCCCGAGCACAAAACCATGGAAGCCCTGAAAAAAGCCAAATTCAAAATCCCAAACAATCTGCTGAAGGAAAAAACCAATTTAAAGGGCGACAAACATTACGATCAGATCGCCCTTAAAGTGGAGGACAAGCGCCTGCAGATCGGCGCCTCCGGCGTTTTCGACTTCACGCATAGCGTGTTCGGCAAAAAAGATTTTCTCACCTACTACGACAAAATGCC
>JAJDBD010000112.1 GCA_029261575.1 Nitrospinaceae bacterium | reverse complement strand
TTCCATAGCCAACCTTACAAGGCGCCGCAAATTTTCACGCCTGTTTGCTCAAACCGCTTGAACATAGCCGAGGCTATGCCCGGCGCGATTTTCACAAACATCCATTAAAAATTTGGCAGGCGCAGAATGGACATAATTAATAAGCCCTAACCCTAATATTGCGTTTATCGTGGCGTCTATTCAGGTTTCAGTCAAGATTTTAGTTCAAACCATAAAGGATCCCGGCCCATGTTGAAATCCCGTCATTCCCTCATTCCGGTCGTTCTGGCGGCCATCGTGCTGGCGCTTGCCGCCTGCCAGACAACGAAAAGCTCCTATTTTGAGACGCCTCGAGGTCAGCTTGCGAAACAGGACGTCGAGTTGTTTGACAGCGCCTTGAAAGAACAGAAAGAGGGACGTCTGGAAAAAGCCGCCGAGCTTTGGGAAAAGTTTCTGGAAACCAATCCCCGTTCTTACGAAGCGCACAGCAATCTGGGGATGACGCTGTATTCCAACGATAAGCTTTCCGAGTCGATCAAGGAATTTGCAAGAGCGTTGGAGTTGGAACCGGGAGACGAAACGATCAAGGCCAATTACGCGCGCGCGCTGAAGTTCCAGACGACCCTGTACGAGGAAAACAAGGATTATGAAAAAGCCCTGGACAACCTGAAGCGCGTCGAGGAGCTGTCTCCCGAGGACAAGGAAAAAATCCGGTTCGAGAAAGAAGGGTTGTACGGCAAGTTATACGATCAGGCGAAAATGGCCGACACGGCGGCGGCTTATCAAAATTTCCTGAATATGTACCCGGAAGCTCCCCAGGTGAAAGAGGCGGAGAGTCGTCTGAAAGCTCTGAGCCAGACCGCCGGCGTTCCCAATCTCCCCACTCTCGGCGCCCTTCCGCCGCTGAAACCCGCCGCCGAAGAGACCATGAAAATGAAGGCGGGAACGGACATGGGCGGCCCGCCCTCGACGTCGATTCTTGAAGAAGAGACGCCCGAAGCCGGAGGCTCGGCGGCGACAGGAAGCATGGCAGCCAAAAGAGTCAAAAAAATGCAGGAAGGGGACGACGGCGAACACATGGCTCCGGAGTCTGCCGGGAAGATGAAGGGGGGATCGGACAGCAAACAAAAACCGATGGCCGCCGCGCCCACGCCCCAAAAGTCTGCGTCGACGCCTGCCGCAACCACACCCGCTCAGAAAAAACTCGTCCCCAGTCCCAAAAAAGCGGTCGCCAAAGTCGCTCGCGGCCGTCCGCTGATGGTTCAGATCATGACCAAGAGTTCTCCGCTCCGGGTGCGCAAGACCCCGGATAGCAAAGGAAAAATCGTTGGTCATTTGAGCAAGAACGCCGTGGCGCCTTACCTGGGGAAATCCGACGGCTGGTATCGGGTGGAGTACGAAAAGGGTAAAACCGGCTGGATTAGCAAAAAATTCACAAAAATATTGAAATAAATTCCCCCCGCGTTATAACTATATATACGGAAATCAAAAAACAGTTGCCGCCAGCGTGACGCTGGATTCAATAGTTCACGATTGAGGGATTTCTCTCAATTCAAGCGCTCACCGGCCAAACTTTCGTTATTGGGTTCAAGATACAAGCGCACCCTTGCTTATAGATTTTTCTAAAATGTCGAAGAGACTGCCTCCAGGCGCTTGCCTGGCGGTAAACCTTATTGAGAGACGAAAACCATGACGAGCATTTTGCAGGAAAACCTGGATCAATTGATCGAAGACGAATGGAACTACCTGGAATCGCGGCGCGGCGAATGGAGTTTGCAGGAAGGCGAGCAGGATCTGGAAGTGCTCGAGCACGTTCTGCGTTGCATCCTGCACCTCGGCGAAACGAAAAAATACGCGCGGGAATTTCAGGATTGCGCGCCGGTGCAAAATCCCGACGGCGGCTGGTCCAAACAATCGCATACCGAGAAAACCTCCATCTGGATCACGACGTTCGTGGGATTGAAACTGTGCCGCGGCAACATGATCATCCAGGACCCGGCCATTGAGGCGGCGATCGACAGATGCCTGAAATTCATCCTCGACGCCCAGGAGGAAGACGGCCACTGGACCGATCCCGAATGGTCGCACCTCGACACCACCTGCTCGGTCACTTGTTTTCTGACGATCTACCAGGTGACGCACGACCGGCAGGACGACGAGCGCATCAATGAAGCGCGGCGCCGCGGATTCGATTTCATCATGAACTGGCACCGCGATTCCGGGCTTTGGAAGGACGACGGATTTCACCCTGCGGGTATCGAGACCACCGCGCACCTGATGCAGTACACGCTGGTGCCGGCGTTTTTCATGGACAAGATCGACTTCGCCGAAAAGGCCCTGCTGAACGCGGCGGATAGCATGGTCGACGCTCAGGCGGAGAACGGCTCCTGGGACAACGAGAACACGGACCACACCATGGACGCCTGCCGGAACCTGATGCTGGTCTCGGACGTCACCAAGACCAAGGACAAGTACGGTCCAGTGATCGCAAAGGGCGTTGAGTGGCTGATCGATATCAAGAACGAGCAGGGTTGGGGCGACTTTCCCGACGAACCCAGCAACGTAGAGCGCAGCGCCGACGGACTGGACACTCTGCAAAAGTTCAAGCGTTATCAGTCCGGCTTGCCCATGTCCGACTTCTGGGCCTTCACAAAATAGCCGGCTCCCGGGCGGTGAAGGTAGCAAAAATCATCATGTAAGCGTTTTTCAATTGGCAAGGTTTCAGTCCTCCAGCCAATTATCCATCGTCGACTTTAAAAAACACACATTTTTAGCTAAACCTCCCAACCTTGCAAATATTTTCCTCAAAATATTTAAATTTAAAGGTTTTAGTTAACATTTTACCTGAAAAATCCGTATAATTAAGGAAAGGTGTTTTTTAACTAATGGAAATTGAGCCAAAAATAAAAGGGGTGAGTTGCGTCTTGGTTGGGTCGTTGAACCCGGCTATATTTAAGCCAGATTGGCTTGGGCAAACAGGGTTATTCCGGAAAGCGGATTTAAAAACAATTGAGTTTGAAGTTTCAGAGGAAAAAAGCGCATTTTTTCATCCCGAGATGTGCGCTTTCTCTTTTTCAAATATTGATGTAGGAATACAACTGAATAGATTTGCCGCCCAAACCAACGACGAAACGCAGTTTGAAACGTTAAGAGATTTTGTGGCTGGCATTTTTTCTATTCTTGAACATACTCCAATAAATTCCATGGGGATAAATATTGGCGGGCAATTTGATCTTGAAAATAAAAATACGTGGGATAGCTTGGGCCACTTGTTGGCTCCCAAAGAACCTTGGCAGGATATTTTTGAGGGACCATTGGGGTTAAAATCATTAACCATACAAGGGGAAAATCCTTATTGCGAAAGAGGATATATCAGAACCACAGTTCAGCCGTCTGACCCTAAAACTATTGAATATGGGGTTCACATTGAAACAAACAACCATTTTGAGCTTACTGAAAAAAACAACTCCTTGAAAGCGGTAAAAATATTAAACACGCAATGGAAGACTATTGTGGAAGAATCCTTTCAACGGAATGGAAAAATAGCGGGAAAATCAAAATAAAATGAAACCAAAAAAAATAGATGCATTGGTGGAAGCGGGAACAATTATTTTGGATGAATCCAATTTCCAAAACAATAAAAAAACCGTGCTTTGGAAATCATCTGAAATTTCACGGCTCCAGCGACCAAGGTTTTCTTTAAAAGATGATAAAGTAGAAACATTAGACTACCAATCATCCCAAAATAGTAAAGCCGAATCTTTTTCAAACCCCCTTGCCAAGTTTATAATTAGTCCTCCTGTTTTTAACAGAAAACCCAAAAAATTAGATCACAATTGGGATGTTCGTCAAAAATGGGAAGGGTGGGTTGTTTCGGTTGAAGAAGAATCCTTTAAGTGCCATCTTCAAGATTTGACAGACATAGATAATCCCCGGGAAGAAGCAATTATTCCTTTTTCAGAGGTTTCGCGGGAAGACCTTGATTTAATCAGTGAAGGTGCTGTGTTTTACTGGTATATTGGATATGAGGATTCCCCAAAGGGAAGAACCCGATTTTCTTTCATAAGGTTTCGAAGATTGCCCGCTTGGTCTAAATCAGATTTTGATAGAGCCGAAAAACTCGCCAGTGAATACTACGAACTTCTTAACCCAGAAAATATCCGCGCCAAAGAAAGAAGAAATTGAAATTATAGTTTTCGGAAAAGGTTTTGGAGAATGTATTCTCCTTCACCTTGGGAACTGTAATTGGGCCATAGTAGATTCCTTTATTTCACCTACCTCTAAAAGACCCGTGGCTCTTGATTATCTTGAGGCTCTTGGTCTTGATCCCCAAAACATAGTCAAATATTTGGTCGTTACCCATTGGCACGACGACCATATTAGAGGTGCTTCCACAATAATTCGGGAATGTCCAAAGGCGAAATTGGTTTGCTCCTCAGCGTTTCATGAAAGAGAATTTTTAAAATTGATCGGTCTTCAGGAAACCCACCAAATAATTCTGGATGAAGGAGAAACAGGAGCCGACGAGTGGACGAAAATTTTAGAAATTTTTAAACAAAGGAAAACATCTTCTACGCCTCATCCTGTCTATTTTGCAAGCGCATGCAAAATAATCGAGAGGAACTCTGATTTTGAATTTATGGCTTTATCGCCATCAGATGCCGAATTTGAAAAATCATTAATGAGTTTTGGAAAGCTTATTCCCGAAATTATGGAAAGCAAAAAAAGGTTGTCCTATGTTACGCCCAACGATTCCGCCGTAGTGTTATGGTTGGATTTCGAAAAAATCAGGATTTTGCTGGGCGCAGACCTTGAAGTTACGCCAGATCAGAATAGAGGATGGAAGGCCATAATAAATTCCCAAGGGAGATCCGCCAAAAAAGCCGAGATATACAAAATCGCGCATCATGGCTCAAAATCGTCCGACACAAAGGAAATTTGGGATACGTTATTAGTCCAAAATCCTTATTCCATTTTGACTCCTTTTTCTCCAAGCAGTTTACCCCAAAAAAGCGATGTAACCCGTATACTTAAATTTACTCAAAATGGATATTCAGCGCATGGACGGCATCCTGTGAAAATTAAAAATAGAGAGGCAATGGTTGCAAGGACACAAAAGGAGGGAAATATTAAAATCAGATCAATCGAACATAAAATGGGCGCTTACCAAATTAGATTCAATTTAAAAAATGGGGAAATGAACAAAAAACTTTTTGGATCGGCAACACATTTGAAAAATTATTTTTCAAATTGATTAAAATCAGACACTACCAGGAAAACTTTTGTCATCAGGCCTTTGCGCATCCCATTGCAAATTTTTAAAACGACAACCTTCCTCTCGTCGTCATTCCAACTATGCAAGCGATCATTCTACTGGCCGGGTACGGCTCGCGCCTGGCGCGCGACGACCTGGCGCATAAATCCCTATTGCCCTTCGGCGACGAAACCTTACTGTCGCGTCACCTCTCCTGCCTGGCGGAACTGGGCGCGGAAAAAGCCGTGCTCGTTCTCGGCCACAATAAGGAAGCGGTCAAGGAATACGTGAACGCCCTGCCGCCGCCCCTGCCCGTCGAGTTCGTCGACAACGACGTTTACCTGACCACCGGCAACACCCTGTCCATGGTGATGGGCCTGCGCCGGACCGACGGCGACGTGGTCGTCCTCGACGGCGACGTGTTGTATCCGCGCCGCGTGTTTCTTGAGTACGCGCGCCGGTCGGAAACGTCCTCTTTTGCTACCGTGCCGGTGGATATCGACAACGTCGAATGCGCCAAGACGCTGTTGAACGCCGACGGGAGCATCCACGCCTTCGTCACCAAACGCGCGCTGACGACGATGGAAAAGGAACTGCACGAGTTCGGCGGCGAGGCGATCGGGTTTTTCAAATTGTCCGGAGCGGACGCCCGGCGCTTTGCGGACATGTACGATAAGCGCGAGGCGGAGTGGAAGGAATGGCTGTGGGAAATCCCGTTCACCGAATTCGCCCAGGAAGACGGAGCGCATTTATACCCCTGGTCGATCGACGAACCCGGCTGTTTCGAGATCGACGACGCCACGGATTACCAGGACGCCCTGACGTTTTTCGAGGCGAACCGGAAGCGGTATTGAATCGGTTTTCGTATTGGAGAAATGGACGAAGCGAGTCGGTTTAATATTTTCCTGGAGGGCGGAAGATAGGCAGGTCGAGGATCCACTCGATATCGTACAACTCGCCGACGGTGCCCAGTCCCAGTAAAAATACGTAGAGTATCAGGACGGCGAAGCCGATTTCGCTTTTGTATTTTCCGAACCAGCGTTTGAATCCGCCGAGCGGTCCGGCGGGAGCGGGGGAAACGGGAAAATCGGTTTCGGTTTTCTGCGTGGCGTTTTCAGTCATGATCTTGTCCAAAAAATGTTCAGGTTAAAGATACTTCAAAAACTTTGACGGGATTAACGGGATCAAAAAATACATAAGGGAATCATTATACCCTCTATCTTTATCCTGTAAATCCTGTCTAATCCTAGATCAGTTTTTCTTCCTCGCGCAAAATATGCGCCAGTTGCGCGGCGACCTCGCGCGGCTCGCCCTCCAGCATGCGCGCGCCCTTGCGCGGCGGCGGCAGAGTCAGGTCGATTTGTCGAACGCGCGCGTAGCTTTCAAGGCTTTGCGG
>JAJDBD010000111.1 GCA_029261575.1 Nitrospinaceae bacterium | reverse complement strand
CTTCCCGCGTTCATGGCGGTTATACCCTTTCGCGTCAAAAAGGCTCGCGAGAAAGACAGTGTGGCGATGGACGAAGTCGCCGAATTTGTTATCCGCCACCGGACCCGTTTGTTCTGGGGGACGTTGGTTTTGATGGCGCTCATCGTCGTTCAAATTCCAAAAATGGAGATCAATGAAAAGTTCAACGAATATTTCGACGAACGTTATCAGTTCCGCAAGGACAACGATTATGTCGTCGAGCGTCTGACGGGGTTCGAGTCGATCGAATATTCCATCGGATCGGGTTCCTCCGGCGGGATCTCCGAACCGGAATACCTCGCAAAGCTCGAAGAGTTCGCGAATTGGTACCGGGCGCAACCGGACGTGGTTTACGTCGGCGTGTTTACGGACGTGATGAAGCGGCTCAATAAAAACATGCACGGGGACGATGAATCGTATTATCGCATTCCGGAAAACCGGGAACTGGCGGCGCAGTATCTGTTGCTTTACGAATTGTCGCTTCCCTTCGGTCTCGATTTGAACAATCAGATCAATATCGACAAATCCTCCACGCGCTTCACCGCGGTGGTGGGAAGCGTTTCCACCCGCCGGGCGCTTGAGTTGGAAAGCCAATCCGAAAAATGGCTCGAGGAAAACGCCTTTTCCAGCATGCGATCCCCAGGCGCCAGTCCCATGATCATGTTTTCCCATATTGCGATGAACAATATTCGGAGTATGATGATTGGGTTGTTTTTGGCGCTGGTCCTTATATCGGGAACGTTGATTCTCGCCCTGCGCAGTTTAAAGTTTGGCCTGGCCAGTCTTTTCCCCAATCTTGCTCCTCTGTTCATGACGTTCGGGGTGTGGGCCTGGTGGGTCGGGGAAATGGGACTGGCGATTTCCGTCGTCGCTCCCGTCGCCCTGGGAATCATCGTCGACGACACGGTGCACTTTTTGAGCAAGTACCTCCGTGCGCGGCGGGATTTAGGGAAGAATCCCCAGGACGCCGTGCGCTATTCTTTTCATTCCGTCGGCGCGGCCTTGTGGAAAACTTCGGTCATTCTGGCCGTTGGATTCACCGTCCTCAGCTTTTCCGGATTTCGCATGAACTTGCAAATGGGACTGTTCACCACGCTGGCCATTGTGGTGGCGCTGGCGGCGGACTTTCTGTTCCTCCCCGCCTTGTTGTTAAAAATCGAGGGCGAGGAAAAGATCAACGAGGGCGCGCTTCGGAAAGCGCCTGACGCGGTCGTTCCGTAGGGAATAAAACTTCATGGACTCAATGAAAACGGGAGATCGCCTGATGAAACCTTTCGTCGTCCTGCTGGCGTTGTTCGCCGCGTCAACGGCGGATTTCGCCTTCGCCGAAACTCCCGAGGAAAAAGGCCTGGCCATCGCCAGCGAGAAAGATCGCCGCGACAACGGGTTCGGCGATTTCACCGCCGAGATGACCATGGTCCTGCGCAACAAACACGGTCAGGAAAGCCGACGCGAAATGCGCAATAAAACCTTGGAGGTATTGAACGACGGCGACAAATCGCTCGTGGTTTTCGGCCAGCCCCGCGACGTCAAGGGAACCGCCTTGTTGAATTTTTCCCACAAAACCGGGCTGGACGATCAGTGGCTGTTCCTTCCCGCGCTCAGGCGCGTCAAGCGCATCAGCTCCGCCAACAAGTCGGGATCCTTTATGGGAAGCGAGTTTGCCTACGAGGATATCACCAGCGAAGAGGTGGAAAAATATACCTATAAATGGTTGCGCGACGAAGCGTTCGCCGGGCAGGAATGTTTTGTGCTCGAGCGCTACCCCGCTTACAAAAACTCCGGCTACACCAGGCAGGTGGTCTGGATGGATAAGGCGGAATACCGGATATTTAAAATCGACTACTATGACCGAAAAAATTCTCTCCTCAAAACCGTGCTGTACAAGAATCATAAAAAATATCTGGATCAATACTGGTACCCCGACGAAATGTTCATGGAAAACCGTCAAACCGGGAAAAGCACCCTCCTGATCTGGGGAAAATACAATTTCCGCCTGGGTCTGACCGACGGAGATTTCAACAAGAACAGCCTCAAGCGAGTCCGTTAGTCTAACAACGCCCTCTTTCCCTCCCTTTTTTTGGGAGACCGTTTCTTTTCACTCCCTTCCTTCGATGAAACCGATCCTGCCCATCCTTTTTTTAGCGCTGATTTTATTTTCCCCGGCGGAGAGCCACGAGTTTTCCGGCGAAATTTCCGCCGAGGCCCGCGTGTTTGTCAACGACGCCGTTCAACCCGGTCAAAAAGATCGTTCTTCATCGCTCAAATTCGAGGGCGAGTACAATCACAAGTTTGAGGGCGGAAGCGTCGTCAACGTCGTTCCATTTTTTCGCCAGGACAGCGCGGACTCCCGGCGCACGCATTTCGACCTGCGCGAGATGAATTTCGTTTGGGTGGAGGACGCCTTTGAATTGCGCATGGGCGTCGGCAAAGTGTTCTGGGGCGTCGCGGAGTTCCAGCATCTGGTAGACGTGATCAACCAGACCGACCTGGTCGAGAATCTCGACTTCGAGGACAAGCTCGGCCAGCCCATGGTCAACCTCTCCCTGGCGCGCGACTGGGGAACCGTCGATTTATTTCTCCTGCCCTATTTTCGCGAGCGCACGTTTCCCGGCGAAGGAGGACGCTTGCGGTTTGGCCAGGTCGTGGATACCGCCAATCCGGTATTTGAAAGCGGCGCTCGGCAGTGGCGGCAGGACTGGGCCGTTCGCTACAGCCATTTTGTGGGCGACTGGGATTTCGGCCTCTATCATTTTATGGGGACCAACCGCGATCCATCTTTTTTAAGAGGAACGGACGCCGAGGGCAAGCCTACCATCCTCCCGTTTTACGAAACGATCAACCAGACCGGACTGGACGTCTCGCTCGTGCAGGGAAGTTGGCTGTGGAAGCTGGAAGGTTTGCACAGGGCGGGGCAGGGCGACAAGGATTACGTCGCCTGGACGGGCGGCTTCGAGTACACCTTTTTTGGAATTTTCGACAGCGGACTCGATCTGGGCGTCCTCGGCGAATGGTTGTACGACGACCGCGGCTCCTTCGCCTTGACCCCGTTTGAAAACGACGTCGGGACTGGTCTGCGGCTGGCCTTCAACGACGTTCAAAGTACGGAGTTTCTGCTGGGATGGGTGCAGGACGTCGCAAGCCCCGCCCGGCTTGTGTTTATCGAATTCAGCCGCCGCTTCGGCGAGCATTTTAAACTCAACATCGAAACCCGCCTGTTTTTGAGCCAACCCAAAAATGATTTTCTATTCAGCGTGCGCGACGACGATTTGATACAATTAGAAATTGAATACCATTTCTGAACCGCTTTCAATGTGAGACCGTCCGCATGAATGTCCCCAAGATTTTTCTGAATTTATTTATAATATTGTGCTGGTTTTGCGCGCCGCCGGTTGTCATGGCGGAAACCGAACCTGAAAATTATTTCAACCGACTGGTCAAGCTCAAAGCCGAAATGGAGCTAAATTTCGGGCTGGAACGACTGGAATGTTTTCCCTTTAAGAGGAACGTCGGGTTTATCGAGGACCAGATAAAATACGGCGAAAAATGTTACCAGGGCGCAGCGGTTCTTAACCAGGCGTTGGGGGACGTACGCGGCCACATGATAAAAGTCATCGGCGTCGGCGAAAAATTTCTCCGCACCAACGGTTTTCATTCGGCGTTGATTCCCTGGAACGCCTCCCGCGAGGAGATGGCCGACTTTCTCGGCAAACAATTTTCCCGCGAGGAACAGGCCCGCCTTCTGGATTCCGTTCGGGAACTGAAGCAAAATATTCTCGATAAAATTCATCCCACTCAAATCCTGTACTGCACCCAGCGAATCTCCAACGACGATTGCCTGCGCGGATACCAAACCCTGTCCATGGGGTTGACCGATTTGAAACGGCGAACGGTGGGCTGGAGCGAGGTGATCATTTCCGACTCATGGCGGGAGGGCGACGACCCGGAGGCGCGAACCTTACGCTTCGACGCCTCGGCCGCCGAAATGAAAAAAGCCCTGTTCCAAACCGATCCCAACTCGCTGTGGGCGCCCATCAAAAAAGGCTACGAGGCGATCAATAAAAAATATGGCAAGGCGTTTAAGGAAGACCTGCAACTGGGGCAATTCGTTTGCGCCCCGGATTTATCCGCGGAGGAGTGCGGGCAGGGCGCGGACAATTTTTACCGGGCCGCGTCCGACCCCGCCATGCAAGACAAGTTTTGGGGCAGGGTCCGGGTCGACCGTTACAACACGACGATTCTGGACGATTTTCACGGACAAATCCGCTACGACCTGGCGCCGGAAGAAATCGTCCGCGTGTTTTCCAAAAAGTCTCCCAAACGAGAGGCGGAGAAATTTACCGTTTTGGGCGAGAGATATGAAACCCTGACCCAAAATAATTCCGCCGGCCTGCGCGCGGTTTGCGACCTGGAGAACATGCAGGCCGGGTTTTGCGCCCGCGCCTACGAAAGCTTTATTGAGTTTTTAAAAAGCCATCGCGACTACCGGGTCGCGGAGCCTTGGAAAAACCTGATGTTCGTCGACGCCCGCCAGTTGAGCCGCGTCAACTTCGCCCTCAATTCCAACTCGCGCGCGGAATATATTTATATCGACGCGCACAGCTCGTTAAAAGAAATGACGCGCGTTCTGCAATCCTTCGCCGGAGCGTCCGGCCCGATTTTTAAACTTTAAATTTTTGGTTGTGAATCGGGGCGGCCTCCAGGCGCTTGCCTGGCCGGAAGAAGGGTTGAAGTGCAAGCTCGCCGTTGGCTGTAGCTTGCCGTATAAGCCGCGCCCTATTGCCTCCAGGCGCTTGCCTGGTCCTGCGACATAAGGCGGTGGCGCGTGTCGTATTCCGGGCTGGTCAGAACAAACTGACGGGCCATACGGTTGTCGGGATTGATGACGATGGGAGCGACCAGGTTGGCCGTCATTTCCAGGGGATTTTTGGGGATGGTGACGAGGACTCGAACCAGCACGTCGCCGGAAAACTCCAAAAGGATTTTCCGCTTGTCTTCGTCCGTCAGCGCGAGTTTGTAGTCCGGCTTGTAAACGTAAGGGTCCGTGACCACAAACGTCAAGTCGGGGTCTTCCAGGGAGTGCAACCACTCCATGGAACTTTCGATGTTCGGGTTGAGTGGAATCAGCCCAAACTTTTTTCTGTTTTCAAAACCGTAAAGGCCGTCGGGAAACTCAACCGCCTGATTCTCCTGCAGGTCGAATTCCCCCAGCCGGGTGGAAGGATAGATCATTTTTTGGCGCTGGGTTTCGCGAGTTGGGCAATTTGTCCGGGATCGAAATCGTTCGAGGCCGCGGCGGACAAATTTTCGTTTTTGATTTTCAGAAAAACCTCTTCCCGGTAAATTTTGGTTTGTTTGGGCGCCTCGATGCCGATGCGGATATTTTTCCCCTTGATATCGACGATAGTGATTTTGACGTCGTCGTCGATTTTGATGCTCTCGCCAATTTTTCGGGTCAGTACCAACATGGGATCGGAAGCCTGTGAGACCGGGATTTTTAAAATTCTAAAGTTGGAATTATAGCAAATCTGAACCTTGAGAGGGCATTATCTTTAAGACCGCGCCAGGGAATCAAATTGACAGCGTTACGGCTTTATGATACTTATCGCAAGTTTTGTCGCATACTTTAACGGCGCGGGAGGGTAGCTCAGTCGGTAGAGCAGAGGACTGAAAATCCTCGTGTCGGCGGTTCGATTCCGTCCCCTCCCACCACCACTCGCCGTGGGGGCAATAGGCGGCTCCGTTTCGTAGAACGCAACGCGCTTGGAAGTAATTGCACATCAAATTTTGCCTCCGGGCGCCTGCCCGGACTCCCCGCCAGGCAAGCGGCTGGAGGCAATTAAAAAGAAACCACAGATAAACACGGCGGGCGACCATTTCAAAAACACTGGGTCCAGCGTCACGCTGGCTAGAACCGACTCTGGCTCAAAAATTTCAGTCCTCGTTTTTAAGAATCCTTTCCGCTTCTCTAACTACGTCGTCGACGCCGATCAGGCGTTTGCATTCCGCGTCGCCTTGGTAACATTCGCTCTTACGCGTTTTGTTGTTGCAGGGACTGCAATCGAGGTTGGTATACATCACCGCGTTCCCGCTCCCTTGCGGTTTCCATACACGGGGACTCACCGGTCCAAACAGGGCGATCACTGGAACGCCCAGCGCCGCCGCCAGATGCATGTACCCGCCGTTGTGGCAGAGCGCAAATTTTGCTCTTTGCGTGATCGCCGCCAGCGTCTGTAAATTCTCCAGCCCGTAAATATAGTCAACGCCGTCAAGATATTTGCAAACGCCTTCCGCCTGGTCCTCCTGGCCGGGTCCCGTGGTCAACACGATTTTCAGGCCATGGTCTTTCTGCATTCGCCGCGCAACTTCCGCGAATTTTTCGTATTGCCACTGGTCCCAGACTCGCTTGGTTCCGGGATGGATGACGCAAAAGGAATCGGATTCGCCGACGCCTCCGCGCTTTAAAAATCCGTCTGCGGCTTCCCGGCTGGCGTCGGATAAATAAATTTCCGGTTTGGGGTTTTCGATTTCGACGCCCATTTCGCGAATCAAAGCGGCCTGAAAATCGACGGGGTATTGCGGATTCCATCGATGCGCGTCCAGCCGGACGTTATACAGGAAGGCGCGTTTCGCCCGTCGGTTGCCGATGCGCCATTTGGCGCCGGACAAAAAGCACATCATCGCGCCGCGTGGACCCTCGTGCATGTCGATGGCCGCGTCCCAGCTACGTTTCCTCAGGCGCAGATAGAATCCCGCCTGCTTCCAAAACGGTCCGCGCCGAAAACGCAGAACCTCGTCCACCGCCGGATGGTCTTTAACAATTTCATCGGACGGCGGTTCGACGACCACCGTCAAACGCGAGTCGGGCCAACGCTCCTTGATCGCGCTGTAGACGCTGGTGTTGTAAACCACGTCGCCGATCGAACGTATCTTGATCAATAATATTTCCGCCCTGGGCGGCAGACTGTCTGGATCGAAGGTATTCAAAATTTTTGACTCGGAAAAATTAATTCCGCAGGGTCACTCCGTTAAGCTTTCGATTAATCGGACAAGTTGTTCCTCCGCAGTTTTAATATCATACAGCGACCGGCATCGCTCCCGCGCTTTTTCGCCCTTGAGCCGCGCCTCGCCTGCATGCTCAAAAATGTAATCGATGGTTTGCGCCAGTTGCCGCGCGTTTCCCGGATCGATCAGGTACCCGCAATCGCCCAACACTTCCGGAATGTCCGACACGCGGCTGGAAATGATCGGCTTGGCCATGGCCATGGCGTCGAATATTTTTGCGGGCATCTGACCCACCGTGTCCGTGGTCTCCCGCTGGGGAATCGCCAGAATATCGGCGGCGGACAAATAGTTTCCCAGTTCCTCGAAGGGAACCTTGCCGACCAGAGTCAGGCGTTTTTTGATCTCGGGATTTTCAATTCGCCGCAACTCATGGTTGTCGTCCACGCCGACAAAAACCAGTTGGACGTCGGGAGTCTGCGCCAGGCTCAACGCCTCCAGCAGGTCGCCCATTCCCTTGTGCGAACGCGGAGTGCCGAGAAACATCACGACCTTTTTATTTTCCAGCCCCAGTTTTTCCCGAAGCGGTTTGGGATCGTAACGCGCAGGATCCAGCAAAACCGTATCCCTCGCATGATAAATCAACTCGCCCGAAAAGCGCTTTTGCAGAAAGCGGTTGCTGACGGTGATAGCGTCCGCCCGTCCCGTCAGGCGCTCCATGAGCCAGGTGTAGGGCAGGCCGTTGGGATTGGACAAATTGAGAAACCGTCCGAGCTTGCCCCAGAAATCCGTGTGATAAAAAAATCCCAGCTCCCAGTCGTCGATATCGACTATCAGAGGTTTCCCGGTTTGTAATTTGGCGAGCAGGCCGACGCCAAAACTGGTGGGACGCAGTTTGCAAGCGAACAACACGTCGCCGTCAATTTCCCGCGCCATCTGGCGCGCCGTGGACAGGAACATGGGATAGCGGCTCCAGGGGTAGCGTTT
>JAJDBD010000110.1 GCA_029261575.1 Nitrospinaceae bacterium | reverse complement strand
GTGTTCTTCAGCGACTCCGACCTCTATTCCCTGGAAGAGGGGATCTGGCCTTTGGAAAATATCCTGAAGGACAAGCAGGAATACAATTCCATTTTGTACAACGGCGCGGCGACTTATTGGTCCGCCATAAAATTGGCCGACGAAAGCTTCAAAGACCTGCTCCTGATTCCGGGCGTGGAAGTGGCTCCGTTTTATTATTGGGGAGAGAATGCGGGGGGCGCAAAACGCACCGCCCACAACTGGGACAAACACCTTTGGATCGTCGGCCTGTCCGGAGCTCTGGATTACGACAATCTACCCATTCTGAACGGCGCCTTCTCCACGCGCTACAGCGCAAGTTTTTTTAACGTATTTTTAATTCACCTCGTCGCGTTTCTGGCGGTCGCCTTTGCGGCTTATAAGAAAAGAGAACGCCGCCGCTGGCTCGCCGCCGGGGCCTTTTTTATTTTACTGCTGGCGATCAACAACCATCCTTTCCGCAGTTCGCCTTTCGATCCCTACCACGGCGACCAGGGAGTTCGGCCTTACCAGGAGGTTATCGATTACGCCCAATCCAAAGGCGCCCTGGCGTTTTGGAACCACGTCGACGCAAACAAAACGACGGACCTGGGCGGCTGGGGAACGCAAAAGACGCTCCCCCACCCGGAGGACCTTGCGCTGACGAATGGTTACTCCGGCTTCGAAGCGGTGTATCCCGGAAAATCGCTGGCGGCGGAACAGGGCGCCGAGTGGGACCGCGCGTTAATAAAATTCATTCGCGGCGAACAAAAAAATCCCGTGTGGGCCTACGGAGGCAGCGACTTTGAATGCGAGGGTAAGGACGGGCGAACGCTGGGATCGTACCGCACCGTTCTCTTGACCCGCGAGAAAACCCAGGCCGCCGCAATGGACGCACTGGGCAAAGGAAGAATGTACGCGGTGCGCCAATCCAAAATGAACAACCGGCTGGCGCTGGCGAAGTTTGGCGTACGCGACGCCGACGGAAACCGCGAGGCTTTGATGGGGGAGGAGCTGTTGACCGAAGCCGCGCCGACGGTGGCCATTGAACTGCGCGCGAAATTCGGCGGCGAAGCCCCGGTTCCCGCAAAGGCGATCATCATTCGCAACGGCCTGATAGCGCATGAAGCAAGCGGCATGCTTCCCTTAAAAATAAACTGGGAAGACCATTCGGTTTTGAAGAAGGGGCGCGCTTACTATCGCATCCGGGCGGAAGTGGGCGATCAGGATTACCTGCTATCCAACCCGGTGTTCGTGCGTTTTGGCAAGGAGAAGACGTCTGTCGCTTCCCTGCCGCAGGCCGGAGCGCCGGTTGCCGCGGCGGCGCAGGCGCCGATCCGCAAACCGGAACCGACAGAGAAACCGCTGTCGGAAAAGGAAGTTCGTAACATCCCCCGCTTCGACGTCGATTTTTCCAAACCGGCAACGAAAGTCAAACCGCAAACTCAAGAGGCTCCGAAAGCGCCCGCAAGCCAACCCGCCTCGCAGGCGGCGCCGACGCCAAAAGTTTCCGGCGGACAATACGCCGTGGCCAGGATCGACGGCGTGGCCTTGAAGAAAGGACCCGGCGTAAGTTTTCCGCAGATCGCCTCCGCCCGGAAAGGCGAACGCCTGGAACTGATCCGCACAACTTCGGCGATGTACAACGACAAACCCTGGCTGGAGGTACGCAAGGGCGAACTTAAACTTTACGTCTGGTCTCCGCTGGTAGCCATCGAGTGAACCGGGTTCCGTTCAGGAATAGGCGTTGAGGCGCGTTCCCTTGTGCAACTGGTAAACGAAGATGGTCTTGTCGGCGTTGACCTTGGTCGGCTCCAGCGAGCGCAGGCAAAAACCGTAGCAGATGATTTTAACCTCGGGCTTGAGTCGCTCGCGCATGGCCGGGAGCAGGCGGTCGAGCGCCTGGTGGGATAAATAAATAAACAGAACGTCGGCGTCCGAGAAGTCGTAATCGAAAAAACTGCGGCGGACAATTTGCACCCGGTCCTGTACGCCAAAAAACTTTACCACATGGCGGGAAATCCAGGCCTTGATCGGGTCGATTTCCAGTCCGACGCCGGTCATTCCGTATTGGCGGGCGGCGATGATGAGGACTCTACCGTCGCCGCTCCCCAGGTCGTAAATTTTTTGGCCCGGCTCGACTCCGGCGAAATCCAGAATCTGCCGCACCCGGCGCAGGGAAGTAGGATGCCAGGGCGCCCCGAAAAACACCGGTAGAATCACGATCGCGGCAAACACCAGCGTCGCGCCCGTCAGCCCGATATAAAATAACGTTTCGATCAAGGCTCTGAATTGGAAAATAATTTTAGTTGATCGTCTTTGGGCGGATGAAACACGCTCAATATCATAAAAGATTTTGGACCCTCTTTCTGGTTTCCAACAATAAAATAAGGATCCTTTTTAGGCCCGCAAAGCTCGCCCATGTATTTGTTCTTTATTTTTTTTATTAACGTTTCTTTGTTATCTTCGGATTTTAAGTTTCTATACAATTGATAAATTTCCCAGTCAATAATTCCCTGGTTATGTCCGGGGCAACTCTCATCCAGGCATTCATACTTAAACTTGAATTTGAAAGGAACTTTTTCGAGAGGCTTCTTAGCCGCGTTGAGAAAACTAATCTGAGACAAAATTTCCTTTTGAGAGGAAGTCCAATCGAGCTTGTCGGTCTGAATTGACAGATCGATTATCTTCCTTGGTTTGAAAATGCCCAACGATTTTTGGGTCGTTGCGCTTTCTTTTTGGATGTCACACATGGATTTATCGCAAAGGGGAAGAATCGCTTCTTTTCTTTTTTCCCACTTGTATTTGGCGTCAAGCTTGCCGACGGTACTAATTGTTTCGGAAAAAACCTTAAAACTTTCCGGACGAAAGTCCTCTTTGTTTTTCGTTATATCTGCTTCAATGACGTCGTATTTTTTGAATTGCTGATCTTTGGGAAGATCGCGAAACGGAATGGGATACAATCTGATCCAGGAAGGCTTTGCGTCCATTAAAACACCGGCGACGCAAACGGTCTCAGTATATCTTGTGCTGGGATTGGGATAGGTTTTGACTAGTACGAGAATCTTCTTTTTTTCAGGGCGCGTCATAGATGGTTGAGAACCATACCGTTTTGTCGCATTCCCTTGATTTCCTCGGCGACAATTTTCCGATGGCAAATTTCATGGTCCTTTTCAAAACAAAGCAGGCAACATGTTGCGCTTCCGATCAATTCTAAAATTTCATTTAGTTTGGGTCGTTGGTAAGACAGGTGGTCAGCGTAGGCTTCAAAAAAAGTTTGGTAATCTCCATCTTCCTTTACTTTTTTTCTGATGGCAGACGGACTCCCCAGTTCCTTGCAGGGCATATAAATTATGCCTTCGGAGGATAAGGCGTCTTCCAGCCTGGTCTTCGAAAAACCTTTCTTTCGGCTGATTGGTTTTTCGCGTATGTCAATCAGGCAATCAATTTCATGTTCATTTAGCAAGGCCAAAAAATCCTCAAGATCGAGACCTTCATAACCCGTCGTAAAAAGGCTTTGATTCCCCAATTTAAAACCCTCCCCATTTTAAACATCCACGATCATTAATCAAAAACCTCTTTCAAATTCTATCAGAAACGCCCTGTTTTACAATATAGACTCCTGATGTTGGTTTAAATTTGATCAAGTTCCGTAGAAATTTTCTCCCATTGCGTCGTCAGGTCCTTTTCGCTTTTTTCCACCTCGCGCTTGCTCTCCTGAACCTTCAAAAGTTTGCCTTTTTGCCCGACTTCGTAAATCGCGGCGTCGGCCAACTTTTCGTCCAGGCGGCCTTTCTCCTCCATCGTCTGCTCCAGTTTCTTTTCCACCTCTTTCAGACGCGCCTGCAGGGGCTTTAACAGCTTGTGCCGCTTGTTGCGCGCCTCGGCCTCCTGGCGTTTGCGCTCCTTGCCCTTTTTCGCATTCCCGTCGTTTTTGGCCGCAAGGCGCTTGCCTGCTTCTGCGGACGCCGCCTCTTCCGCCTCCCGGGCCTTGGCCCATTCGTAATCGCTGTAATTGCCGACGTACTCCTTGATCGTCCCGTTGTCCACTTCCCACACGCGGTTGACGACGCCGTCGAGGAAATACCGGTCGTGAGAGATGGCGACGATCGAGCCGTCGTAATCCGCCAGCGCGGCGGCGAGCACTTCGCAGGAAGGAATGTCCAGATGGTTGGTCGGCTCGTCCAGCAACAACACGGACGCGGGGTTGACCAGCATGCGCGCCAGGGAGAGCCGCGACCGCTCCCCGCCGGACAACACGCCGGCTTTTTTGAAAACGTCGTCGCCGGAAAATAAAAACGCGCCCAGGATCCCGCGTAGTTGGCCCATCAACATTTTGCCTCCCGCGCTTTGCAGGGTTTCCAGAACTGTCAGGTTTGGGTCCAGCGATTCGGACTGGTGTTGGGCGAAATAGGCGCGCGCGACCTTGTGTCCCAATTCAACCGTTCCTTTGTCCGGAGACAACACCCCGCCCATCAGTTTCAGCAGAGTCGATTTGCCCGCTCCGTTTTCGCCCACCAGGGCGACCTTCCATCCGCGTTCCAGAGTGACGGAAAAATTTTGGTACACCCTCAGCGGGCCGTAACTCTTGTCGACGCTTTTTAACTGGATCCCGATGCGCCCGGTGCGCTCGGGTTGCGGGAATCGAAAACTTGCTTTTTTGTTTTGCGTCGCGGTTTCGACGCGCTCAATTTTGTTGAGGAGCTTGATCCGGCTTTGCACCTGGGTCGCTTTAGTGTTCTTGGCGCGGAAGCGGTCGATGAATTTTTCAATCTCGGCGATTCTTTTTTGTTGATTGGTCGCGGCGGCTTCCAACTGCGCCTCGCGCTCCTCCTTCAGCCGTTCATAATCGCTGTAGTTTCCGGCGTAGGCGGTCAACTTGCCCCGGTCGAGTTCCGCCACTCTTTGCACCAGCGCGTCGAGAAAATTCCGGTCGTGGGAGATCAGCAAAATTGCGCCTTCGAAGGTTTTTAAAAACGACTCCAGCCAGACCACCGAGCGCAGGTCGAGGTGATTGGTCGGCTCGTCCAACAGCAGAGCTTCCGGGTTTTGCAACAACAGTTGCGCAAGCTCCACGCGCATGCGCCAGCCGCCGCTGAAAACGGACACCGGGCGGTCCATCTGCTCCTCTTTGAAACCGAGTCCGGACAGGATAGCCCGCGCCTTGGGTTCCCTTTCGTATCCGTTCAGATGTTCAAACTCGTGCTGCAGGTCGCCGAAGCGGTGGCTCCAACCTTCCGGGTCCGCTTGATGAAACGCTTCGTCGGACTGCAATTCCTCCAGCGACTTTTTGACCTGGAAAAAATGCGGGTCGCCGGCAATCACGCGCTCCAAAATGGAATCCTCGCCGTCGGGCAGGTCCTGGGCCAGGCGCCCCATGCGCGCGCCCTTGCGAATGGAAACGGTTCCCGAGTCGACCTCTTCTTCTTTCACGATGATTCTCATCAGGGTGGTTTTGCCCATCCCGTTCGCCCCGACCAGGCCGACCCGCTCTCCGGGCCGCAGGTGAAAGGAGTCGCCGTTGAATATTATTTTGGATCCGTACTGTTTTTTTATATTTTGCAGATTGATCATTGGTTCCTTTTATCTTTGCTTGCGTAGTTTTGGATTAAAGGCCTCGCGCAGTCCTTCGCCGCAAAGGTTGAAGGCGAGGACCACGACGAAAATTGCGAATCCGGGAATAAAAGTAATCCAGGGCGCGTCGAAAATGAAACTCTTGCCGTCGGCCAGAATGTTGCCCCAGGTGGCGTTGGGCGGTTGCACGCCGAAGCCGAGAAAGCTCAGCGCCGACTCCGTTAAAATCGCCGTCGCCACGCCGATGGTGGCGGAGACCAGCACCGGCGCCATGGCGTTGGGAACCATGTGGATGAAAATGATGCGCCATTCCGGAATGGCCTGGGCGCGCGCGGCATGCACGAAATCCTGCTCGCGCAATCGTAAAAACTCGGCGCGCACAAACCGCGCCGTTCCCATCCAACTGGTGAGGCCGATCACGATCATGATGTTATATATGCTGGGAGGCAAAAGCGCAACGACGGTGAGGATTAAAAAAAACACCGGGAAGCAAAGCATGATATCCACAAAGCGCATGATGAGCGTGTCGACGGTAAAACCGATTTTGACCCAGCGGTAAAATTCCCCCAAATCATCCAGTTCAAAGCTCACGGGTATCGAAAATCCGATCTTGACCCTGCCGTAATAGCCCGCCAAACCGCCAAGGAAAATACCCACGGATATCGAAATTCCGACCGCGACGAAACCGACGGTGAGCGAGACAAAGGTTCCCTGAAGCATGCGCGCAAACACGTCGCGCCCCAACTCGTCGGTTCCCAACAAATAAATTCCCATCAAGGGCGCGTCCTCTTGCGGAGTCCACTGACTGGAAAAGGGGGACAGCGGCGGTTTGAATTTTTCCGCCAGGCGCACCATTTGCGGGTCCAGGGCCTGCGTCCAATCCGTCAATCCCTTCCCAACAACGGCGAGGACCAGCAAGAGCCCGAGGAACGTCAAACTGACCAGGGACGATTTGTTCCTCTTGAAAATTTCCCAATGCTCGCGCAAGGGGCTGGCCTGGGGTCGTTGAATGTCGACGGGGTCGAGGGGCGCGGGAGTCGTGGGCTTCATTGAAATTTAATCCTGGGATCGGCGAAAGCGTAAAGGACGTCCGAGATCAATGTTCCCGCGAGGACCAGCACGGCGGTGATGAAATTGAGCGTGAGGATGACCGGAAAATCCCGCGCCAATATGGCCTCGTAACCGAGCCTGCCGATTCCCGGCCAGGCGAAAATGGTTTCAAAAATAACCGAGCCGCCGATCATGTCCGGGAGCATCAGGCCGAACATGGTGATGAAGGGGAGCAGGGCGTTGCGCAAGCCGTGGCGATAGACCGCGACGTCGTCCGACAACCCCTTGGCGTAGGCGGTGCGCATGTAATCCTGGCTCAACACCTCGAGCATCTGCGAGCGGACGTAGCGGGAGAGGACCGCCGTGCCGGCCACCGCCGCCATGAGCGCCGGAACGGTCAAATGCCACAGGCGGTCCATGGAGCGAAACCAAAATGAAGCCTCCTCCAATCCGAAAGTTTGCAGGCCCACTACCGGCACGTTGAAATTTTTCACCATGAATATGATCGCCATGTAGGAAAGGAAAAATCCGGGAATGGAGATCAGCGCGTAAGAGACGAGCGTGGCGGCCTTGTCGTAGAGTCCGCCGCGATGGAGCGCGGCGCGGACGCCGACGGGAAAGGCGACGCACCAGACGATCAGGGTGGAGACCAGGAACAGGGCGAGCGAGTTGAAAAAACGATCGCCGATTTTTTCCAACACGGGCCGTCCGTCCTTAAACGAACGCAACTCGCCGGAAAACAAATCGCGCATCCAGTAGAAGTATTGAACGTGCGGCGGATCGTCCAGATGAAAGGCGGCGCGGATGCGGGCGATATCTTCCGCCTTCATGCGCGGGTTGGAGGGATCGACCAGGCTGGGTTCGCCCGGCGCCAGGTGCACAATGGCGTGGGAGATGATCGATACAAAAACCAGCAGGATGATCTTTTGCCAGATATTTCTGAGGATGTAGGCTGTCACGTTAGCGTCAAGAAGATTAGCGGGGCGCTGAAATGTCTTTTCAACGCTTGGTTTAGTTATGTTAATTTAAAGGCAAAGAAAAACAACCCCATTAAAAAATTTTGGTCTGGTCTCTGATTCCCCCGCGCCTTCGACGTCGCCCCGTAGTTCCTACGTTTTCCTGCCCCCTCGCCAATAAATGTTTGGCGCGCTTCGGTTTTGCGGTTAGAATATTTTATAGTCCCTTTATCCGGAATCCCAATCATTTTAATAAGCGAGGAACCCATGAAAACGGTTCGGACATCGACGCAAGCGCTTTTGACGTTTCTAATTACATTTTGGCTGGTTGGAGGCGTCGCCATCGCGGAACCGGCTCCGTCTCTGTTTGCGAATTCGACGGCGCAAGCCGACTCCTCCGGTTCTCATGGCCCAGAAGTGATGCGTTCGCGGCCCGTGGATATCAATTTTAGCTTGCTGACGCAGGCGGACCCGGCGGTTGGAGCCGTGCCTCTAAACCTGAACCTTTTCGACGACGCGTCCCTCACAGCGCGGATAGACGGGATGAAATCCAAACCGTCCGGCGCCCGCATTTATACCGGCTCCGTTGAGGGCGGAGGTCCGTTCAGCCACGTCGCCATCGTTGCGAACGGCGATACCGTGGCGGGAGATATTTTTAACGGCCACGACATTTATCAAATCCGCAGTCTGGGGAACGGACTGCACGAAATTCGCCAACTTGATTCGTCGAAATTCCCTGCGGACAGCGACCCCATCCCGGTTTACGCTCCGCAAGGACAGACCGACTCGGCCCCGATTGCTAACGCAGACGACGGTTCGGTTGTCGACGTGCTGGTGGTTTACAGCGCCGCCGCAAGAATGTCCACAAGCGCACAAACGGTCGCCGCCATGGAAGCCGAGATCGACCTGGCCGAATCCTTAACCAACACCTCCTACTCCAACAGCGGCGTCGCCCATACAATCAACGTCGTCGGCAAACAGGAGGTGAGTTATACCGAATCGAGTTCTACTTCCATCCTTTTCAGCCAGGCGTTGAACGACGTTACCGGAACCAGCGCCACGCAGGATTTAAGCGCGGTGCGCACTCAACGCGATACGCTGGGCGCCGACCTGGTGGTGTTTATCATAAAACAAGCCGGGAGTCTTTGCGGGATTGCCTGGTTGATGACCAGCGTTTCATCCACCTTCGAGACCAACGGTTTTTCCGTCGTCGGGCAAGGTACCTGCGCCACGACCAATTTCTCGTTTGGCCACGAGATCGGGCATAACAGCGGCGCGCGGCACGACCGGGCTAACGACCCCACGGACAACTCTCCATTCACCTTCAACCACGGTTATGTCGATTCGACGAACGTATTTAAAACCATCATGGGGACAGGGTCGAATACCCGCATCCAGTTTTATTCTAATCCGGACGTCAACTCCCCGGCAGGTTTTGGAAGCGCGCCCACCGGCATCGCCGAGGGCAACGCCCTCGCCGCCGACAATCGAAAAACCTTGAACCAGACCGCGCTTACAATATCCAATTTTCGCGCCTCCGTTTCCAGCACAAGCAACACGGCGATCCCCAGTAACCTGTTTACCCGGCCTAAAGGCCAACGGGTGGTTGCCCCCTACTGGCAAGCGGATATGAATATCTACACTTTCATTGCCATTTCGCATCCCTCCCTTTCCGGGATGAACTCCCAGATCGGCGTTTCAGTCAATCCGGTGTTGAGCGACGTTTCCGCCATCTACGGGACGCCGGCGGAATTCACCGTCCTTTCGGGACAAACCAAAAGACTGTTCATCCTGGGGGCAGACAATACCATCGCCACTTCCCCCGGGGTTTCCGGAGCCACCCTGATCACCGGCACCGGTACCGACACCAACCAGGGGCCGTTGATCATCAACCCGGTGGCCAGCAACCCGGAGAATTTTTTGGGAATCGCCAACTCCGCGAGTCGCGGCTTTCCGGATATTACCCAGCTTTCATTTTGGGGAGCGGTGGTCATTCCCCAGAACTCGACGGGGTTTGCCATGGAATTCATTGGCGACATGCAGGATTCGCGCGCGTTTGATCCGGCTGGAAATTTCAGCGGCGTCAATTAACCCGTTAACCCGTCGTCGGTTTGGCCGTCGTTTCCATTGAATAGAAAGTAGGCGAATTTGGCCCGCCCGCAATCGGGAATTTTCGACCTGTCCCAAAAACATATCACTCTGCTGACGTTTGACGTTCCGGGAGCGGGCTTGAGCGCGGGGAGCGTGAGCAAAGCGGCGGCGGTGATCCCGGCATTGGCCGCCGGATTGGGAAAGGATCGCCCGGAATGGAACCCGGTTTCCTTCGTCGCGTTCCGCCCCTTATTCTGGAGCTTTGCCTGGCAGGGCGCTCAGCCCCTGGGCTTGCATCCGGCGCGCAAGTTATTTGGTCCCGCCGAAGCGGCGGAAATGAAAGGCGACATATTGATATGCGTCGCCTCTGAATCCTCCGCGTGCAACGACGTTCTGGAAAAACTTATCCTGGAAAAACTGGGCCGGGCGGTTGAAATTCTGGAACATTTAAAATTTCCTCCCTCCCTCAGCGAAACGGGAGCCGGTTCCTTGCGCCCACCCACTCGAGATACCCTCATAGGAAACGAAGACGCGGAGTTTGCAAACGGGGCGCTCGCGGCAACGCGGTATTTTTCCCTGCCGGGAAACGTTGCTCCCCCGCTGGTATTTTCGGCCTCTGAGGCGTCCGGCGAAGGTTATACCTTTGTCTGCGAAAAGGATGACGGGAAGGATTGTTTTCAAATGGCGTTGAGCAGGGACGCGGCGAGCTTTTCAAGGTTGGCCGATCCGGAGGA
>JAJDBD010000109.1 GCA_029261575.1 Nitrospinaceae bacterium | reverse complement strand
GACTTGAGCGGTGAGCGTTTATTGAGAGGGTATACACTGATGGGTTTCAACCACCATTTCAACTTAGTTTTTCTCAGTGTAATAACACTGCACAGTGCTTTCTTACGTTTGCGTAATAATTTCCTTAAAGCGGACATAATTTCGTAGCGATTTCGAAGTGCGCAGAACGGAAGCACTATGTATGAGAGTGGGCGCTTATTAGAGGGAGCGTTTAATCGTAGAGTGCGCGGTAGCGCACTCTACTAATAATCTTGCAAACGCGTTATTGCGTCCAATGGCTAAATGGCTAAGTGTCTAATCGACTTTAAATACATGTTTGACAACTTTTAGGACGTGTGTGACCACTCACTCGATTCGTCTTTTCATGGCGCACAAAACTATGCTTTCGGTTTTGTTTAATAGTGATCTAGAAAGCGTGAAATGCGTCGAATGTCGAAAATCGAGTGGCTAAATGTCTAATTGACTTTTAAATGCATATTTTACTACGTTTCGGACGCGTGTGACCACTCATTCGATTCGCCTTTTCATGGCGAACAAAATTACGCTATCATTTTTTGGCAAATTGAAGAAGTAAGTGAAGTGGGCATGTAGCAATTTCCAAGGGGTTTGCATACAATTGCAGTCTTTGTGCTGTGTTCTGCGGCACTGCGAAAAGCACGCGCGGCTCGCCGGCGTATACTGTAACAGTTCGCTTTAGAATTGTTTTTGTTTAGTGGTAGAGCGGCGAAAATCAGTGACCCAAAGTATCTTCCAATAAACATTGGCCATAAGTTTTCCCGAGTTTTTGCTCTATTATGAGACGAAAGTCGCATCGATAGGAACTGTTAGTATAATTCCGCTAACAATTTTGATTTTCGATTGCGAACTTTGCATTTCTCTTGTGCACTCGCTTCAATTTCACTGTTTTAACGCATGCTTCTCTCTTTCTCGCATTTTTATGCGTTGCATTTTCACATTTTGCGAACATTCGCGAACATAGGCTAAAGCTTTTAACTTATTTTTCATCATATACTATTTCTACTTTAAATCGTTCACTTTTCGGACCAAATCGGCCACCTCTCAGACCAAACCCCGGTCACTTCTCAGACCAAACTGGATACACCTATAAATAAATACAAAAATGCATTCTTAACGTAGAGAATCCATATAGGAATGTTCGCGAATGTCATTGAACTGCAAGAATGCTCTTTTAGTCATCAAGAATTCCTCTATACAAGTTAGCAGATTTGGAAGGTTAGCAGGCCAACGTCACGTGCAACCATGAGCAACGAACAGACTGGCACACTGCTTGCTCGTCGACGACGTCAGCGAGCGAGCGAGCTTGACGCAGGACGCCCTCATCAAAATCGAACAAGCCGGATGGCAAATTCATCGGCGGCGAGGCAGGCTGCTCAAGCCGCTAGTGCCAACGAGAGCACCGCGAGGAACGTCATCTACGCCTAGAGGCCAGCCGAGGCCGTCATCCAACACGGCTGTGAATGGAACAACAACAAATTAACTGCTGATGTCCTGCAGCGCATTGAAGAGGCCGACGAACGCAACCCAGATGCTAAAGCAGGTGGCGTAGATGATGTTCCTGGGTGGTGCTCTCGTTGGCACTAGCGGACTTGAGCAACTTGCCTTGCTGATGATTTGCCATCGACTTGACGAGAGTTTCATGAGGGCCTCCGTCCGCATCTAGCTCGCTTGCTCGCTGACGCTGTCGCCACGCAAGCAGTGTGCTCTAGCCTCTTCGTAGCTCATACAGTCGAATTCGGATATAACGAAATGGCTCGGGACCCGAAAAATATTTCGCTATAACCGAATTTTGTTATAACCGAAATTGACTACTACTATAAGTAAAGTAAGTATAAGTAATAGCGAAATAGCTAATCGGGACCGGAATGGGATTTCGCTATAACCGAAATTTCGTTATAATCGAGTTCGCAATAACCGAAATCGACTGTAGTTGCTTGTGACGTTCTTCTGTTAACCCATATATCTGCAAATCTGTATAGAGGAATTCTTGACTATTAAAGAGCATTCTCGAAGATTACCGGGACATTCACGAACATTCTAATGGATTTTCTATGTTAATTTTGTTAATACATTTTGATATTAATTTTAGTTGTGTCCAGTTTGGTCTGAAAAGTGGCGATTCGGTCTGAAAAGTAGGCGACCGATTTTGTCTGAGAAGTAAGTGTCTGAATGCCTTGTGTGTGTGTGTGTGCTATAAATAAATCATTTCAATGGTTTCTAGCGGAACTAGTAGGAACTGTGCCTTCGGCATTTCCTCTGGGTAATAATCTTGAAATTTGCATTGTTGATTGGACGTATCACGGAGCCAGTTAGACACTAGGCGAAACTAGCTCATCCCCCAATCAGCACTGCTCCGCTGAACACAAGATTATTAGGGCGACTGCCGACTGTCATGCTCAATATTATATTAATACAGTCGAGACCGGATAAGTGCACACCACTTAAGTGCACAAACCGGATAAGTGCACAAAGTCTCCATGTCCCGAACTTTCACCCTATGTTTTACATGTGGTCAAAAACCGGATAAGTGCACAGGTTAAGTGCACAAACCGGATAAGTGCACATGTTTTGCTGGCCCCATAGGCAAAATTTGTATGAAATCGTGACCGGATAAGTACACATCGTTCCAGCAAGAAAATCTTGTTCACTTATGCCATTATCTCACATTAATCCGGCTACGATTCTGTACAGCAGCTACTCTCGGAGCATGCTCGGCGTGTGCACTTAACCAGACTGCGCACTTAAACAGTGTGCACTTGTCCGGTTTCTGTTATATTAAAGGTAAATGCGTGTCCTATAACTG
>JAJDBD010000108.1 GCA_029261575.1 Nitrospinaceae bacterium | reverse complement strand
TCGATGACCATTTCCGGGCGCGGCGGGCATCCGGGAATGTAAACGTCGACGGGTAACAGCGTGTCCACGCCCATCACCGTGGCGTAATTATCGTAAAATCCGCCGGAGACCGTGCAGACGCCGTAGGCGACGACCCATTTGGGTTCGGTCATCTGGTTGTACACTTTAACGAGAATGGGCGCCTGCTTGTGGCTGATGGTGCCGACGATCATCAGCAAATCCGCCTGACGCGGCGAGAAGCGCGGAAACGCGGCGCCAAACCGGTCGAGGTCGTAACGCGGTCCGGCGACGGACATGAATTCCATGCCGCAACACGCGGTGATGAACGGATAAATGAAAAATGAAAACTTCCGCGCCCAGTTGATCGCCTGCGTCATCTGGGTCACGATCACGTTATTTCCAAGGCTGTACTCCAGATTGTTTTCATAGAGGTTGGCCATTGATGAACTCCTGAAATCCGATGGGTTAATATTCTTTCAGCTTTAATAAATAATGGAAGAGTCTATAATATGAAATTTCAGAGAAAAATCAAATAAATAGTCGCCCGGCGAGGCGCCGGAGCCAGTGGCTGGCGATTGGAGAGTTTTTTCGATCTGATATCCAACCTCTCGAACTTTCGTTATTGCATTCGAGACGCCAAACTCACCGTAGCCCGTAACGTTTTTCTTAAACGTTACACTATCTGCCCCCGGGGGCTACCCCGGCCACTCGCCGTGGGGGCGACGTTTTTAATTTGCAAGCTCTCCCAAACATGTAGCGTTTCCCGAATAAGTTACTCCTATCTGCCCCCGGGGGCTTCCCCGGCCACTCGCCGTGGGGGCGACATTTTTAATTTGCAAGCTCTCCCAAACATGTAGCGTTTCCCGAATAAGTTACGCCTATCTGCCACTGGGGGCTTCCCCGGACGACGCGTTTCGATTATAATCGTCTATCATTATAATAACGATCAAACGCAAAGTCCCGCCGAATCGTCGGCAAGCGGAACTGGTTTCCGCAATTTAGTTAACGTTTTACGAGATACGTGTGAATTATGGATTATTCAGGAAACAAATTTAGTAAAGGTCATCTGACCTCTGAAGAGAGCGAAGACCTGTTTCGCGAAAACCTGTCCGCCGACGGAAAAATCCTCAATCTGACAGCGTGTTACCTTAAAGAACTGGGCGCCAAGGACCTGGCCAACTGCGAAATGTTAAAAGATCTGGAAACCCTGGAACTGGGAACCAACCTGCTTGGCGTCCGGGGCGTCAAAAGCCTGGCAACGTCGACCGTGTTGACCAAACTCACGTCCCTGAACCTGTTTTACAATGAAATTGGCAACGACGGGATCAAACACATCGCCATCTCCGACAACCTGCTCAGCCTGGTCAACCTCAACCTGTCCGACAACAACGTGACGGACGAAGGCGCCAAGTACTTCGCAAAGTACCTGCCCCTGTTTTCCAATTTGAAGCGGCTGGACATGCGCCTGAATAAAATAAAAGGCGAAGGCCAGGAACTCCTGCTCGAAGCGCAAAAAATGACCAATATCAAACAACTGCTGTTGGACAAGGAAGAAGGCTTCCAGGTCAAATCCACCTAACCGGGCAACGCCCGGCCAGCGCGACGCTGGACCCAACGTTTTGAAATGGGAGCAAATTGTCAGGCTGAGCCTGTCGAAGCCTAGCTTAAATAACTCCTCTCCCTTGACGGGGAGCGCTCACGGAGCGACGGACCTAGGTGAGGGGGAAATCTTTTAACTGGCCCCGGCGCCTCCGCCGGTGGGCGGATTCTTCCACTAAAAAGTTTAATAGCGGTTTTAGGGGTTGATCCGTTTATTGTTGAACAACGTTTCGACGTCGTTGAAATCCAGTTCCGCAAGCTGGACGGATTTAGGAAGGCGCGGGCTTTCATAAACCAGGTTCCAGATCGCGTTGCCCAACTCTTCCAGGTTTTGCGCGACCCCGCTCAGCAGGTTCCCGCGAAGCCAGGCAGTCAAGTCCACCCCCAGCGGCCGCCATTTCTCGTTCACCCGCCGACAATGCGCATAAAACTCCAGTTCCTTTTCCACGCGCGGGAGCGATTGGCGAAGCGGATGGACGCCGTCCGCTTGCGGGAAAAGTTTTTTAAAGTCCGCCTCCAGGCCGCGAGCTTTCCAGATTGAAACGACGAAACCGAAGCCCTGCCAGCTCAAATTTTTCATAGCGCCCGCCAACGCCTCCGCCCGCTTCAACGAATCGTCCGAGATATCGCCGAGCAAATAAAGTCGGCTGTCACAATCCTTGATCCACCGCGACCGCGTCTCGTCGAGGTCTTTATACAACTCGCGCAGCGCCGCGTTCAATTCGCCCACCGATACCGGATCGTCCGCGCGGCGGGCGTCGCTCCGCCGGGAGATTTCGACGTCCAGATCGCGAGTGACAGTTTCCAGCCGATCGATTTCCGGGAGGGCCAGCAAGTCGGTGAACGCTTGCGGCGAGAGAGCCGCGTCGAAACCCGCTGACTCCAAAAGCCAGGCGCGCGCCTTGCAACATTTTTGCACGTTGCGGAAAAGGTCGACCGTTGCTTCCAGAGCTTCGCCGGAGGATTCAAAGGCGGCGAGGTCGGCGTCTGGCCGCAGGATTTTTTTGAGAACTCTTTGGGGATTCAACATACGAACAATTTCGTTAGGGGACCGGGCAAATGGACAAGAAAGACATTGTCGCAGTTTTCCGGGGCGAAATCCAAGGAAAGGGAGGCGGGAGCGGGTAAACAAGCGAAGAGTGAGCGGGGGAACGGGTAAACGGGTGAACGAGTAAGTTGATTTAATAAAAAATCCTGTTACCATTCGGGACCGTAGAGCGACGCTCTTAGGTAGAAACCCACCAATCAGCCGGGGTGGCGGAATTTGGTAGACGCAAGGGACTTAAAATCCCTCGGGGGTAACCCCGTGCCGGTTCGAGTCCGGCCCTCGGCACCACTCCTCCGCGGAGGGCGAATACGCCGTAGCTCTCTACTGCGGACAATCTTCTCTCAACGCATTCGGTTAGTTCCCGGTTCGAAATCTCGTCGGCAATTACTCCCAAGCTCGTAACATCCCCATATAAGTTACGTCTACCGGGTCCAGCGTCACGCTGGCTCCGCGGATGCGTGTTAAAATGAATTAGCTATTGGCCGCAATTTAATAATCTGGTTAACGGAAAAACTCAGGAGGCGCGAACGATGACTATAGAGGCATTCACGGAGTTTCTTGGCTGGGTATCAGTGATAAATATTGCAGTGCTAGGCATTTCTGCGACCCTGGTGGTCGCAATGCGCGGTCCTATATCGAAGATTCATTCTAAATTTTTTGGATTGGATCAAAAGGACTTGGGGCGCGCTTATTTTCAATACTTGGCGCAGTACAAGATTGCGATGATAGTCTTGAGCATTGCGCCTTATTTTGCTTTGAAAATCATGGCTTGATCTGCCGGCGAGGTTAAATTTTATGTGGCATTGGTTTCGGGCTATTCGGCGAAAAAAAATACTGGCCGCTCCTTTCCCCGGCGAGTGGGAGAAGCACATTCAAAATAATATTCAATATTATCAACACCTCGATAATGAAGAAAAAAAGCGTTTACAGAATCTCATCCAAATCTTTATTGCCGAAAAGGATTGGTTGGGATGCAATAGCCTCGAATTGACGGATGAAATCCGCGTCATAATTGCCGCCCATGCCTGCTTGATGATTCTCGCGTTGCCAAACGATTATTACCGCAATGTGAATTCCATTTATGTTTATCCTACAACAATCATTTCTCCTGAGAGTTCAATAGGATTTTTTGAAGTTCGCACTAGTCCGGTGCGTGGCCCGACGCCAATTCTAGGCGAAGCCCATCATCGCGGCCCGGTGATACTCGTTTGGGATGCGGTGGAAAGAGATACTCGGCATCCCGAAAACGGTCATAATGTCGTCTATCACGAATTCGCCCACAAGCTGGACATGCTTGATGGCAGCGCTGACGGCACTCCGCCACTAACAACTCCTGAAGAATATCAGCGGTGGAGTGAAGTATGTTCCGAAGAGTATCAAGAGCTATGTGACAAGGTGGAAAACGATGAACCTGTTTTTTTTGACAGCTATGCGGTAACGAATGAAGCCGAATTTTTCGCGGTGGCGACTGAATATTTTTTTAGTAAACCTGAAAATATGAAAAACTATCATCCAAAACTTTATCAGGTTTTACAGGGATTTTATCGGCAAGATCCGGCACAGAAATTTTTTACCACTCAGCTTCCTTAATCGAATCCGCTATTAGCCGATAGAAAAGGTTTAGGAAAATAAGGCTGAAGGCGACTGTCAGCTCAACTGATCGATGCAACACATTTGTTAAATCTATCTGCTGGTGTTTCGTACGCTAACGTTTTTCTGGGCCGTTCGTTTAGCTGGCGTGCTACTGCACTAAGCTTGGCTT
Organism: Nitrospinaceae bacterium; assembly: GCA_029261575.1. Classification (GTDB taxonomy): domain Bacteria; phylum Nitrospinota; class Nitrospinia; order Nitrospinales; family JACRGP01; genus JAJDBB01. Next base: position 1,707 of record JAJDBD010000108.1, on the reverse strand, counting down.
GTGAGTGTACCGATAAATCTGTTCCTTTGGGAAAGTACTGCCTTAACAGACGATTGGTATTCTCATTCGAACCCCGCTGCCATGGACTGCTCGGATCACAAAAGTATACATCGATATTCGTGGCTATAGTAAAACGTTGGTGATCTGCCATCTCTTTTCCTCTGTCCCAAGTCAGTGATTTGTACAACTCTGTTGGCAGTTTCTTGGATTGCTTTATTAATGCGGATACGACTGTTTTGGTGTCTTTTCTGACCACCTTAGCCAGCATCACGTAACGTGATTGACGCTCGACCAGAGTTGCTATATAGCTATTATTTGATCCCTCGATAAGATCCCCTTCCCAATGGCCTGGGACAGCGCGATCTTCTGCGGTGGTAGGCCGTTCACGGATTGATACCGCATTAGTAATTTGTCCGAGTCCATCCTTTTTGAGCGTCGCATGCTTAGATCGACGTATCGCACGCTGAGTCCTAAGATAAAGTTGTAGCTCCTTTTTCAATACGCCTCGAGCCTGGATAAATAGACTACGGTAAATGGTCTCGTGCGACACTTGATAGTTCTCGTTTCGTGGGTAAGTTCTTTTCAGCCAACCCGCTATTTGCTCAGGCGACCAATTTGATTTGAGTTTTCTTGCAACAAGGCCTCTTAGAAATGGATTGCCTGCCAGTTTACAAGGTTTTGGGCGATGAGCTCTATCCCAGGTAGCTTTATCGGCTTGGTTGGCTCGGTATTGTTCCAGGCCACCATTTCGGTTGATTTCTCGGCTAACCGTTGAGGGTGAGCGCCCAAGTTGAGTTGCGATAGTCCGCAAGGATAGATGATTCGCAATTCCTCGTGAAATTTCTTCACGCTCTGAAAGGGTCAGCGCCAACTGAGATCTTCGTCGAGGGGGTGGGCAAATACCGCCAGTAGGCGATAAATGATTAAAGATTGATGATGAGGGACGATCAAATACTCTTCCTATCGAGGTCATGGATTCGCCGCGTTGCCAGCGATCCCATATCTCAGCCTTCTGTGATGCGGTATACTTTATTCGGGTTCGATATGCCATTTCTTACACTCCATCTTTTCATCTTAAAGATAAAGTGTTGCATCGACTAATTGAACTCACCCCACTTAAGGGACTTTGAGAGGAGGTCATTATGACCAAACTTTTGGATTTCCCTTCCCTGCTCATGTGGTGTATCACATGTAATTTGACCTAATGGGATAAATCAAAAAGAGCAACATCAAATTCCGATACTCCGTTCCCTCTGAGAGGTGGCGGACCGGAGCCATGTGGTAGTACACTACGGCATGGCCTCTTAATTTTTTTGAGATAAGATGGGGCGTCACGGGTCAGAGGCCTTTTACACTCCCCTTTGGGAGGAAATTTTCATAGCTTTAAATAGCGTTTAAAAGGTCAGTAGGGGCGGCGCCCGCTTTTTTTTTATTCTGGACCAGTAAAAATTATTCCTCTTGTCAGGCTGAGTCCTTCGACAAGCTCAGGACAGGCTTTGTCGAAGCTCCCCCCTCACCCAGCCCTCTCCCGCGGTGGGGAGAGGAATTATTAAAATTCTGTCAGCGTCTATCCCGTAAATCCTGTCTAAACTTTTTTTATCTGGCCCCAGCGTCACGCTGGCTGGCCCCGGCGGCTCGCCGGTCAGGACTTCGAGGATTGGATCAACTCGATCTCGTACTTGTCCGGGTCTTCGGTGAAGGCGAAGA